>NZ_JBEXUX010000039.1:11622-98077 GCF_040629175.1 Embleya sp. NPDC005971 | reverse complement strand
GTGGTCCGCATCGAATTCATCGATGCGGACCACACCCCGCCCTTTCCTCGCGCGCCGCACCGGAATCACAATTCCGGAAAACACCACCGCACCGCGCCGGGGTGAAACGCCCTTTATCGGGCAGGGATGCAGGAAGCCGGGGCAGCCGTGAAATCCGCAGGGAATCATCTGCACCTCCACACGGCCGCCCCGGCGCCCCGGCCGGACTTCCGCGCGCAGCCCGCCGCCTCGCAACAGCCGCCCGAGCGGGCACGGCCATCGGACTTTCCGAACAGGACGGGCGTGCGGTGTGATTCGACTTCCGGCCTCGGATAACATCGCTGTCCGAGGCCGGAAACGACTCCGGGCGATCATCGTTTCGGTCCCGAAGGGAACTCCGATGCCCACCTCGCGTCACGAGGACCTGCGCGCGGCGATCACGTGCGCCCGCGACGCGTTGGCCGCGCATCCCGACGCCGCGACGTCCCCGGCCCTGGCCGCCCTGATCTCGGCCGCCGAACCCTTCGCCAACTTCTCCCCCGCGGTGCCGCCCCCGGCCAAACGCTCGTAATCGCGACGATCGAGCCCGGCGGCGGCGGACGGTGCGGCGGTCCCACAAGGGCTTCTACGGGATCTGCGGCGGCTGAACGGACTGTTCGTGCCGGAAGACGTCGTGCGGGTCCCAACACTGCTTCACCTGCTGGAGTCGCCGGTATCCGTCCTTGTAGTAGAGCTGGTGCCAGGGCTCGCCCGACGTGTTGAAGTCCGGGTCCGAGATGTCGACGTCCGGGTAGTTGATGTAGCAGCCGTCCGTGTTCGCCGTCAGGGTCGCGGGCAGCGCCGGGTCGGGTACCACCGGCACTCCCCCGGTGTCCCGGTAGACCGCCTGATAGAAGTCCCGGATCCAGCGCAGATGCGGCCCGGCGATCTCCGGATCCAACTCCGCGTCCTGGTAGTCGAATACGCCATCCTTGTTGGCATCGGTGCCCCAGGTCCAATACACCTGGTACTGGAGCTTGAGGATCGAGGAGCGTTGTGGCACCGCCGTCGCCGCAGCGGCCACGTCGTTGATCGCCCCGCCGTAGGAGTCGACCTGCACCAGGGCGTCGGGGTTGTCGTAGTCGGGGTCCGTGAGGTGGAACAGGATCGCGTCGATCTGATCCTCGGTGAACCCCCTCGTCATGTACGCCGACTTGTACTTGCCGCAACGATTGGGGCCGGAGTCGTTCAGGCTCTGGGTGGCGGTCAGCCAGGGAAGCCGCGTCGGGATGAACAGGGCGCTCTGGGCCGGGTGTTCGCCGATCTGGAGGTCGAGTGGGGTTTCCTCCACAAGGTAGCCGTCGGGTGTCTCGAACCCCTCGGTGATCCAGTCCAGGAACGCCTGGAGCCGCTCCGCGGAGTCGTCCCGCGTGCCGTCGAGCTGAATCGTCAAACCGACCTTGCCGCTGCTCATGTGCGTGAGCTTCAGCAGCGTGAACATGTCGCGGTAGGTGTATTCACCGAAGGAATCCGGAAGTCTGCCGGCGGCCTCGTACTCGAAGAACTGCCCGTAACGCCGGACCAGCGACTTGAAGAGTTCGGGGTGCTCGACGAGGTCCGACCACTTCCACGCGAGGGACCGCAGCAGCACACGCGCGGGTGGTTGCGGCAGGCCGCGGAACCAATACCTGGTGATCACCCCGAAGTTGCCCCCGCCGCCACCGGTGTGCGCCCACCACAGGTCGCGCAGCGCCTCGTCCGGCGAATCCTTGCGCGCCACCGTCTTCTCGGGTGTCCTGCCGTCCGCGACGGTGACCACCTCCACCGCGTACAGATAGTCCACCGTCAGGCCGAACATCCGGGAGAGCAGCCCGTATCCGCCGCCGGACACGTGGCCACCGAGGCCGACCGAATAGCAGGAGCCCCCGGGCAGCGCCAGCCCCGTCGCCCGGTAGAGCTGGGTGGTGCTGTGCCAGTTCGTTGCCCCCGCCTCGATGCAGTAGGCGTCCTCGTCGGGGTCGAAATAGACGCGGTTCATTTGGCCGACGTCGATGATGACGCCGACGTCCGGGGAGGAGACGAAGTTTTCGTAGCAGTGACCACCGGAACGCACGGTGATCCGGCCGGGCGCACCGGGCGGATCGGCGAGGTACCCGGTGAGCGCCGCCACCACGTCGTCCGCCGTCGTGGCCACCACCACGTAGTCCGGACTGGCGATCCAGCGCTGGTTGAACCCGCGGCGCAGCGCGTCGTACCGCGGGTCGCCGGAACCCACCTCGATGTCGTGTGTCGACATGACAAACCCCCAAAGCTCACCCGTCTGGCAACCGCTCAGTCGAAGTTACGACGAATCCACGTCGGGCTACTCCGCCGTTCGGGTGAGCATGGTGCCGTGCACGTGCGGCCGTGCCGATGCGACGAGTTCGGTCGACGGCGTCGCACCGGCTCGGGATCTCACCGGAGCGTCACCGCGGTCGTCAGGTAGCCCTCACCCGATCCCGGTGGTCGCGTCCACGAGGCGGTGGTGAGGGTGTGCAGGCGTCCGCGGGTGAGGGCGAAGCGCGGCAGTGCGACGCCGAACTCGGCGGTGACCGCCGCGAGTGCTCGACGGTGACCCGACGCTGAGAAGAGTTCGCCGGCGCGGGGCGGGAACAGCCGGTCCGGATCCAGCGCCGGCGGTATGTCGCCGCTGCGTCGTACGGTCGCGCCCTGGACCGTGAACGCATGGCACTCGGCTCCGCCCTCGGCGACCGACAGGTGGAACAGCCCTCCCGGCGAGCCCGGGCGGTCGGGAGCACACCACACCACGACGGCCCGGCCCGCCTGCGAGGCGGCACCGACCGGGCTGACGAATCGACCCTCGTGGAACGGCTGGGGTCGGGCGTCGAACGCGAAGGCCCAGTCGGGTCCGGCTCGCCCGATCGCGACCGGGGCCTTGTCGTCGTACGAGGACGAAGTACCGGTCCACGCCGCCCGTTCCGCCTCCCATCGGGTCCTCGGCGAACCCGACGTCGTCCACGAACCATCGGGCCCCCTCGGTGCCACCGAGTAAGGACACGAAGCCCCCGCGTTCCGCTGGCCGTCGGTGACCGCGAGGAACTCCCGGTACGACGGCGGCATTCGCATCCCCAGCCGCTCCTCCATGGCCTGGATCCGCGCCGGTGACGCGGGTTCGAACCCGAGTCGACGCGTGCGACGCGCCGCTTCCTCACCCGCGCCGAGAACGTCCTCCGGACGGCAGGTGTCCGCCCACTCCTCGCTCCAACGCTCCAGAAAACAACGCCAGTCGAACGCGGTATCGGTCATGACGCCATCCTCACGGCCGGCACCGACACGAACCCGGACCCGAACGCGCGTCCGCCGCCTGCGCCGGGAGACCCGGGGTGCGCAGACGGCGGATGGTTCGCGGGGTGGACGCGGGTGGCTACCGGGTCACCATCGTGAACACCGGGTAGACCTTCGGCTGCACGTCCGCAAGGCCGAGGCCGCGCAGGATCGGGATGATGATCTCGCCGAACCGCTCGAAGGCTTCCTCGGATTCCCACACGTCGGCGACGAACCAGCCCTCGGGCGTGGCGGCGGCGGTGTGCGAGAGCAGCCCCGGCACCGGCCAGTCGGAGGGGGATTTCACGGCACCGCGACCGCCGGTCACCTGGTCTGCGCTCGACTCGTACATGGCCTGGGTCATGCCGGGCATTTCGAGAATCACGAGGATCGCCATATCGGCCTCCGATGCGGGGTGGTTTGCCGTGTCGGCTCAGTCGACCAGTGCCGTCACCCCTCGCGCACGCCGGACTACGCCGAATGGACCGCGCCGAGTATCGGCCGGTGCCGGGCGGTCGGCGGTCCGGCGGGGCGTCCGACGCGCGCCCTCATCGATCCGTCGGCGACTCGCCGGACGCCGACGGGCCGCTCGCGTGCTCCAGGAAGCGCAGCAGTTCCACCGGGAAGGGCAGCACGACCGTCGAGTTCTTCTCGGCCGCGACCTCGACGATGGTCTGCAACAGCCGCAGTTGCAGCGCCGCGGGGCTGCGCGCCATCACATCCGCCGCGGAGGCGAGCTTGCGCGACGCCTGGAACTCGCCGTCGGCGGTGATGATCCGCGATCGCCGTTCGCGCTCGGCCTCGGCCTGCCTGGACATCGACCGTTTCATCGACTCCGGCAGCGCCACGTCCTTGATCTCCACTCGGTCGATCTCCACGCCCCAGCCCACCGCGGGCGAGTCGATCATCAGCGCCAGGCCCTGGTTGAGCGCCTCCCGGTTCGACAGCAGGTCGTCCAGGTCGCTCTTGCCGATGATCGACCGCAACGACGTCTGGGCGACCTGGGACACCGCGAACTCGTAGTCCTGCACCTCGATCGTCGCCTTGACCGGGTCGTTCACCCGGAAATACACGACGGCGTCGACGCGGACGGTGACGTTGTCCCGGGTGATGCCGTCCTGGGCGGGGACCGGCATCGTCACGATCTGCGTGTTGACCTTGCGCAGGCGGTCCACGATCGGCACGATCCGGGTCAGACCGGCCTCTCGGATCGGTTCCTGCACCCGGCCCAGGCGGAACACCACACCGCGCTCGTACTGACGGACCACCCGCAGTCCGACCCCGGCGAGCAGTGCGACCACGGCGGCGACGCCGCCGACGACGAGCAGAACGACGAGCAGCAGGGTCATGACCCACTCCGGTGCCGAGTGACTGCCCCGAGCAGGTGGGCGTCCCCGAGCGCCCCCACATTGCAACTGTAGCTCCGACCGGCCTCGATCGAGGGCGGTCGGAGCCGGTCGGGAGCCGGGACGGCACGGGGCACGAACAGCAGCCGCCTGCTCGCGTCTCAGCCGCCGACCCGCGGCGCGGGCGAGGCCGCCGGTGCGCACAGCAGGCCCACTGCGGCCTGCCGCAGATCCGCGGTCAACTCGTCGAACGGCAACGGGAGTTCGCTTGCCTCGTCGAGTCGCCCCTCCACGTCGGCGAGGGTGGCGGTGATCAACAGTTGCATCAGGCGCAGCCGTCCGGCCCGGGTGCCGGCGGGCAGCGCCGGCTCGCCGGCCGCGAGGGCGGCGTCGATGCGCGCGGTGACCTCGCGGATGCCGCCGACGACGTCCTCGCCCAGCGGCGGGGAGAACGGTGCGCCTTCGAGGGTGTAGCGGTGCACGAAGCGCGCGTAGTGGCCGGCGCGGTCGCCGTCGCGCATGGCCTCGGCCAGGGGGCGCAGATAGGCGTCCACCAGTGCGCCGAGGTCGCCGACGCCCTCGGCGTCCAGGGTCGCGAGCAGCTCCAGGCGGCGTGCGTTGAGCGGCGCCAGGCGGTCCTCGTACAGGGCTCTGACCAGCACGTCGCGGGTGCCGAAGTGGTACTGCACGGCCGAGTTGTTGCGCTGGCCGGCCGCGGCGCCGATCTCGCGGAGCGACACCTGTGCGGTGTCGCGCTCGGCGAACAGGCGTTCGGCCGCGTCCAGGATGCGCGCTCGGGTTCGGGTCTTGACATCCATGCGAGCAGTGTAAGACATTCCATCTCACTCGATTAAGTCACGTTGTCTCAATTCTCGTGAGGTCCGCCGTGTTCGACATCCGTCCGCTCACCCCCACCATCGGCGCCGAGGTCCTCGACCTCGACCTGAACCGGGACGACCTCGACGCGTCGGTGTTCGCCGCGCTCACCGACGCGTTGCACGAACGCCAGGTGCTCTTCTTCCGCGACCAGCGCATCACCGCGCAGCGCCAGCGCGAGGTGGCGGCCCGCTTCGGGACGTTGCAACACTTCCCGTTCGGCGAGCCCGCCGCTCCCGACCTGCCGGAGGTGATGGTGCTGGCCACCGGCGGAGACGGGCCCAAGGTCTCCAACGCGGACATCTGGCACAGCGACGCGACCTTCATGGCCCGTCCGCCGCTGGGCACGATGTTGCGCGCGGTGTCCCTGCCGGCCCTGGGGGGCGACACCGTGTGGGCCGACATGGAAAGCGCGTACAGCGGCCTGTCCGCACCCGTCCGCGCGCTGCTCGACGGGCTCACCGCGGAGCACGACTTCGCCAAGTCGCGATCGCACCGCGGCGGCGACCGCGCGGCGCTGCCGCCGGTGGTGCACCCGGTCGTGCGCACCCACCCGGTCACCGGTCGGCGCTGCCTCTACGTCAACCGGATCTTCACCACCCGCATCGTCGAGCTCGACGAACGGGAGAACGAGCTGTTGCTGCCGTTCCTGTTCGACCGGACCGCCCGCCCGGAATTCCAGGTGCGGCTGACCTGGCGCCCCGGGGACATCGCCCTGTGGGACAACCGCAGCACCCAGCACTACGCCGCCTACGACTATCAGGGCCCACGCGTCATGCACCGCATCGTCATCGAGGGCGACGAACCACGCTGATATCGGGAAGGACGACCGGTCGGCCCGCCCCGTCGACACCGTGCGCGGTCGGCGGGGCGGGTCACCGCGGGGCGCCGCCCCGGTCAGGCTCGGCCGACGGCCATGTCCATCAGGCGGGACAGCACCGCGTCGCCGGACGCGGCGACGCCGTCGTGTTCCCACTCGTTGGTGACCCAGGTCCGGACCGCGCCGACTTCGCGGGCGGTTCGCAGGGACAGGGGCGCGTCGACGTACATGTCGTCGTGGTAGACGGCCGCGGTCACCGGGACCCGGTTCGCGGCCAACCGCTCCCGGTCGTACAGCCGAGGCCAGTCGGTGCGCTCGGCGAGGATGCGGGCCGCGTCGGCGAACGGCCGCAGTCCGGCGATCTCCTCGAACATCCAGGGGTGCATCGTCTCGCCGGTGAGCAGCAGCGGATCCGCGTCCTCGGCGAACTCGGGGAGGGTGGCCATGACGCGTTCGGCGGCCCAGTCGGTGGCGCCCTCGCCCTGGGCGTAGATGGATTCGTGCAGGACCGCGAACAGCGGATTGTCCACGAAGCCGGTCAGGTTCATCACCTGGGCCAGGAAGGTGGGCGACAACTCGCCGGACCGCGCGTCGAGCGCCTCGTCGAGCAGCCAGTGCACCCTCTCGAAGCCGTCCCCCATGCCGAACACCAGACCGAGCGTGCGCAATCGACGCACCGTCAGCAGGTCCCCGTCGGGCAGCCGCACCCCGCCGCCGGCGACCGTGTCGGCGATCCGGCGCAGCCGGGCGACGTCGTCCGGATAACGATCTCGGTATTCGGCGTTCTTGTCCCGGATCCGCGGGTAGGTCCGCGCGTACACCTCGTCCGCGTCGGTGGACAGGCCGGGCAGGCCGCCGGTGATGTAGCACCGCCGCAACCCCTGCGGGGCCCGGGACAGATAGCTGAGCGTGATGAAGCCGCCGTAGCTCTGGCCGAGCGTCTCCCACGGCTCGTCGCCGCACAGGTTCCGCCGGATCGCCTCGGCGTCCGCGACGATCGCGTCGGCCCGGAAGTGCGCCAGGTGGTCCGCCAGTTCCTCGGCCGACCCGAATCGTTCGGCGGCGCGGGTGGTCATCG
Organism: Embleya sp. NPDC005971; assembly: GCF_040629175.1. Classification (NCBI taxonomy): domain Bacteria; kingdom Bacillati; phylum Actinomycetota; class Actinomycetes; order Kitasatosporales; family Streptomycetaceae; genus Embleya; species Embleya sp. NPDC005971. Next base: position 90,675 of record NZ_JBEXUX010000039.1, on the reverse strand, counting down.
GCGTGCTGCGCCCGGTGCCCCGCTGGTCCAGCAGCAGCACCCGGTGGGTCTTGGTCGCGTGCCGCAGCCAGCCGGGCGTACTCCCGGTCGGCCGTGGGGACTTGCTCCCCGGACCGCCCTGGAGGTAGAGCAGCCAGGGCAACCGCTCGTGGGCCCGGGCCGGGTCGGCGACCTCCCGGGCGAAGACGTCGATGCGCGGGCCGCCCGGGTCGTGGTGGTCCAGGGGGAGGTCGAAGACGTGGTCGACGACCGCGTATCGGTAGCTCATGAAGGGCCTTCCTGGGATCGCCGGTGCTGTCGGCGAAGCGGGTCGGTGCGGAATCGGGGCATGCCGAGGGGCCGCGTCGTCCGGGCTCGGCGGTGGGTCCCCCGTCGTGGGTTCGGGAGTGGAACCGGGGCCGGGAGTGGAACCGGGGCCGGGAGCGGCGCGCGGTGCCGTGCCGTGCGGGCGGGGCCGCCGCCGGGGCCGGGGATCGGTGCGCGTTCCCGGCCGCGGCGACGCGGTCTCACTCCGGCGCGGACTCGCGCGCCGGGTCGCTCTCGCCCGTCGGGTCGGACCACAACGAGCGGATGTGGCCGAGGTGTTCGTCCATCGCCCGACGCACCCCCGCCCCGTCGCCGGCGAGCAACAGGTCGAGGATCTCCTCGTGTTCGCGCGCCGAGGCCACCAACGCACCGCGTTCGGCGAGTCGGGTGAGTCCGTACAGCCGCGAGCGCTTGCGCAGGTCGCCGACCACCTCGACCAGGCGCTGGTTGCCGCCCAGTTCGAGGAGTCCGAGGTGGAACTGCCGGTCGGACTCCAGGTAGCCGATCAGGTCGCGCCGTTCGGCGGCGGCCACGATCGCCGCGGCCACCGGGCGCAGCGCCTGGAGCGCGGCGGGGTCGGCGGTCTCGGCCAGGCGCACGATGACGGGGATCTCGATCATCGATCGAATCTCGGTGTATTCGTCGAGGTCCCGGGCGGACAGCGCGGTCACCCGGAAGCCCTTGTTGCGAACAACCTCGACCAGCCCTTCCTTGACCAGATCCAGCATTGCCTCGCGTACGGGGGTGGCCGAAACGCGGAACTGGGCGGCCAGGCTGGGCGCGGAGTAGATGACGTCGGGACGCAGTTCGCCGGCGATGAGGGCGGCTCGCAGCGCGTGCGTCACCTGATCGCGCAGACTGCGGCGCTCCTGCACGAACGGCAGGTCCAGCGGCCGCTCCGACAGGTTCGTCGCGGCGGCGGTCTCGCCGGTCCGACCGGTCGGCACTTCGGCGTGCGCTCTCATCGGGTGCATCCTCCCTCGGGGCCGGCATGACCTCGAATAGCCATACAATGTGCAATGTTACAGTCTATCGGTCACCGCGCCCCATCCCTCCCGTCGTTTCCGACTCTCCGGTGCCTCGGTGCCTCGGTGCCTCGGTGCCTCGGTGCCTCGGTGCCTCGGTGCCTCGGTGCCTCGACGATCTCACGCGCCGCCGGTCGGATTCGCCGGCAACAGGCTCACCGTGCACGTGGCGGTGTAGAAGTCCGCCGCGGCGCGGCCCTGTTCGCGCGGCCCGTGACTGGATGCCTTGGTACCGCCGAAGGGCAGGTGGAAGTCGACGCCGGTGGTGGGCGCGTTGACCTTCACCAGGCCGGTGTCGATCCGGTCCACGACCGCGAGCGCGGCGTCCAGGTCGCGGGTGTGCACCGAGGTCACCAGGCCGTGCGGGACATCGCGGGCCAGCGCGATGGCGTGCGTCAGGTCGTCCGCGCGTTGCAGCACCGCGACGGGCCCGAACACCTCCTCGCGCAGGGTGGCGTGCCCGGCCGGCACCTGTTCCAGGATGGTCGGCGTGGCGTACCACCCCGCGCCGTCGTACGCCCCGCCCGTGGTCAGCACCCGGCCGCCGGCCGCCGTCGCGGAGTCGAGCGCGGCCCGCACCCGGGCCCGGGCCGCCTCGCCGACCACCGGCCCGCACACGGTCGCGGGATCGGCCGGGTCGCCCACCGGCATCGCCCGGGCGGCGGCGTCCAGCGCCTCGCGCAGCGGGTCGGCGTCGCCCACCACGACGATCCGCCGCGTCGCGGTGCACTTCTGACCGGCATAGCCGAACGCGGCGCCGATCAACTGGGCCGCGGTGGCGCGCACGTCGGCGTCCGGCAGGACCAACGCGGCGTTGCAGCCGCCCATCTCGGCCTGGACCGGGATGCCCCGAGCGGTGCCGGCGCGGACCACGTCCAGGCCCACCGCGGTGGAGCCGGTGAACGAGACCACGTCGCTCGCCTCGACCACGGCCACGCCGGTGGCGGCCTCTCCCGGCAGCACGGTGAACAGGTCGACGGGCAGGACCGCGTCGAGGAGTTCGGCCAGCCGCTGCGCGCAGCCGAGCGCCTGCGGCGCGGGCTTGAGCAGGACCGCGTTGCCCGTGGCCAACGCGGGCGCGGCCTTCCACAGCGGAATGGCCAGCGGGAAGTTCCACGGGGTGATCAGCCCGGCCACGCCGTGCGGACGACGGCGGGTCAGCAGCAGGCCGGGGCCCGCGGCGGGCTCGTGCACCGAGCCGATCGGGTCGTACACCTGCTGCGCGTTGTAGCGCAGGATGGCGACCGCGCGGGCGACCTCGCCGCGTGCCTCGGTGATCGGTTTCCCGACCTCGCGCACGATCAGGTCGACGAAGGTGCCGGCGTCGGCGGCGAGCCGGTCGGCCGCGGCGCCGAGCGCGGCGCAGCGGGCCGAGGCCCCGGCCGCCACCCACTCCCGCTGGGCGGTGCGGGCCCGTTCGGCGGCGCGGTGCACGTCGGCGGGCGACACCGCCGGGGCCTCGGCGACGAGTTCGGCGGGGGCGGCGGGGTTGTGGCTGCGCACCAGGGGTGCGGTGGACGTGGTGGTCACGAAAGCAAGCCCTTCGGGAGGGAACACGGGTGGGGCGTATGCACGTCGGCGGCGCGTCGGGCCGCCGGTCGGGTCCCGGTCAGCTCAGCCCGGCCGCCACGGCGCGTTCGGTCGCCAGCCGGATGCTCTGCTGCATCTCGGCGTTCAGCGGCCGGCGCGGCGGTCGGCAGGGGCCGCCGGACTTGCCGACCACGTCCATCGACAGCTTGATCGCCTGGACGAACTCGCTGCGGGTGTCCCAGCGCAGCAGCGGCTGCAGGATGTCGTACAGCTCCCGCGCCCGGGTCAGGTCGCCGGCGACGGCGGTGCGGTAGAGCTCGACGCAGGCGTTCGGCAGGACGTTGAGGAAGCCGCCGATCCAGCCCTTGGCGCCGGCCACGGCCAGCTCCAGGAGCACATCGTCGGCGCCGGCCAACAGGTCGAGTTCGGGGGCGAGTTCGGCGATCCGATAGGCGCGTCGGGTGTCGCCGCTGAACTCCTTGACGCCGACGACGAGGCCGTCCGCGTGCAGCTTGGCCAGCAGTTCGGGGGTCAGGTCCACCCGGGTGTCGAACGGGTTGTTGTAGGCGACGATCGGCAGGCCGACCGAGGCCACGTCCGCGTAGTGCGCGTGCACCTCGGCGTCGTCGGCGCGGTAGCCGTTCGGCGGCAGCAACATGACCGCCCCGGCGCCGGCCTCGGCGGCCTGCTCGGTCCACCGGCGGGCCTCGGCCGAGCCGTAGGCGGCGACACCGGGCATCACCCGGTCGCCGCCCACCGCCTCGACCGCGACGCGGACCACGCGGGCCCGTTCCTCGGCGGTCAGGACCTGGTATTCGCCCAGGGAGCCGTTGGGCACCACGCCGTCGCAGCCGGCCTCGACGAGACCGCGCACATGCTCGGCGAAGCCGTCGTAGTCGATGCTCAGGTCCGCGTGCAGCGGCAGCGGGGTGGCGACCATCAGGCCGCGCCAGGGACGAGCGGTGCGGTCGGTGGCGATGGCTTCGGACATGGGGGCTCCTTGGATTTCGGCGTCGCCGTCGAGGGCGCACCGGCTGGGATCAGTACAATGTCACATTGCTCCTGCGTTGCGCCAGACCCGCAGCGAATCACCGTAGACGGTGGACCCGGAAGCAAAACCGCAGGTGAACGGTAAAGGAATTGCAAATACAATGTCGCACCTTAAATGTGACACCGCTCAAAGCTTGAACATTGACCCGCAGGTGGGCAGAGTTCCCCACCATTACCCACCCCGCCGCCTCCCGAGAGGCCCGCCGTCATGACCACGCTCGCGCCCCCCACGGATCCGCCGGTGGCCGCGGATCCACCCGCCGCCGACACCGCCCCCATGGGGCTGCGCCCCTCGCAACTCGCCTGGCGTCGCTTCCGCCGCGACCGCACCGGGATCGTCGCCGCGTGCGTCGTCGCCGTGTTCGTCGTCGCGGGCCTGGGCGCACCGCTGTTCGCCAAGTGGTACGGGCACGACCCCTACACCACATACGGCCAGAACCGACCCGGACTGCTCAACGAGTTCGGCTTTCCCGTCGCGCCCAACGGCGGCATGTCCGGCGAGTTCTGGCTCGGCCTCGAACCCGGCCTCGGCCGGGACGTGCTGACCCAACTGCTCTACGGCATCCGCACTTCGCTGCTCATCTCGCTGGCCGTGGTCGCCATCGTCACCGTGCTCGGCGTGCTGGTCGGGGTGACCGCCGGCTACCTCGGCGGCAGCGCCGACTACATCGTGGGCCGATTCATCGATGTGATGCTCAGCTTCCCCTCGACGCTCTTCTTCATCGCCTTCACCCCGGTGGTGACCTCGCTGCTGACCAACCCGGGCGAGCAGATGTCCCCGCTGTTGCGCGGGGCGGTCATCGTCGCGGTGCTCTCCGCGTTCGGCTGGGCCTCGGTGGCCCGCCTGTTGCGCGGGCAGGTGCTCTCGCTGCGCAGCCGCGAATACGTCGAGGCGGCCCGCGTGATCGGCGCCTCGCCGGGCCGGGTGGTGCTGCGCGAACTGCTGCCCAACCTGGTCACCCCGATCCTGGTCAGCGCCTCGATGGCGGTACCGACCTACGTGACCACCGAGGCGGCCCTGTCCTACCTGGGCGTGGGCATGGTCGAGCCCACCCCCGACTGGGGGCGGATGTTGCTCAAGGGCGCCGAGGTCTACCGGACCGACATCACCTACATGTTCGTCCCCGGCCTCTCGATGCTCGTCTTCGTGGTCGCCTTCAACCTCTTCGGCGACTCGGTCCGCGACGCGCTCGACCCCAAGAGCGACCGCTGAGCCGCCACGCCCCTCGCCACACCGCACTCGCACGGCAACCCTCGGAAGGAACCATGAACGCTCGCCGCAGATGCACCCGCCCCACCCGAGTCGCGCTGGCCGCGCTCGCCCTCACCCTCGGCGCGACCGCCTGTTCCGGCGGTGGCGGCGGCTCCGCCGACAAGGGGCCCACCAAGGGCGCCCCCAAGGCCCAGGTCCGCGCCGTGCAGATCGGCGCCGCCGCCGAGTCGAAGGGTCCGGCCAAGGAACTGCCCGGGGCCAAGCCCGGTGGCACCGCCACCGTCCTGGAGCGCGCCGACTTCAACCACCTGGACCCGGCGCGCGTCTACGTCTCGCACGAGCAGACGGCCGAGCTGCTGATCTCCCGCCAGCTCACCACGTACAAGCAGGAGGGCGACCAGACCACCCTGGTCGGCGACCTGGCCACCGACACCGGGACCAGCCCCGACGGCGGCAAGACCTGGACCTTCACCCTCAAGGAGGGGCTCAAGTACGAGGACGGGTCGCCGATCACCGCGCAGGACGTCAAGTACGGCGTCGAACGCTCGTTCGCCAAGGAGATCACCGGCGGCCCGACCTGGATCCAGGAGTGGCTGGTCGGCAACACCGACTTCCGGTCGGTGTACGACGGCCCCTACGGCGGCCGTGAACTGGACGCGATCAAGACCCCCGACGCGCGCACCATCACCTTCGTACTGCCCGCGCCGCGCGGCGACTTCCCGTTCGCGGTGGCGATGCACACCAGCAGCCCGGTGCCCCGCGCCAAGGACACCAAACTGGAGTTCGACAAGCACCCGTTCTCCAGCGGTCCGTACAAGATCTCCGCCCGCGAGATCGACAAGTCCATGACGATGGTCCGCAACGAGCACTGGGACCCGAACACCGACGCGGTCCGGCACGCCTACCCCGACCAGTGGAAGTTCGAGTTCGGCGCGTCCAACCAGCAGATCAACGAGCGGCTGATCGCGGCCAACGGCGGTGACCGCACGGCGATGACCTTCCGCGTCGCGGTCGGCCGCGAGGTCGCCCAACAGGTGCTCACCACCCCGGACCTGAAGGCCCGCACCGCGGACGCGGCCACCCCGTACACCGAGTACTTCGAGATCAACAACCGGCGCCAGACCAACCCGAAGATACGTCAGGCGCTGATCGCGGCGTTCCCCAAGGAGCAGGTGCGACAGATCCTGGGCGGCCCGGCGTACGGCGAGTTCGCCACCACGCTGATGGGCCCGACGGTGCTCGGCTTCGAGCCGTTCGACCTGGCCGGCGTGCCGAACACCGGTGACGTGAACAAGGCCAAGCAGTTGCTCGCCGAGTCCGGCACACCCAACCCCACCATCACCTACGCCTACAGCCAGACCCCGCTGTGGGAGCAGGTCTCGGTGACCATCGTGCAGGCCCTCCAGCAGGCCGGCTTCAAGGTGGTCCCGCAGCCGATCAACGACAAGAGCTACTACACCGAGATCGGCCGCGTGGACAACAAGTACGACCTGTACTGGTCCGGTTGGGGCGCCGACTGGCCGAGCGCCGCGACCGTGCTGCCGGCCAAGTTCGACGGCCGCAAGATCATCGACGACGGCACCGTCTACAGCCTCTACAACAACCCGGCGATGAGCACCGAGATGGACCGCATCACCGCGATGTCGGACGTCGTCGCCGCCGGCAGGGAGTGGTCCGCGCTGGAGAAGAAGATCATGGCCGACGCCCCGGTGGTGCCGTTCGTCTACCGGCGCCAACTGACCCTGTACGGCCCCGGTCTGGGCGGCGTCCGGGTCGGCTTCATCGGCTCGACCTATCCGATCGACGTCTGGGTCAAGTAGCCCCGGGCGGGGCGGCCCCGGCTACGGCCGCCGGCGCGGGCGGGAAGGTCTCCCCTTCCCGCCCGCGGCGCCCGCTCGTGCCGAGCCGCCCGCCACCCCCCGGTCCGACCTCCAGTGAGGGCCCCATGTTCCGATTCCTGGTGCAGCGACTGCTCGGCGCGGCGCTGATCCTGTTCGTCGTCTTCACCGTCACCTTCTTCCTGTTCTTCGCGATGCCGGACGATCCGGCCCGCCTGTCCTGCGGCAAGACCTGCACGCCCGAGACGCTCGCCCTGATCCGACACGATCTGGGGCTGAACGAATCGGTGCCGATGCAGTACTGGCACTACCTCGTCGGCGTCTTCGCCGGCCGCGACTTCGGCGCGTCGCATTGTTCCGCGCCGTGCCTGGGCTATTCGTTCGTCAACCACGAGCCGGTCCTGGACACCCTGCTCGACCGTTTCCCCGCCACCCTGTCGCTGGCCCTGGGCGCCTCGGTGATCTTCCTCGGCGTCGGCATCCTGATCGGCATGCTCGCGGCGCTGCGGCGCGGTACCTGGCTGGACAAGTCCACCATGGCGTTCTCGCTGATCGGCGCCTCGGTGACGATCCAGTTCCTCGGCGTGATCGCCCGCTACGTCCTGGTCGACGAACTGCGGTGGTTGCCCAAACCCGAGTACCTCCCGTTCACCGGTGATCCCGGCGGATGGATGGGCGGGTTGTTGTTGCCGTGGTTGACGCTGGCCTGTGTCCAGGCCGCGGTGTACGCGCGCCTGACCCGGGCGTCGATGATCGACGCGCTCGGCGAGGACCACATCCGCACCGTGCGCGCCAAGGGATTGACGTCCCGTCAGGTCTACCTCCGACACGCGTGGCGCGGCGCGATCACCCCGGTGGTGACCGTCTACGGCATCGAACTGGGCGTGCTGCTCGGCGGCGCGGTGGTCACCGAGACCACCTTCAACATCCCCGGCATCGGCAAACTCGCGGTCAACGCGGTCGCCAACTCCGACCTGCCGATGATCACCGGCGTGGTGCTGATCGCGGCCACCGCGATGGTGCTCGCCAACGTCGCGGTGGACGCCGTGTACGCCGTCATCGACCCCCGGGTGCGTGTGTGATGACCCCTCCCCTGCTCGCGGTCCGCGACCTGCGGGTCCGCTTCGCCACCGAGGGCGGCGTGGTCAAGGCCGTCGACGGCGTCTCCTTCGACGTCGAACGCGGTCGTACGCTCGGCATCGTCGGCGAGTCCGGTTCCGGCAAGAGCGTCACCAACCTCACCCTGCTCGGTCTGCACAATCCCGCCCGCACCACCATCGAGGGCAGCGCGATCCTGGACGGCACGGAGCTGGTCGGCGCCCCCGAACGCACCCTGCGGGACCTGCGCGGGCAGCGGGTGTCGATGGTGTTCCAGGACCCGCTGACCGCCCTGTCGCCCTACTTCACCATCGGCGCGCAGATCGTCGAGACCTACCGCCGGCACACCGGCGTCGGCCGGCGCGAGGCCAAGGCACGCGCCATCGAGATGTTGGACCGGGTCGGCATCCCGCAACCCGCGCGCCGGGCCGACGAGTATCCGCACCAGTTCTCCGGCGGCATGCGCCAGCGGGCGATGATCGCGATGGCCCTGGTGTGCGATCCCGACCTGCTGATCGCCGACGAGCCCACCACCGCGCTGGACGTCACCGTGCAGGCCCAGATCCTGGACCTGCTCGCGGAGTTGCAGGAGCAGTTGGGCACCGCGATCATCCTGGTCACCCACGACCTCGGGGTGGTCGCGGACGTCGCCGACGACGTGCTCGTGATGTACGCGGGCCGCGCGGTCGAGTTCGGCTCGGTCACCGAGGTCCTGGACGCCCCCCGGCACCCGTACACCCGGGGCCTGCTCGCCTCGGTCCCGCGCCTGTCCGATGCCCTGGACCGGCCGCTGCGACCGGTGCCCGGCAGCCCGCCCAGCCTGGTCGCCCCGCCGCCCGGCTGCGCCTTCCACCCGCGCTGCGCGGAACTGATCGAAGGCCCCGAAGCGCCGTGCCGCACGGTGCTCCCGCTGTTGACACGAGCACAGGCGGACTCGGCCGGCAGCGCGCACGCCGCCGCCTGCCACCTGGAGGCGGCGCCGGACACCGCGGCGTCGACGGATCTGCAAGGAGCCACCCCGTGAACGCCAAGTCGCCGGACGCGTCCGAGCCGCCGCTGCTTCGGGTGAGCGGACTGACCAAACACTTCCCCACCGGCCGAAGCCTGCTGCGCCGCCGGGCCGGGGCGGTGCGCGCGGTCGACGGGATCGACCTCACCGTCGGGGCCGGACAGAGCATCGGCCTGGTCGGCGAGTCCGGCTGCGGCAAGTCGACGACCGGGCGGCTGATCACCCGACTGCTCGAACCCAGCGCGGGCACCATCGAGTATCGCGGACGCGACATCACGCACGCCTCGCGTCGCGAACTGGCGCCGATCCGCGCCCAGATCCAGATGATCTTCCAGGATCCGTACTCGTCGCTGAACCCGCGGCAGACCATCGGCACCATCCTGCGGGCCCCGCTGGACGTCAACAACATCGACCCGCCCGGCGGACGCGACCGCCGGATCGGCGAACTGCTGGAGACCGTCGGCCTCAACCCCGAGCACCGCAACCGTTTCCCGCACGAGTTCTCCGGCGGGCAGCGGCAGCGCGTCGGCATCGCCCGGGCGCTCGCCGCCGGTCCCGACCTGATCGTCGCCGACGAGCCGGTGTCCGCGCTGGATGTGTCCATCCAGGCCCAGGTGATCAACCTGCTGGAGGAACTGCGTCGCGACCTGGGCATCGCCTTCGTGTTCATCGCGCACGACCTGGCCGTGGTCCGGCACTTCTGCGACCGGGTGGTGGTGATGTACCTCGGGCGCGTGGTGGAGAGCGCGGATCGCCGGTCGTTGTACGAACGGGCCCATCACCCGTACACGCAGGCGCTGTTGTCCGCCGTGCCCGGCGCGACCGGCCCGGACGGCACCCGGCTGGAGCGCATCCGACTCGGCGGGGACGTACCCAGTCCGATCGATCCGCCCTCGGGCTGCCGCTTCCGCACCCGCTGCCACAAGGCACAGGACGTGTGCGCGGTGGCCGAACCCCCGCTCACCGCGCTCGACGGCCGGCCCGGCCACGAAGTGGCCTGCCACTTCCCCGAGCCGCTCGGGACCCGGCCCGCCGAGCACCCGGCGGCGTCCGCGCAGCCGAGCCGGACGGCCTGAGACCCGGTCCGGCACACCCCCGAACCCAACGAAGGAGAGGGCACCCATGACCCGCCAAGACCCCACCGCGGCACCGCACACCGGCACCCACGACCTGCCGGTGTCCCCCGCGCTCGACGCCTTCATGGCCACCGCCTGGGCGCCCGCACCGCTGCCCGACCTCGGCGCCGAGCCGGTCGCCCCCTGGGCGGCGAAGCGCCGCGAGCGACTGTCCGCGCGCTACCCCGGCGAGCGGCTGGTCGTCCCCGCCGGCACCCTCAAGGTGCGCAGCAACAGCGTCGACTACCGGTTCCGGCCGCACACCGCGTACGCCTACCTGACCGGCGACCACACGCCCGACGGCGTCCTGGTGCTGGAGCCGGTCGGCGACGAGCACGAGGCCGTGCTCTACCTGCGCCCGCGGTCGCCGCGCGACACCGGCGAGTTCTACCGCGACCGGCGCCACGGCGAGTTCTGGACCGGGCGGCGGCCGACTCTGGACGAGTCCAGGACCCTGCTCGGCGTCGAATGCGCGCACCTGGACACCCTGCCCGCCCGGCTCACCGGCCCCGTCGTGCCCACCCGCCTGCTCGCCGGCGTCGACCCGGAGGTGGACCGACTGGCCGCCCCCGCCGACCCCGGCCGAGGCGCCGAACTCGCCGCGTATCTCTCCGAGATGCGGTTGGTCAAGGACCCGTGGGAGGTCGAGCAGTTGCAACTGGCCGTCGACCACACCACCACCGGCTTCGCCGACGTGGTCCATGCCCTGCCGCGGGCGCTGCGGCACCCGCGCGGCGAGCGCTGGATCGAGGGCGTGTTCGACATGCGGGCCCGGATCGAGGGCAACGGCACCGGCTACGACACGATCGCCGCGGCCGGCGCGCACGCCTGCGTGCTGCACTGGACCCGCAACGACGGTGCGCTGGACCCGAGGCAACTGCTGTTGCTGGACGCCGGTGTCGAAATGGACAGCCTGTACACCGCCGACATCACCCGCACCCTGCCGCTGTCCGGCCGATTCACCCCCGCCCAGCGCGAGGCGTACGAACTCGTGCTGGCCGCGCAGCAGGCCGGCATCGACGCGCTGCGCCCCGGCGCGCGCTTTCGCGACTTCCACAACGCGGCGGTGCGGGTGATCGCCGAGGGCCTGCACGAGTGGGGGGTGCTGCGGATCACCCCCGAGGAGGCACTGCGCCCGGACAGCGGTTTGTACCGGCGCTACACGCTGTGCAGCAGCGGCCACATGCTCGGCATGGACCTGCACGACTGCGCGAAGGCGCGGGCGGAGACCTACCTGGACGGTGTCCTGGAGGCCGGCCACGTGCTCACCGTCGAGCCGGGGCTCTACCTCCAGCCCGACGACGAGACGTTGCCGGTGGAACTGCGCGGCATCGGCATCCGGGTCGAGGACGACCTGGTGATCACCGAGGACGGCGCCCGCCTCATGTCGTCGGCGCTGCCGCGCGGCGCGGACGCCATCGAGGAGTGGATGGCCACGCTGACCGACTGAGGCCCGCGCCGTTGCCGAGGCGGCGCACGACGCACGCCCTGCGGATCCCGGTTCGGGGCGGGACCCGCAGGGCGCCGCGTCGGCCGCCCGGCTACTCGGTCGTGTCACGGACCGGGTCGAGCAGGGTCCAGCGGTGTTCGCGCCTGGGGTGCAGGTAGGCGTAGTAGTAGAGATAGCCCGCCGCGACCATCGCCACCGCGATGCCGACCGGCCGCCGGTCGGCGTCGATCGACTCGTACAGGACGTACGCCATCACGCCGATCACGCCCAGCGGGACCCGCGGCCAGGCGGGCATCCGGTAGGTCGCGTGCGCGGTGGCCCCGGAGATGCGGCCGTACAGCGCGGAGACCGCGACGAAGATGTACAGCACCACCAGGTTCGCTCCGGTGGCCAGGATCAGTGTGTCCAGCGGGACGAGCCAGGCGACCACGATCGAGGCCGCGCCCATGATCGGGGTGGCCTGGACCGGGGTGCGCAGGCGCGGGTGCACGGCGGCCGGCGGCCGGCCGATCACGTCGGGCCAGGCCCGGTCCCGGGCGGAGGAGTACAGCAGTCGGCCGATCTGCAGCATGATCGCGATCACCGCGTTGACGATGGCGATCGTGATGCCGAGGCTGACGACGGTGTTCACCGTGTCGCCGCCGCGTTCGAGCAGGAAGTAGTTCATCGGGGACGGTGCGGCCATCAGTGCGCTCATGCTCGGCGTGCCCAGGAGCACGGCCACCAGCGGGAGGCATTCCGCGACCACGGTGATGCCGAGCGACCACATCACCACCTTGCCGATCGAGGAGACCTGCCGGGTCTCCCCGGCGAAGTACACGGTGGTGCCGTAGCCGTTGTAGGCGAACAGCGCGGTGGCGGCGAACGACGCGACGAGTCCGGCCGAGGCGCCGACCAGCACGTCGCCCTGGCCGAGTTCGTGCGGCGTCCACAACGTGGATATCGGTTGCTCGACGTGGACCGGGCCGAGCCAGGCCAGGACGGCGATCGCCGCGAGTTCGACCGCGAGGAAGATCCCGGTGACCCAGGCGTTGGTGCGAATCCCCGACACCGAGACGAGCGAGGCCGGCGCGATGACGGCCAAGCCGACCTCCTTGCCGCCCAGCGAACCCCACACCACGCCCAGGTGGTCGCCGGTGCCCAGGGCGATCACCGCCACGGTCAGGACCCCGGCGAGCAGACCGAGCGCGAACAGCGCGAAGCCGGTGGATCGGCCCAGGGTGCGCGGCGAAGGCGTACTCGCCGCCGGTGATCGGGAACGCGCTGGAACTCGGCGTAGCAGAAGGCCATCAGCATGCCCGCGACGGCCGCGAGGGCGAAGGCCAGGGCCGCGGCGCCGACGCCGAGTCCGCTGATCACCGACGGCAGGATGATGAAGACACGCGATGCGGGTGTGACCGAGGACAGCGTGATGAACATGTTCTCGCGCAGGCCCAGCGAGCGGGACAGGTCCTGGGCATAGGCCGTCGGCTGCGGCGGCGGGGTGCCGGCGGGCGTCTGACTGCCATGGGTATCGGCCATGAGGCTCCCTTGTCAGTTCTTTGACGCCGGAGTCAGCGATATGGAAGACTCCCACGTCAAAAGCCTTTGATAATTTGGCACCTGGGACAGGAAACGAGGCATGGCGCGACCGAGGAATCAGACGGCGAGACGTGAGCAACTGGTCCACGCGGCCACCGCCGCGGTCGGCCGGCACGGTCTGGCCCAGTTGCGGGTGGCCGACATCGCCGAGGCGGCGGGCGTCGCCCGGGGGTCGGTCAGCTATTACTTCAGCGATCTGGGCGACCTGTTGCGGCAGGTCTACCGGCAGGCGGCGGACCGCTTCTACACGTCCCGCACCGACACCGCCTCCGGGCTGCCCGACGCCCGGGACAAGCTGGTGGCCTGCGCGCGGCGCGGTCTGCCCACCGGGCCGCAGGACGAACTCGCGGTGGTGCTCTACGAGTTCAGCGCGGCTGCCCGGAACGAGAGCGAATACGCCACGCTGGCGCAGAGTTTGTACGACCGACAGGTGGCGATGTACGGCTCGATCCTGGAAATCGGGCAGGCCCAGGGCCACTTCCGGTTCACCGAGCCGATCCGGGACGTGGCCGCGAACCTGGTCACCCTGGAGGACGGCTACGGCCTGCACATCGTGAGCCGCAACTCCTCGCTGCCGCCGGAGCGGGCCCTGGCGCTGATCCTGGCGCACGCCCGACAGGCCACCGGCTGCCCGGAGTTGCGCCCGGACCGGGTGATCCCGGACCCGGACGCGCCCGCCCAGGGCAACGCCGGCCCCGGCACGACCGGCGACGACGTCGCCACACCCGTCAACCCCCGGAAGGGCATCGCGTGAACACACCCACCGCTTCCCCGCTCGCCGTCACGCCGTCGGGTCGGCCCCGCGCTCGGGCCCTGGGCATCCGCCTCGACGGCACGCCCGGGCCCGCCAACGCGCTCACCGACGTCCCCGGGGTGCAGATCGGCTACACCACCCTGGTCGAGGGGTCGTCGGTCCGCACCGGCGTCACCGCCGTGTTGCCGCGCGGTCGGGCCGGGGTGGGCCTGCCGTGCGCCGCGGGTCGCTACTCGCTCAACGGCAACGGCGAGATGACCGGGGGAAGTTGGCTGGACGAGACGGGCAGCCTGGCCGGCCCGGTGATGATCACCAACACGCACGCGGTGGGGCCCGTGCATCGGGGCGTGGTGGACTGGACGGTGGCCAACCGGCCCGAACTGGCGCGGCAGTGGTTGTTGCCGGTGGTGGCCGAGACCTGGGACGGCTACCTCAACGACATCAACGGCCCGCACGTGCGCGCCGAACACGCCGTCGCCGCGATCGACTCGGCCGCTCCGGGCCCGGTCGAGGAGGGTTGCGTGGGCGGCGGGACCGGCATGAACTGCTATGGCTTCAAGGGTGGTTCGGGGACATCCAGCCGGGTCGTCGAATACGGATCGGCCCGCTACACGGTGGGCGCCTTCGTCCAGGCCAACTTCGGCGAACGACGCGAGCTGGTCGTCGCCGGCGTACCCGTCGGGGAGCGGTTGACCCAGGACAACCCGATGGAGGACAGCGATTGGTTCGCCCCCGGCGGGGCCGGCTCGGTCATCGTGCTCGTCGGCACGGACGCCCCGCTGCTGCCCGGCCAGTGCCAGGCACTCGCCCGCCGGGTCCCGATGGGCCTGGCCCGGACCGGCACGACCGGCAGCCACTTCTCCGGCGACATCTTCCTGGCCTTCTCCACCGCCAACGCCGGGGCCCTGACCAGCGTCTTCCCGCAATCACCGGCCACCGACGAGGACTACGACACGCTGCGGCACATCCCGTGGGGCCGGATCGACCCGTTCTACCGGGCCACCGTCCAGGCCGTCGAGGAAGCCGTCCTCAACGCCCTGGTCACCGCCCACGAGACCGGCGGCCGCGACGGCCACCGAACCCCGGCCATCCCCCACGACCGCCTCCGCGCTCTCCTGGCGGGCAAGGCCCTCACCCGCGACGCATGAGGTCGAGGCTCGGGAAGGGCCCGGGGGTCAGGCGGCGTCCGGGTCCGTGCCGCTGAGATCGGGGAAGGAGTGGTGTTCGTGCGTGACGATCCAGCGGCCCGCCTCCTTGCGCAGGCCCAGGGTCAACCGCAGCCGAAGGCCGGGCCGGGCGTCGAGTTCCGCGGGCGTACCGCAGCGCAGGAGGGCGTGGGCGAAGGCGACGTCCGCGCCCGCCGTGACGTCGAGTTCCTCGATCTCGAAGGACGCCCCCTGGGCCTGCCATTGGAAGAACGGCGGCCACACCTCCCGGTAGGCGGCCAGGCCACGCACCCCTTCATCGGGCGGCGGCACGTCGAACATCACGATGTCGTCGGCATGATCGGCCACCACGGCGTCGAGGTCCCCGCGGTGCACCGCCCGCGCCCACCGCTCGACCAGAGCACGAACCTGCTCGGCGTCACCGGACATCGACGAACCCCAACCCTTCCTGCGCACGCTTGCGAACATATCGGCTGGAACGGACGATCCGTCGACGCCGCGCAGGCCGCGCTTTCTCACCGAAAGCCGTGCGGAAACCGGTGCCGGGCGTGGTCGCGGAGCGTGCGCAGCCAGGGCTCGCGGACGGCGGGGAGGCGGGCGAGGGTACCGGAGAAGATCCGCGCATCGGGCCGAAACGGCGCCGCCGGGTGCAGCGGTGGCGGGTCGTCGCGCAGGACGCCGTCGGGGAGCCCGCCGGTCGCGGGAACGGGCAACCGGTCGCGGGGGAACGTCAGATGCAGCCATACCTCGGCCGACAACGGCACGACGGCCGCGGTACCGGAGGGCGGCTGCCACGCCTTGCCCGTCTGCGGGTGGATCGGCACCAGGACGATGTCCGCGGCGGGGCCGGGGTCCGGCAGGCGCGGCCCGGCCAAGGCCGACTTCCTCGCCGGCAGTCCGGCCGTCCCCGGTGTCCCCGACGGGAGCAGCATCTCCCACGTGCGGGCGAACGTGTCCGCGACGAGGCCGTCGGGGAACTCCACGGACCACCCCGCCGAAGCCGGGTGCGCCAACGCGGCCCCACCCACCGCCTCCCGCCGTGGTGCCGCAGGTGTCTCCCGCGCGACGGCGATCGCGCCAGGTGCCCGGAAGGACACGGCGTAGAGCGGGGCGAACACGCCCCGGTGGTCCGCAACGGCCCCGGTGGATCCCGGAGTTCGGGTCCGCCGGGGCCACCGCGTCCCGGGGGTTCAGTCGGTCAGGGGGTGGTGGTCCAGGTCGTAGCCGAAGTAGCGGGGGCCGGTGAGGGTCAGGCCGGCCGGGGTCAGCCAGCGGGGGTCGCAGGGGGCGGCGAGCACGGTGACGCGTAGGCCGTAGCGCAGGGATTCGGTGGTGACCGGCTCGCCGGTCTCGGTGTCCAGGACGCAGATCAGGTCCGGGGTCGTGGCGACCACCCGGCCGTCGCGGCGGGCGAGCAGGTGTTCGTTCTGGAAGTCGAGTTCGAGGATCGCGCCCTCGCCCTCCAGGCGGGCCCGGCCGCGGGCGAAGCCGCCCTCGGTGCGGCGTTCGACGTCGACCACCTTGCCCGCCGAAAGGTGTATGCCGCCCAGCAGTTCGCGGGCAGCCGCGACCGGGTCGCGGTGTTCGGCGCGGGCCGTGCGGACCACGCGGCCCAGGTTCTCGGCCAGGGTCAGGGTGGCCGGGACCAGGCCGTCGCGGAGTTGGTCGCCGCGCAGCACCGTGTCCGCGCACGAGATCTGGCAACCACGCTCGACGCACACCGCGCGGGCGATCCGCTCCGCCTCGACGTTGTCCACCGCCTGGACGACGATCGTATTGCCCTTGTCGTCGGCCAGTGCCATCGGCGAGTTGCGCACCCCGATCAGACCGGGCAGCACCATCTGCGCTTCGGGGAAGGCCCGGCCCATCGCGTCGCCGTCCACGATCGGCAACCCGGTGCACGCCGCCGCGGCCAGCGGGATCATCGAGTTCACGCCGCCGATCTCGATCGGCACCAGGTGGGTGGCCCGGCGGCCGAGCACCGCCTCCAGCGCGCGCAGCGCGTTGATCTCCTCCCGCCCGGAGGGGAGTTTCTCCAGCAACACCGTGGGCGCGCCCATGGAAGAGATCGGTACCACCGTCGCGTCGGCCGGCACCTCGTCGATGTCGACCACGGTGACCGGGCCGTGTCGCCGGATCGCCTCGCGGGCCAGCAGCATGCCGACGTACGGGTCGCCGCCGCCGCCGGTGCCCAGGATGCCCGCGCCGCGCGCGATGTCCGCCAGCTCTTCGATGCCGATCTCACGCATGGGTGGGGATTCCGTTCTTCGCGTCGTACACGGGGGTCGGTGAGCCGAGTCGGTCCAGGTCGAGATCGCCGACGGCCTTGATCCGGATGCGGGTGGCGCCGCCCGGCAGGTAGGCCAGTGGCACCTCCTCGATGTCGACGATGCGGACCGTGCCCACCCGGGCGCCGGCTTCCTCGGCGCGCCGGATCGCCTCGGCACGGGCCGTGTCGAGCACCTGGTCGCGCTTGCCCTCGGGGACCTTGAAGACCCGGTCGACCTCGCCGCCGACCTGCGCGATGGCCGCGCCGACCGCGTTGGCCACGTCGAAGTGGGCCGGCCGACGCACGTCGGGGAAGCCCGGCAGGCCGCCCGGGATCAGCACGCTGCCGCCGCCGACGGCGACCACGGGCAGCGGCGCGGCCGAGGTGCGCATGCGGTCCACCGTCTCGGCCAGTCGTTCGGCGATCCGGGCCAGGGCCCGCTCGGCGAAGGCACGGTCCACGCCGGCCACCGCGCCCGGGTCGCCGATCTCGGCCGCGCCGGCGGCCACGGCCAGGTCGGTGGCGGTCAACGTGTCGCCGCCGAAGACCAGGGCCTGTTCGGTGAGCCGGTAGCCCACGCTGCGCGGCCCGACCTCGCCGTCCGCCGCGACCAGCGAGCCGCCGCCGATGCCGAGGGAGAGCACGTCCGGGATGCGGAAGTTGGTGCGTACGCCGGCCGCCTCCGACTCGCCCGCGGCCTCGCGCGGAAAACCGCCGATCAGGATGCCCACGTCGGCCGTGGTCCCGCCCACGTCCACCACCGCGCAGTCGGTGAGCCCGGACAGGAAGGCCGCGCCGCGCATCGAGTTGGTCGGCCCGGACGCGAACGTGGCGACCGGATAGCGGCGCGCGTGGGCGACGTCCATCAGCGTGCCGTCGTTTTGCGATATGAAGAACGGCGCGCCGATCCCGGCCCCGGCCAGCGCCGCGCCGAACGCGTCCACGATGTGCTCGGCCAGGTCCCGCAGCGACGCGTTGACGATGGTGGCGTTCTCGCGCGCCAACAGGCCGACCCGGCCGATCTCGTGCGAGAGCGACACGTGCACGTCGCCCAGTTCGGCGGTCAGGATCTGCGCCGCGCGCACCTCGTCCTCGGCGGCGGCCGGCGAGAACACCGAGCTGATCGCGATCGAGCGCAGGCCCCGGGCCGAGATGTCGGCCGCGACCCGGCGCAGTTCCGCGGGATCCAGCGGCGAGATCATCCGACCGTCGAACTCGCGCCCGCCGTGACACAGGTAGGTGCCGCCGCCGACCACCGCGCGCAGCCGCTCGGGCCAGTCGACCATCGGCGGCAGCGCCTCGGTCGCGGGCAGGCCCAGGCGCACCGCCGCGACCCGGGCGAGCCGTTCGCCCTCGATCAGCGCGTTCAGGAAGTGGGTGGTGCCGATCATCACCGCGTCCACGGCGGCCGGGTCGGTGGGCCGGCCGTCGGCGCCGGGTGCCGCGAGCAGCGCGGCGACGGCCGCGGCGACTCCCGAGGTGACGTCGGCGGTGGTGGGTGACTTGGTGCCGGCGAGGACACGATTGTCGTCGCCGAGCAGGGCGGCGTCGGTGTTGGTGCCCCCGACGTCGATTCCGATGCGCATGTGGTGGTTCCTCTTGCCGAATGCCGAATGCCGAATACCGAATGCCGAACGGCGAAGGCCGAAGCGGCAGGGTGGGGTGGGGTGTTCAGGCCGAGTTGCCGGCGGCCTTCGCGGCCTCGGCGATCTCGCGGGCCGCCGCCGGGTGGGCCGGCTGTTCGACCGGCAGTTCGCGGTGCCCGTGTACCAGGTTCAGTCGACCGGCCAGGATGTATCCGAGTCCGGCCAGGAGCAGCGAGTTGAGCGCCGGCACACCGGCCCACTGGTAGTGGTCGCACAACCAGCCGAACACCGAGGCCGCGCTCCACAACACGATCGTGGCGGGCACCCACGAGGGTTCGGTTTCCGGGAGTCGGCCGATCGCGCGGGACGCGTCCAGTTGCGGGCGCCAGCGCTTGGTCACGAAGTACTCGGCGACCATGATCCCGGCGATCGGTGGGGTCACCACGCCGAGCACGGTGAGGAAGTCGGTGAACCGGTCCAGGATGCCGGCGGCGGCGGCCAGGCTGCCGAGCACGCCGATCACGATCGTCACGGCGGTGCGGTTCAGGCGTACGCCGACGGTCGACTCGACGGCGCCGATCAGGCCGAGCGCGGCCGAGTACAGGTTCCAGTTGTTGATCTTCACGGTGGCCGACACCAGGATCAGCACGCCCGCCACACCGGAGGAGGCGGTGATGATGGCGATCACGTCGGACGACTTGACCGCGTAGGCCAACAACACGCCGGCCAGCCCCAGCACGTACTCGCCCAGCGAGATGCCGACCAGGGTCTGCTTGACCACGTCCCCCGTGGAGCGGTTGAACCGGGTCATGTCGGGCGTGGTGCCCGCGCCGACGATGTACGAACCGGCCACGATCGTCGCGCCGGTCGCGATCGATATGTGCTCGCCGAAGGGCGGCGAGGCGACCAGGTCGCCCATGCTGTGCCGGGAGATCTCCACGGTCATCGCCCAGCCGGCCAGGCCCAGGAACGCGGGCACGGTGACGAAGGCGGTCCAGCCCATCGCCCGAAACCCGCGCAGTACCAGGGCGGTGACGCCCAGGCCGGTGATCAGACACCAGCCCCACAGCGGCACGCTCGGCGTCAACGAGTGCAGGCCGGCGGCGAACACCGCGGTCTGCACGCCGAACCAGCCGAACAGGCTGACCGCGATCACCAGGCCGATCAGGGTGGATCCGTAGCGGCCGAACCCGGTCCAGCGGGCCAACACCGAGGTGGTCAGCCCCTCGCGCATCCCGGCGATGCCGACGAAGATGCACACCACCTCCAGGATCACCGAGCCGAGCGTGAACGCCCAGAACGCGCCCCAGAAGCTCAGTCCGGCGCCCAGCGTCGCGCCGAGCAGGAACTGGGTCAGGTCGGAGAGTTGGCCGAAGCGCTGGATGGCGACGTTGAACCACGAGTAGCGCGCGGACCGCGGCACCCGTTCCAGCGGGTAGTCCTCGTCGACACCCGACGCCCCGGGGACGGAGGACATGCGTGCCGCCGGGTCGGCGGCCGACTCGGGGGCCGGTGCGCCGGCGGGCGTTCTGCTGTCTGTGGTCATGCGCTTTCCTCGGATTCCTGGGGCCGGCTCGAATTCCGGGACGGAAGGGGACGTCGGGCAGGGCGAAGCACGGTGCGGTCGGGAGGGAGCCGCGGTTCACCGACAGGGGTGGTGCGCCGCGGATACGTTTCGGGAAGCGGTCACAGGGGCGAGGGTGGGCCCACCGCTCGGGCGCGCAGGCTGAACGTGGGGCCGGGCAGGTACGGGACGGGCACCCGCTCGACCGGGAGGACCACGACCCGGCGCGGATCGGCCCCGGCGCGCACCGCGCTGCGTCGGGCGCCCTCGCGTACCTCCTCCACCGCGTCCGCCTCGGCCGCCTCGCCGGCCCGCACCAGTTGCTCGTGCGCGCCGCCGACCGGGCTGAGGGCGGCACCGAACGCCCCGGCCACCAGGCCGTGTTCGGGCAGCAGCACGTGGGCAGCCGGCGCCGATGTCGCGGCGAGCGCGGCCGAACCGCCGCCGACCACGACCAGCGGCAGCCGGTCCGCGCCGGGCTGCATCCGGTCCACCGCCTCCTCGAACGCGTCCGGGTCGTCGGCCGGGACCCGGATCAGGTCGGGCATCGGGAAGCTCACCGGCACGCCGCCGATGACCAGTCCGGGCCGGCTCTCCTGCGGGAAGCCGCCCGCCAGCAGACCCACCCTGATCCGCCGGGCGCCCACGTCGGCCACCACCGCGTCGCTCAGGCCGGTCAGCAGTCCGGCGCCGCGCAGCGTGCCGGCCGGGCCGCTGCCCAGGGCCAGGCCCGGATGCAGCCGCAGGTACTCCAGCGAGGTCAGCGTGCCGTCGCCGCGGGCGACCAGGATCGTCGCACCCGACAGACCCAGTGCGCCGAGCGCGGCGGTCAACGCGTCGGCCAGGGCCCGGGTGTGTCGCGACAGCGCCGCGTCCAGGACGGTGCTGTTCTCCCGTTCGATCAGGCCCAGCCCGCCCGAACCGGCGGACAGGCCCACGAACACGTCGGTGCCCGCCTCGCGGCGGATGATCTCGGCGGCCCGGTGCTCCTGCGTGTCGTCGATCGGCGAGAACACCCCGGTGACGGCGAACGCGTCGCACCGACCGGCCAGGCCGGCCGCGAAGCGGGCCACCGCGTCCCGGTCGAGCGCGGTGGCATCGGCGGGGGTCAGGCCGGCGCCGCCCTCGACCATCGCGCTGCCGGCGTGCACGGCCAGGCGCAGGTCGGCGGGCCAGTGGGCGAGCGGCGGCACCGCGTCCGAGACCGGCCCGCCGATCCGCAACACGCCGACCCGGGTCAGGCCCTCGCGCCGGGTGACCGCGTGCGCGGCGCCGCGCAGCCCGATCGCCACGTGGGCCACCCGCGGGGTGCGCGGTGCGTCGCGCAACAGGGCGGCGACGGCGGTGCGCACGCTGTCCACGGGATGCTCGGCCGAGGGCACCTTCACCGTGGCAGCCGGCAGCTCGCCCACCAGCAGGGCGCCGTCGGTGTTGGTGGGGCCCACGTCCACCCCGATCGTGCGCGCGTCGGTCATCGGCCGACCTCCGCCCGGTCGGGCAGGTCCAGTCCGAAGGCCGCGGGGCCGCCGAGTCGAAGGCCCGCCTCGGTGTGCCAGACCGGCGCGCAGTCCAGCGCCAGGAGCGTCACCCGAAGCCCGTAGCGCAGCACCTCGACCGGCAGGGCCTCGCCGGTCCTGGTCTCCACCAGCGCGATGATGTCCGGCGTCAGCACGACGGGCCGGCCGTGCTCCAGGACGGCCAGATACTCCGACTGCGCCTCGACCCGCAACAGCCGGCCGGCGTCTCGGCCCAGGCCCTCGACCAGGATCGCGGTGGTCGGATCGGCGACTCGTTCGATCGCGGCGATCTTGCCGGTGACCACCCGGCGGGCCACCGGCGAGGGGTCCTCGGGCACACCGGCGGCCAGCGCCGAACCCACGGCCAGGGCCCGGCGGACCGACCCGGGCACCGCGTGCCGGGCGACCTGGTCGGCCGTCACCGGGTAGTCCGAGCACGCGGCCTGCCCGCCGAAGGCGTCCAGCGCGGCCCGGACCACCCGCTCCAGCCAGGGGCCGTCGGCGTGGTCGACCACCACGGTGCGACCCCGTTCGTCGGCGAGGACGGCGGGAGTGGCCCGGATGCCGGCGAGTTCGAGCACGTTCTGATCCATCCGGGGGAAGGCCCGGCCCATGCTGTCCGCGTCCAACAGCGGCAGCCCCAGTCGGGCCGCCCAGGTGACCGCGACGCAGCCGTTGGATCCGCCGATCTCGCTGGACAACAGGGCGACCGGCGGTCGGCCCCGGACCTGCTCGACCCGATCCCGCATCCGGCGCGCCTCGGCGACGCCGCCCACCCGCTCGCCCATCACCGGGGAGGAACCGACGGTGCCGACCGTCATCACGGTCGCGTCCGCGGGCAGGTCCCCGGGGTGCAGGACCCGCACCGGCCCGTGTTCGAGGATCGCCTGTCGGGCGCCCGCGAGGGTGACCGACGTGGCGCCGCCACCGCCCGAACCCAGGACGGCGCAGCCCCGCGCGAAGTCCGGAAGCAGTCCGGTGTCGAGTTCCATGGGTCAAAGGTACGAACACGCGGCGTATCGGACGTGTGCCACACGCACCCGATCGAGTCCAACATGTGCGGCCGGCACACTTGGCGGCGTGATGGTACTCGCCGAGTTGCTCGGCGGTCCGGGCCTCGACGATCTCGTCGTGGTGGCCGGGCCGACCGACGCCGTGCCGTTGACCGGCGTACGACTGGAGACGCGCGCGGATCGGCTGGCCCACGCGCCGGCCGGGTGTCTGGTGGTGTTGGCCACCCCGCTGAGCGGCTACCGGCTCGACGTGGCGGTGCGCGATCTCGCGGCGGCCGGCGCGGCGGGCCTGGTGCTGACCGCGATCCCGCCGGATGCGCCCGTCCCGGCCACCGTGCTCGAACTGGCCGATCGGGGCCGGGTGGCGATCCTGCACACCGACGGCGACCTGGCCGCGCTGATCCTGGCCGTCGACCGCACGGTCCGCGGCGGCGCCGCCGACGCCCTGGCCCGGGTGGAGGCCGCCGCCCGCGAGGTGCCGCCCGTCGCGGGCGACCCGGAGCGGGTGGCGCTGGCCGCGTCCCGGGCGCTGGGCGTCCCGGTCGAGTTGCGCGCGCCGGAACCTGGCGAGGCGGGCGCGTCCGCGCGCGGGCCGGACGGCGAGACCTGGCTCAGCGCGCCCGACCGGCCGGGGCCGAGCGGGCGGGCCGTCCGGGCGGTGCTCGCCCTGGGCGCCCTGGCCGCGGCGGCCGGTCCGGCCGACGACGTCCCGGTGCGCTCGCGCGGCCAGTTGTTGGCCGAACTGCTGGCCGTGCCCGAGGCGCAGGCGCTGCGTCTGGGCAGCCGCGGCCGGGCCCTGGGGCTCCCGGTCGACAACTGGCATCTGGTCCTGCGGGTGGAGCCGGTCGCGCTGACCGGCACCGACCGCTACCGCCTGCTGGAGAGCGCCGGACCGCTCGCGCTGCGCCTGCTGCGCTCGGCCGGTGTGGTCGCCTGGAACGCCGCGCGCGTCGACGAGGCACTGATCCTGACCCGCTCGCAACCCACCGACCCGGGCCGCGACGGCATGCGCGCCACGCTGGCCGACGCCGGTCGGCTCCTGGCCGCGCTGCGCGAGCGCGGCCCCGACGCGGACCTGCGCTGCGGCGTGGGCGCGGCCCATCGCGGTGTGCTGGGTCTGCGCACCTCCGCCCGCGAGGCGCACACCGCCCTGTCCCGCTCGGCCGGCGGGTTCGGTCCGGTCGCCGCACACGACGCGGCGGGCCTGGACCGCATGCTCCTGGACTGGTACTCCTCCGACGCGGCCCGCGAGGCGGTGCGCGAACTCCTGGCCCCGGTACTGGCGTTGGGCCCACAGCGCGCGGTTCCGCTGCTGCGCACCCTGCAGGCGTACCTCGATCACCAGGGCTCCCCGGCCCGGGCGGCCGACGAACTGCACCTGCACCGCAACGCGGTCACCAAGCGCGTCCGCAAGGTGGGCGAGCTGATCGGCGCGGACCTGGAGGACCCCCAACAACGCCTCGCGGTACAACTGGCCTGCCGAGCGCACCTGATGTGACCACCGGCCGGTCCTGCGCCCGGGAGGTCGGCGGGCTCGGGCAAGTCGCTTGCCCCGCCCGGTGGTTGGCCTGCTTCGATGCCTTGCACGGGCCTCGTGGTCACCGGATACTGACGAGAGGTTGCAGTCCGTGTTCCGTGGGGGCACGTGCTCCCATGCCCGACCGGCGTCGGAGGGGAGAGCACTCGATGGCCAGGGGCGATCTGCGTCGGTTCCACCGCGATCCGTTGGGATTTCTGGAAGACCTGTCCCGCCGTCGATCCACCGACGTCTTCCCCCTCCCGTGGGGCGGTTGGTGCGCGGGCGACACGGATGCGGCGCTGACGGTGTTGCGCGCCCCGGAGTTCAACGCGGGCCTGTCCACCTTCTACGGCAGCCTGCTGCCCTCGCGAGCGGCGCAGATCGAGGTCGGTCACGGCGTGCGGAACCTCATCCGGGCACGATTACCCGAGTATCGGGACAACCTCGCCGAAGCGGTGCCCCGACTGCCCGCCGCCGGGCGTTGGCCGGAAACCGGCACCGCGCTGGTGTACGAGTGCACGGCCGACCTGCTGCTGCATCCGGCCGCGGCACCGGAGCTGCGACGTCTGCTGGCCCGATCCGTGCGCGCCGGCCTGCTGATCCGCTCGCCGCTGATCCGGGAGCGGGCCCGAGCGGAGATCCTGCGCGTCCGGCTCCTGGCCGCGCTGATCCGGCACATCGGGCAGCGCCGCGGCGAAGGCGTCGACCCCAGCGGGCCGTGCGACCTGCTCGACGCCATCCTCGACGCGTGCCCGCCGGAGACGACCGACGACGCCGTGGCCGAACTGTACGTGCTGCTCTTCCGGTCGATCGTGGGAAACGTCGGCTACGCCGTGGCCTGGACCGTACTGCTGGCCGGTCTGCACCACGCGCCGAGTACACCGGGGGCGCCGTGGCCGTGGCCCACCGACCGGATCGTGCGCGAGGCCGCCCGCCATCGTCCGTTCGTCTGGATGGTCGGCCGCCCCGTTCCGCACCCGATGCAATTCGGCGGGGTGGCACTGCGTCCCGGCGAGATCGTGTCGGTCAGTCCCTACCTCCTGCACCACGACGAACGGCACTGGCGCCGGCCCGATGCCTTCGATCCCGAACGCTGGGCGGATCCGGGCGCACGCGGCCCGTATCTGCCCTTCAGCGCCGGCCCGTTCATCTGCGCCGGCGCGGCCGTCGCGCAGACCATGGCCACCGACGCGGTAGCCGCCCTCGCCGCCGACACCCGGCTGACCGTCCTGGGCGGGCACACCCGTCCGATGGTGACCAACGCCGTCGCCCCGCGGGCGTTCACCCTGAGCCGTACCACCGAGCTCCTCACCCGATCGCACGCACCCGAAAGGAGGTGAACAACATGATGGCCGTCATCCGGCGCATTCTTTCGAACGCCCCGCCCGTGATCTGGAACCCGAAGGATTCCTGGGCGTGATCCGGCCCCGACCCGAACGCCCGCACGGCCGAAGGAGACACGCCGTGCGGGCCGTTCGCCGCTCCGCGCCGGCCGGCACCGCGACGGGCCTGCTCCCCGGCCCGGCGGGACGACGAGGACTCCCCCCTTCACTCCCCGGAGTTCAATGATTACTCTGGGGTAGCACTTCCCTCGGTTCCCGCCATCGATCACGCAATCCCTCCGGCAGCGGAGAAGTCCGCTGCCGCCACGAGGAGGTACCCGTGAAACGTAAACGCCTGTCCGTCCTGACCGCCGCCTTCACCGTCGCCCTCGCGATGGTCGCGGTCAACCCCGACTCCGCCGTCGGGGAGAAGGCACCGTCCTCCGCGGATGCCACCACGTCGGCCCAATACAGCGTCGTCGGCGTGCGAACGACCCAACAGCGCACCGCCATCGCCGCGACCGGCGCGGCCGTCGACGGTGTCGAGGACGGCCGCCTGTTGATCACCGCGACCCCGGAGGAGGTCCGGCGGATCAGAGCGCTGGGCTTCACCGTGAACGCGGAGGCCCCGCCCACACCGGGGGGCCTGATCAACCGGGACTTCCCGCCGTCGGACTCCGGCTACCACAACTACGCGGAGATGGTCACCGAGATCGACAAGGCCGTCGCCAACCACCCGACGCTGATCAGCAAGCAGGTGATCGGGCGCTCGTACGAGGGCCGGGACCTGTACGTGCTGAAGATCTCGGACAACGTCGCCGTCGACGAGGACGAACCGGAGGTGTTGTTCAGCCACCACCAACACGCCCGCGAGCACCTCACCGTCGAAATGGCTCTCTACCTGGTCAAGTTGCTCGGCGACGGCTACACCACCGATCCCAGGATCAAGGCTTTGGTGGACAGTCGCGAGATCTGGATCATGCCCGATGTCAACCCGGATGGCGGCGAGTTCGACATCGCCACCGGTTCGTATCGAAGCTGGCGCAAGAACCGACAGCCCAACTCCGGTTCGAGCAACGTCGGTACCGACCTGAACCGCAACTGGGACTACAAGTGGGGCTGCTGCGGCGGCTCCTCGGGCAGCACCGGCAGCGAGACGTATCGCGGCCCAAGTGCCGGCTCCGCGCCCGAGGTCAGGGCCGTGACCGACTGGGTGCGCGGCCGGATCGTCGGCGGCAAGCAGCAGTTGACCGCGGCGATCGACTTCCACACCTACAGCGAACTGGTGTTGTGGCCGTTCGGTTGGACGTACAACGACGTCGTGCCCGGCATGACCGCGGACGAGTACAACACGTTCTCCACCATCGGCCGGGCCATGGCGGCGACCAACGGCTATACCCCCGAGCAGTCGTCCGACCTCTACATCACGGACGGCTCGATCGACGACTGGTTGTGGGGCGACCAGCGGATCTACGCCTACACGTTCGAGATGTATCCCGCGTCGGGCAACGGTGGCTTCTATCCGCCCGACGAGGTCATCGATCGGGAAACATCGCGGAACAAGGCCGCCGTGCTGCACCTGCTCGACTACGCGGACTGTCCCCCGCGTGCGATCGGCAAGACCTGCGGCGGGGATCCGGGCGGCAAGACGTTCGAGAACACCAACGATGTCGCCATCCCCGACAACGGCCCGGCCGTCTTCAGCGACATCGCCGTCACCGGCGTACCCGGCAACGCGCCGGCCGCCCTCAAGGTCGGCGTCGACATCAAGCACACCTGGCGCGGCGACGTGACCGTCGACCTCGTGGCCCCGGACAACTCCGTCTACCGACTCAAGAACGCGAGCGGCAACGACTCCGCCGACAACGTCATCACCACCTACACCGTCGACGTCTCCGGCGAAGTCGCCAACGGCACCTGGCGATTGAAGGTGCAGGACGTCGCCGCCGCCGACACCGGGAAGATCGACTCCTGGAAGGTCACCTTCTGAGCGAAGGCCGCGACGGGTACCCGGTTCCCCGGCTCCCGGTCGCGGCAACCCGGGCCCGACCCGAGTCCATATCGGGTCGGGCCCGGGCGACGCCGGGTGGGCGTCGAGGCCGTGCCCCGTTTGCCGCGGTCCTCCAAGAGGTGAACCATGGAATGAGGATCGCCGCAACCGCACGGACCGGGAGCCGGACGATGTCTGGTCCTTTTCAGCAGTTTCCGCTCGACGGGGGCGCCACCGCGGATTTGTATCTGCTCCGCTACGACCAGGACGGCGGGCTGCGCAGCCCGCTCGCCGAGCAGGAGATCAAGGACCGGCTCGGCGGAGTCGGTGACGTCTTCCTGTTCTCGCACGGCTGGAACAACATCTTCGCGCAGGCCCTCGATCGGTATCGCAACTTCATCGGCGGGTTCATCGCTCAGCGGCAACAGTTCGCCGTTCCGGTGCCGGCGGACTACAAACCCCTGCTGATCGGCGTCGTCTGGCCCTCGACGAGTTTCGTCATGCCGTGGGAGGCGGGTCCGAAGATCGCCGCCGATCCGGACCCGGACGGGTCACAGGCCCGCCAGGTGGAGGAGATGCTCGGCCTGGTCACCGCGTCGCTGGGGGCCGAGGCGGACGCGGAGTTCGTCGAATTGGTGGACGGCCGCTCGGTGATCGACGCCGACGCGGCGCTGCGTGCGGCGCGGATCGTGCTCGGCGCGCTGCGGACCGGGCCCGATCCGGACGACCATTCGGCGCCGCCCGGCGCCGAGGAATTCCTCACCCTCTGGGCGGCCTTGGACGCCGGCGGGGGCGCGGTCGCACCCGCCGATCCGGACGACTTCGGGGTCGCGGGCGGCCCGTCGCCGGGTCTGGCCGTCGCGGGGGGCGGCGGGTTCGATCCGCGCGACCTGTTGCGCGCGGCCACGGTGTGGAAGATGAAGGCTCGCGCGGGTGAGGTGGGCAGCAAGGGAGTGGGTCCGCTCGTGACGCACATCCTGCGCGAAAGCGGGGTCCGGCTGCATCTGGTCGGCCATTCCTTCGGCGCGAAGGTGGTGTTGTCCGCGCTGGCGTCCGCCGCCCCGAGCCGGCCCGCCCGGTCGATGTTGCTGTTGCAGGCCGCCGTCAACCGCTGGTGCTTCGCGGCGGATGTGGCCGGCACCGGACACCCCGGTGGCTACCACTCCGTACTCGACCTGCTGGAGCGGCCGTTGCTGACCACGTTCTCCGCGTTCGACGATCCGCTGACCAAGTTCTTCCATCTCGCGATGCGCGGAAGCCAACTGGGCGAACCGGGCATCGCCGCGATCGGCGATCCCGAACTGTACGGTGCGCTGGGCGGGTTCGGCCCCGCCGGGGTGGAGGGCAGCTCCGCCCGTCGACCCGCGGCCGTGCCCGGCAGCGAACGCTACGACCTGGGCGGCGGGTTGCGGGTGATCGCCGTGGACGGCGGCATCGCGATCGACGGCAAGCCGGCCGTCGGCGGACACGGCGACGTGAGCAATCCGGCGACCTGGTGGGCCCTGCAGGCCCTGGTGCGGCCCGACTGAGCCACGGTCCGCGCACGCTGCCCCCGGTGACGGCGGCCCCGGCGCGCGGCCCGACGGCACGGCCCGAGTGCGAGGAGCAGTGATGGCCGAGGCCCCCATCGAGAGATGGCACCTGGCGGTGCTCCGGGTGCGGCTCGACCCGGCCCGGTCGTCGCCGATCGTGGCGGCCGAACTGGTCGGGTATCCGCCCCAGGGCGCCACGACCTACTGGCGGGGCGAATTCGACGCCGGCGGGTTCGGGCTTGCCGAGGGCACCGAGCCGCCGACCCGCCTCGACGTGCCCGGCGACCTGGTCGAGGCCGTCACACGTTGCCTGGACGCCGACTTCGGGGCGGATACCGCCCTGTGGTTGCGGCTGGTTCCCCCGTACGGCCACCTGGGCGCGGTGCCGTGGGAGCGCGCCCTGGTCCCGGCCACCGGTCGTCCGCTCGTGCGGGTCCCGGATCGGCTGCCGCCGGGCTCCGACCCGGGACGGGTGTGGACCGTGGCCATCGCCGTTTCCGTGGCGCCGAACGCGCCCTGGGTCGCGGGATACCTCTCGTCGTTCGTCTCCGCCCTGCGTACGTGCGTGCCGAGCGAGGTGGATGTGCACGTGTTCATCGATCGCGGCGGCGAACAGGCGTTGCGCACGCTCCTGCACGAGGGGCCGGACGAGGCGCGGGTACATCTGCACGACCCGCGTGACGCCGTGGCGCTCGACCCGTCCGGGTCGCACCGGCCGGATGGCGACGGCGCCCACCCCGCGCCGGGGCGGGTGTCGTGGGGGGATTGGATCGCCGCCGGGCTCGCCGGGCGGGCGGTGCGGGCGCTGCACCTCATCGCGGACGGCGCGTTCGACGGGGACCGCCCGGTGTTGTCGGTGAGCCCCGATCCGGTGACGCCCACCCCGCGATCCGATCGTGCGTTCGTGAGCGCGGACCGGGTGCGGCGCCTGGCCGACCGGGTCGGCGCGTCCGTGTTGTCCTTCGGCTCGTCTCCGGACAATCCGCACGACGCGGCCACCCGGATCATCGCCGACCACGTCGGATTTCGCCGGGCGGGGCCGACGTTCCACAGCGCGTTGCCGCTGGATCCCGCCGGAGACGCCCTGGCCCGGGCACACGCGTTCGTCGCCGGTGCCCCGGGAGCGGTGCCGATACCGCGCGACCCGTCGCTGTTCGCCTACCTCCAGCCGGAGTTCGTGCGCGCCGCGCTGCGCGACCCGTGGCCCGATCCGGACCGGCCCGGCCAGGTCTGGCTCAGCGGGCGGGCGCCGATCGGGGATTCGAAGACCAGCGACGCGATCCTGCCGATGGCGCTCGGCGTGGCCGGCGGCGACGCGATCACCGCGCGCTACGCGGACGCCGATTCGGTGCCGATGTGGGTGGCCTCGTCCACGCGATACATCGAGAACCAGGTGGCCGCGCTGGTCCGCACGGCGGGTGTGCCGGGCGAGACTCCGGCCGCGAAGCAGGCGTACGACCTCGGGGTCGGGCAGGCCATCGCCGAACTGCGCGCCTTGGTCGACCGGCGCATCCGGGAGTCGTGATGCGCACCGTGCTGGGCTTCGAACCGTTCGGCGGCGACCGCACCGTGCTCAAACTGCGGGAGGCGCCCGACACCATCCCGGGGCTGGGCAACAACGAACTCACCGACGTCACCGACCCCGGCGGCCCGATCGCCGCCCGCGGCGAGGCGCTGTTGGAGCGGTTGTGCCGGCATCCGGTGGTGAGCAGGGGGCTGGACCACGTCCTGGCCCAGTCGCCGGCCGGCGGACCCAAGCCGCTGTACCTGCACCTGATCTCGAACCAGGCCGATCAACTGCCCTGGGAGCAACTCCGCTCCGCCTCACAGGGGTTCATCGCCCTCGACGCGCGCTGGCCGATCGCCCGCATCGCCGCCGTGCGCAGCCCCGTCGATCGCCGCACGTTCGGCCCGCCGTTGACCATCGTCGCCGTGCTGTCCGCGGCGCTGCGCAGTGGCCTGCCCCAACTCCGGGCGTTGCTGGCCGCGATCGCGCTGCCCGACGCCCGGGCACTGGGCACGCACCTGCATGTGATCAGCGCCGAACAGGCCGTCCTGGACGCCGTCGCGGCCGACCCGGCGGCCGACGTCACCGCCGAGCCGATGCCCGCGACCGCACCGGAACTGGCCAGGCGGATCACCGCGGCCCGACCGCAGATCGTGCATCTGCTGTGCCACGGCGGGGCCGCCGGTGGTGTCCGCACCCTGGCCTTCGCGCACACCGCCGACTTCGACGCCGGCGAGCCGGTCGGCTCGGTGCAGCTCAAGCTGCCGGACCTGGTGGTCGCGCTGTTGCCGTGCGCACCGTGGCTGGTGGTGCTCGGCGCCTGCCAGACGGCACAGACCTCGGACACGCTCTCGCTCGCCCACGAACTGGTCTCGCAGGGCCTGCCCGCCGTCGCCGGCATGCGCAGGCTGATCGACCTCAACGACACGGACCGGTTCTGCGCCGCGCTGTATCCGGAGGTGCTCACCGCCGTCCGCATCGCCGTCAAGGACGCCGGCGAGCACGAACTCGACTGGGCCTCGGCCTTCACCGCGCCGCGCCAGGCGATGGCGCAGGCCGATCCGACGTCGACCGACGCGTGGTCGGATCCCGTGCTCTACGTGCAGGACGATCCGCTGCGGATCCTTTCGAGTTCCGCGCTCGGGGTCTCCGACACGGCGAACCTCCAGGGGCAACTGGACACCTTCGAACGGTTCCGGGCGACGCTCGATCCGAGCACCGCCGATCCGACCCTGGTGCAGCGGGTCGACGCGCTGATCGCCGAGTTGCGGGCCCGATTGGCGGGTGACCCTCCATGACCCTGCCCGCGGAGATACAGCTCAACGCCTGGACCGGGGACGAGGTGGCGCGGGCCACCACGGACGAGGACGCGGCCCGCTGGGGTGCCGGTCGGGGCGGCATGCCGCGTTCCCAGGCCGTGTTGCCGTTCGGTCCGCCGGTCGATCCGCGCGACTGGCGTTCGGCCGACGTCGGTTACGGGATCCTGCTCCCGGACGATCGGGAGGCGAATCTGTCCGATGCCGCGAAGGCGGCCGGCGAGGACGCCCCCGCACCGATCCGCGAACTGCTGGCGGCCCGGCCGGACACCGCGGTGCTGCGCTGGAGCCCGGACCTGCCCGACCACCTGCTGCGCCGATACTTCGCGCAGGGCGCACCCCAGGAACCGGCCATCGGGTTGTCCGAGTTCGGCACCGGCCGCGGCCGGCTGCCGAAGTACGTGGCGATCGTCGGCGGCCCCGAGGTGATCCCGTGGTCCGTGCAGTACACCCTGGGCACCCGGCATCTGGTCGGCCGCATCCCGCTGTCCGGGGAGCCGCTCGCCCACTACGTGCATGCCCTGCTGGCCGATTGGAGCGACGCGCCGGCCCACCCGGACCGGGCGCTGAGCTGGACGGTCGACCACGGACCCACCGACATCACCGCGTTGATGCGCGCGGTGATCGCCGCACCGCTGGCGGCTCGGCTCACCCCGCCCCCACTCGCGCGGTTTCGCGACATCACGGCGGCCGAGGCCACCGGCGCCGCGCTGCCGGCCGCCCTGGCCGAGATCCGCCCCGGACTGCTCGCGACCTCCAGCCACGGTCGGACCGGACCGTCGGCCGACCCCGCCGAGATGCGCGCCACGCTCGGACTTCCGGTCGACGGCACACACGTCACCGTGCCACTGACCACGCTGTGCGACGCCATCCCCGGTGGCTGCGTGTGGTACGCCCAGGCGTGCTGCTCAGCCGGCGCCGCCGGGGAGAGCTTCTACGCCGGGCTGCTACCGGTCGGCAGTTCGGCCCTCGCCACGATCGAGGCCGTCGCCGGTCTGGGGACGATGGTGGCCCCCGCGGCGCTGGCACTGCTCGGCCGGGAGGACCCGGTGCGGGCCGTACTCGGGCACGTCGAACCCACCTTCAGTTGGACCCTGCAGGTCGAGGACACCGGCCAGGGACTCGGCGGGCGCCTGGTCTCGGCCCTGTCCACCCACCTGTTCGCGGGCGAGCCGTTGGGCCTGACCCTGGCCGAATACCGGGCCGACGTGGGCGAGTTGCACACCCGCTGGGCGCGGCTGCGGGAACTGCTGGCGGGCGGCGACACCTCGGTCCGCGAGACGTTGACCAGACTGCGGGTGTCGGCGCTCGACCGACAGAGCCTGGTGCTGCTGGGCGACCCCACCGTGGCCCTGCCCGCGCCGGCGCCCGACCACCCGTGACGGCTCAGCTCGGTGGGGTCGGTGCACTGCGGGTCGGTCGGGCGGGGTTGGCCGTCGGACCGCCGACGGCGTTGAGCACCAACTGGGCCTGGTTGTCCACGAAGCGGGTGAACAACTGTTGCGCGTAGCCGAAGATGACGGCCCAGGCGATGATCTGCGCGGACGAGTCGAGCGCGCTCAGCCCGGGAATGAAGTCGCCGCGCATCAGCAACAGGCCCAGCAGGGCGGTGAGCGCGCCGGTGGGGAGCTTCAGCAGGGCCAGCGCCACCGGCACGTTGTACGGCGTCGAGGTGCCGTGGATCCGGCGCAGCGACGCGGCGGCGGCCACCGCGGCGGCGACCAGTCCGACCAGTTCGACCACCGGGTAGTCCCATTTGGAGGCGACGTCGGCGTACATGCGATCCAGGCTTTGCCCGGCGACCTGTCCGCGACCCACCTCGGCACCGGCGGTGTCCGTGGCGGTGGCACAGACGATGCCGACGCCGGTCGGGTTGAAGCACAACGGCACCGTCCCGGGCGAGGCGGCGCCGGCGAGCGCGATCAGCGTGGCGATGATCGCGAGCGCGGCGGTGACGCCGAAGACGATCTGCGCGAAACTGCGAACCCTGAGCTTCTCCTTCAGGTGCACCTGGTGGGCCACGGTCGACGCGTCGACCAGGATCTCGCGCTGGTTCTCGGTCAGCGTGTCGCCCGCGCGCACGGACAGCGCGATCTCGTCCACGTGGGCGCGGCGTTCGTCG
Source organism: Embleya sp. NPDC005971 (assembly GCF_040629175.1). Taxonomy (NCBI): domain Bacteria; kingdom Bacillati; phylum Actinomycetota; class Actinomycetes; order Kitasatosporales; family Streptomycetaceae; genus Embleya; species Embleya sp. NPDC005971. Next base: position 56,283 of record NZ_JBEXUX010000039.1, on the reverse strand, counting down.
CCGAGTGGCAGGTGTTCCTTGATGAAGGCCACGATGCCGGGCAGGTGTGCGGTGATGTCCGCCAACGTCAGGAGCCGCAGCAGGATGACGTAGGCGAGGTCCAGTTGCGTCTGGGCCACCGCGATGTGCGCGGCCGGTCGGCCGTGTTCGTGCGCCAGCGCCTCCTTCGCCTCGTCGAGCGAGGCGAAGGCCCGATCCGCCAGGACCCGATCGCTCGGGTCGAGCGGGCCGGGCACGGTCTTGCTCTTGAGGAGTGCCTCCAACTCGATGACGCGCGAACGCAGTCCTTCCCGCAGTTCCCATTGCCCGCGTTCGTGTCGTCGCCGGGCCCGGGCCCGGATGCGCCCGCTTCGACGGGAACCGCCGAAGGAGGGTTGCGGCGGTGGCTGCTCCGCGGGTGTCGGGTTCGGCTCCATACAGCGACTATGAACGACGGATTGCCCGAATTCGCGCGCGATCGGCGGCTTCGGGTCCGGCATCACCCCGATGGACGTGCCGGGAGCACCGGCCGCGCCGGGTGCGCCGGCAATCGGGGGCGGATCGCCGCCGCCGGTGTGTCGCGGGCGATTTCGGGGTGTTCGTCCGTCACGATGGTCGGGGCCGCCCGGCGCGGAACCGGGCCCGGCGCAAAGGGGATGCCCATGCCGCTCAGGGACTACGGAGTGCTGGCCGCGCGGGCGGTGGCGCGGGTACGAGAAGGCGCCGCCGGCACGCCGCACTACCAGATCCATCTGGCCGACGACGCGGGCACCGCGTACCGTGCGGCGATCAACGTGCTGTCCAAGGAGGCCCCGTCCGAGCTGCTGTTCGTGGTGGTGGAGGACTTCCGCCACCCGCTGACCGACGCGCTGCCGGCCGCGGGCAGCGGGTGGACCGCGCTCGCCTCGCAGCCCGGCGGCGCCGCGCTCGATTACATCCGCAGCAACCTCTTCGACCCGACCACCGCCCGGCCGCTGCCCCCGGACGTGCCCGGCGCGGACAACGACCTGGCCGATCTGCTCGACCACTACGTGCAGCGCGCGATCGGGGACGCGGGGGCCGCGGTCTACGTGTTCGGCCAGCGCTTCGGCCCCGAACCGACCAAGCCGGACAAGGTGTTCGGCTTCGTGCCGGGCAACGGTGTGCACGACGTGCACATGAATCAGGGCAACAGCGCGGAGTTCCGCGGCGACGACGGGGTCTGGCAGGACGGCGGCCTGCTCGTCCACCTGCCGGACGGCCGCTGGGTGGCGGTCTTCCTGGCCTTCCAGTCCCAGGCGTGGCACACCGACGACAACACCGGCCACGCGCTGGACACCGCGCCGCCCCTGCCCGGTTCCGGCGAGGAGCCGATCCGGATCGTCGGGGCGCTGGTCAACGCGCCCGGGCCGGCGCCCGAGGCGGAGAGCGTCACCCTGATCAACGCCTCCCCCGCCGCGATCTCCCTGGACGGGTGGCGGCTGCTGGACCGCAACAAGGTCGCGCTGCCGCTTCCGGCGACGACGCTGGCCCCCGGCGCCGTCCTGACCGTGCCCGGCAACGCGTCCTTCCAACTCGGCAACCGGGGTGGGGCGATCACCCTGCTCGACTCGGCCGGGCTCAAGGTGCACGGCGTCACGTACACCGCGGACCAGGCACGTCGCGAGGGTTGGACGATCGTCTTCTGACCGGGAGGGCGGCGCGACCGTGCAGCTCGGGCATCCCCCGGGCGGGGGAGATGATTCCCCCGTTTCGGGGGTCCGCTCGTATCGGGCCTCCGGCTTTGCTTGAGGCATGACAAAAGCAGCCGGTGCTCAGACTCGAAGCAATCCCCGGGGAGCGCCGTCGATCCGGCGCAACCGTGCAATGCGGCGCGGCGGGCGCAGACTCGCCGTCTACTCCGTGTGCTCGGTCGTGCTCGGGCTCGGGCTCGTCGGTGGCAGCGCGGCGGTCCCGGCCCAGGCGCAGTCGGCGGCCACCGCCCGGGCGGCCGAGGCCGAGGAGACCGACATCCGGGCCCGGATCGAGGCGATACCGGGCATGCGGGTGCTGGACGAGAAGCCGGTCTCGCCGGGCATCCGATACTTCGACCTGACCTACCGTCAACCCACCGACCATGAACACCCCGAACGGGGTTCCTTCGAACAGCGACTCAGCCTTCGGCACGTCTCCACGCAACGGCCGATGGTTTTGTACACCAGTGGTTACGACCTCGGCGCCGGTCCGAGCTTCCGCTCCGAGCCGACCGTCATGCTCGACGGCAACCAGATCTACACCGAGCAGCGCTTCTTCGGCACCTCCCGCCCCGACCCCGCCGACCTGTCCCACCTGAACATCCGTCAGGCGGCGGCCGACCACCACCGGCTGATCCAGGCCCTCAAGCCGATCTACCGGGGTTCGTGGATCTCCACCGGCGGCAGCAAGGGCGGCATGACCACCGTCTACCACCGGCGTTTCTATCCGAACGACGTGGACGGCAGCGTGGTCTACTCCGCGCCCAACAACACCGACGATCGCGACGACACCGCCTACGACGCGTTCCTGGCCGGAGTGGGCACGCCCGAGTGCCGTACGGCGTTGCAGGCGGCGCAGCGCGAAGCGCTGGTGCGACGGGAGGAGATGGTGGCCCGCTACGGGCAATGGGCGCAGGCTAACGGGCAGACCTTCGAGACGCTGGGCAGCGTCGACAAGGCGTTCGAGCTCGCGGTGCTCCGCCTGCCGATGATGTTCTGGATGTACGCGGGCGAGACGAAGTGCGCCGGCGTGCCCACGCCCGCCGCGTCCTCCGACGAGTTGTACCGGTGGATCGACGGGGTCAGCCGGTTCGCGGTCTACACGGACAGCAGCGTCGAGTTCTTCCAGCCCTACTTCTACCAACTGGGCACCCAGCTCGGCTACATGCAGGTCGCGGCTCCGCACCTGACGGGTCTGCTGCGCTACCCGGGCATCCAGGAGGTGCGCAGCTACGTGCCTCGGGACATACCGCTGCGGTTCGAACCGGGGGCGATGCGCGACATCGACCGCTGGGTGCGGTCGCGGAGCAGCAGGATTCTGTTCGTCTACGGCGAGAACGACCCGGTCCGCGCCGAGCCGTTCCGACTGGGCCCGGGCAGCCGTGACACGCAGATCCAGGTGGTCCCGCATGCGGGCCACGGCGTCACGATAGCCGCCCTCGCCCCGGCGGACGCCGCTCGGGCGAGCGCCGCGCTGCGCAGGTGGGCCGGGGTCTGACCCGGGTCGGGCCGGGCACCGGACCCACCTGACGGGGCCGCGGTGACGTCAGGTCGCGTCGCGGAAGGGGCCCGCCACCTCGAAGGTCACGCCGGCTGCCGGGGAGTTGGAGGTGCCGCGTTGCGAGGAGAAGTACAGTCGGCGCCCGTCCGGGGAGAATGCCGGGCCGGTGATCTCGGAGCCGTCGTGGCCGGTGACCTGGAGGAAGGGCGCGACGGTCTCGTCCGGTGTGATCAGGCAGATCTGCATGTCGCCGCCGTCCTCGGCCACGAACAGGTCGCCGTTGGGCCGTCCGGTGATGTTGTCCACGCCGGTCAGGGGCGCGGACCCGGCGGGCACCAGGTCGTCGTCGTAGGCGATGTCCAGGATGCCCGCCGCCGCGTCGTACACCCATACGCGGTTGTCGCCCTTGGTGGTGAACCACACCCGCCCGTCCCGGTAGTGCGCGCCCTCGCCGCCCTTGAACCGGCGCGCCTCCGCGACCTGGTTGCGCGTACCGGTCAGCCAGTCGCCGGGCCGGGGCACGGTGCGCCACGTCACCGGCCCGGTCACCGGCGCGGCCGGGGCGCACAGCACGTCGAGGCGTCCGCGCGCGAGGTCGCCCCATGTGTCGGGGGTGAATCGGTAGAAGCAGCCGTCGGATTCGTCCTCGGTCAGGTAGATCACCCGCCGGTCCGGGTCGGCCGCGGCGGCCTCGTGCTTGAAGCGCCCCATGGCGTCGCGCTTGACCGCCCCGGTCCGGCCGTACGGATCGGTTTCCCACACCCGCCCGAACGCGATCTCCTCGCACGAGAGCCAGGTGCCCCAGGGCGTGGCCCCGCCCGCGCAGTTCACGTTCGAGCCGCCGAGGATGGAATAGGCGCCGCCGATGCTCCCGTCCGCGGCGAAGCGCAGTGCGGATACCCCGCCGACCAGCGGGAGTTCGGAGTTGGAGACGTAGATCCATCCGTCCCCGTCGCGGAAACACGCACCGCCGTCGGGGGCGCCATGCCACAGGTGCGTGGTGCCCGTGACCACCCGCCCGCTCTTCGCCACCACGCGCGAGGCGAACCCGGCGGGCAACCGCACCCCGTTGGCGTCCGGCGCCGACAGCGCGCCGTAGGGCCCGGTGCCCGGCTGCGCCGGCCCCGCGTGCGCGGCGGAGGCCCACAGTGAGCCGCCGAGCACCAGTCCGCCCGTGCCGACGGCGCTGCCCCGCAGGAATGTACGCCGATCCATGTCGTACTCCCTTCCCAGCGGCGGCCCGAACCGCCGCAAGCGACCCCCGTGTTACCAATGGGTACGCTAGGACCGAAGCACCGTCGGAGGAATGCGCGCACGAGTGAAATCCCGGTGACGATCGGGCATGCGGGCCGTTCCGCGTCGGATCAGACCGGCTTGCGGCAGAGGATCTCGCCGTGCGGGACGGAGAACCACCCGTCCTCCTGCCTCCCCCACTCCCGCCAGGCCAGCGACACCGCGTGCAATTGCTCGGCCGTCGCGTGGCCGCCCTCGGTGGCGCGGTCGGCGTACGACGAGGCGAGCGTGCGGTCCGCCCACAGGCCGCTCCACCAGGCGCGTTCCTCCGCGTCGGCGTAGCACCAGGTGCTCGACGACGCGGTGATGTCGGAGCAACCCGCCTGCAGGGCCCAGGACTTGAGCCGCCGCCCGGCATCCGGCGCACCGCCGTTGGCGCGGGCCACCCGCAGATACAGATCCAGCCAGTCGTCCATCCCGGGCGTCGCCGGGAACCAGGCCATCGTGGGGTAGTCCGAGTCACGGGCGGCGATGATCCCGCCCGGCTTGGTGACCCGGTACATCTCGCGCAACGCCTGGACCGGGTCGCCCACGTGCTGGAGCACCTGGTGCGCGTGCACGACGCAGAAGCTGTCGTCCGGATAGTCCAGCGCGTGCACGTCCGCGACGGCGAACTCGACGTTTTCCACGCCCCGTTCGGCCGCCGTGGCCCGCGCCTGTACCAGGATCCCCGGCGCGTGGTCGACACCGGTGACCCGGCCGTCGGGGACCAGCGACGCCAGGTCGGCGGTGATCGTGCCCGGCCCGCAGCCGATGTCCAGGATCTGCATGTGCGGTTTGAGCGAATCGAGCAGATAGGCCGCCGAGTTGGCCGCGGTCCGCCAGGTGTGCGAACGCAGCACGGACTCGTGGTGCCCATGCGTATAGACGGCGCTTTCCTTCGACATGACATCCCCTTCGCGTCCTGGAGCATGGCCCGACACCGCGACACGACGCCGCGATCCGGTACCGACACCGTACGCCCGCGTGTCGAATAATGAGACTCCCATCTCATATCATGGACGTCGAGCCTCCTCGCCTCGGGTGTTGGCGACGAACAGAGCGACCGCCGCCGCACCGGCCAGCAGGAACGCGCCGACCAGGAGTGCTTTCCGAAAGCCCTCGGTGTAGGCGTCCGCCGCCGCGTCGCCGCCCGCCAGTCGCCGGCCGGTCTCCGACGTCGCGACGGCGGACAGGATCGCCAGGCCGAATGCGCCGCCGAGTTGTTGCGCCGTGTTCATCAGAGCCGCCGCCAGGCCCGCCTGATCGGCGGGGACCCCCGCATTGGCGGCGGTGGCGACGCCGACGAAGACGAAGCCGAGCCCGAAGGACATCACGACCAGGCCGGGCAGCAGGTCGGTGAGGTACGAGCCGTGCACCGGGATCCGGGAGAGCAACCCGATCCCGAGCGACGCGATGAGCGCACCGACCACGATCAGCGGCCGGGTACCGACCCGGGCGAGCAGCGGCTGCGCCAGTCCGGCGGCGATCCCCACGCCGACGGTGACCGGCAGGAAGGCGGATCCGGCCTTGATCTCGGAGTAGCCCAGCACCTCCTGGGTGTACAGGGTGAGGAAGAAGAACATCCCGATGAAGCCGGACATGGCCACCAGTTGCGTCACGTTCGCCGCCGCGAGGCCCTTCACCCGGAAGATGGCCAACGGCATCAGCGGGTTGCGACCGACCGCCTCGTTGGCCACGAAGGCCAGCAACAGGCCGCCCGCGACCCCCAGTTCGACGATCGTGCGGGAGGACCCCCAGCCCTGATCGGGCGCCTGCACCAAGCCGTGGACCAGCAACACCAGCCCGCCGGTGGCCAATACGGTGCCGAGGAAGTCGAAGCCGCGCGTCGAGACCCGATGCCGGTCGTCCGGGAGCAGTCGCGGGATGGCGGGCAGGACCAGGGCGCAGACCGGCAGATTGACGAACATGACCCAGCGCCAACCGGGCCCCTCGGTGAGCACCCCGCCCAGGAACACACCGACGGCGGAGGCGAATGCCCCGGTGCCCGCCCAGGCGGCGAGCGCCTTGTTGCGATCCGGGCCTGCGCCGAACGAGGTGGTCAGGATCGACAACGCGGCGGGCAACATCATCGACGCGCCCACGCCCTGGGCGAGCCGGGCACCGATCAACACCGCCGAGCTCTGGGCCAGTCCGCCGATCAGGGAGGCGACGGCGAACACGACGGTGCCGGCGATCAACACCCGACGGCGCCCGATCAGGTCGGCGGCGCGCCCGCCGAGGAGCATCAGACCGCCGTAGGTGATCAGGTAGCCGGACGGCACCCATTGCAGACCCTGGTTGCTCAGGCCGAGGTCGCGCTGGATGCTGGGCAGCGCGATGTTGACGATGGACGCGTCGACGAAGTCGAGGAAGGCCACCGCACACAGCAGGACGAGGGTGAGCCTGCCCCGTGGGGTGGCCAGGAACGAGGCATCGGCGGCCGGATGCGCCGGCTCCGGCGAGTCGGTCGTATTGGTCGGATCGGTCGGATCGGTCGGATCGGTCGAGGTGAAGGTGCCGGTGGACATGGTCGCTCCCGAAGAGATGCGGGCGTGCGGGCATGGGGCGGCGCCGGCGGGCGCGGCCCGAGGTGGGGTCGGATGGTGCTGGGTGCGGTCGTCCGCACGTGGGCGTATTCGGTGGGTCAGCCCTCGGTGTCCCCGGGGCGCCCGTGGGTGTCGTCGTCGGCCGACGCCCCGTGCGGGATCCGGGTGAAGTCGGGGTAGTCGACGGAATCGGCGTCGTCCACGACGTCGAGCGCGGCGCCCCGGAGCTTCTCGGGGTCGGCGATCACGTCGATCCGCACGATTCGGCCGCCCGCCACGGTGAAGCCCGCGATGCCGCTGGGCTGCCGAGGGTTGCCCACCAGGCGTCCCGGGCCGCCGTTGACCACGACCGGGCGCGAATAGGGCAGGAAGAACGGGGCCGACGCGAGCATGTGCCGCGCCACCTTTTCGGCGCCCACCAGGGCGGACGAGGCGGAGTGCCGGCTCGCGCCCAGGTCGATCCGGAAGGAGACGTCCGGATCCAGGGCGGTCATCAGCGCGTCGAAGTCACCCTGCTGCGCGGCGGCCAGGAACGCGTCCACGATCCGGCGTTGCCGCTTGAGGTCGCCCTCCGGCTGGGGCGCGGACTGCACGCGCCGGCGCGCCCGGCTGGCCAACTGCCGGGCCGCCGCCGGGCTGCGGTCGACGATCGGGCCGACCTCGTCGAAGGGCATGCCGAACACGTCGTGCAGCACGAAGGCCAGGCGCTCGGCCGGGTTGAGCGTCTCCAGCACGATCAGCAGCGCGAGACCGATCGCTTCGGCCTCGATGCTCTTGCCTTCGGGGTCGTCCGCGTGCGCATCGGCCGCGCGCACGATCGGCTCCGGCAACCACGTGCCCGGATACTCCTCGCGGCGCAGCCGTCGGGCGCGCAACATGTCGAGGCAGATCCGCCCGACGACCGTGGTCAGCCAGGCCCGCAGGTCGCGGATGTCCGCGTGCTCGTTGCGCGATACCCGCAACCAGGTCTCCTGGATCGCGTCGTCGGCGTCGGTGCGCGAACCGAGGATGCCGTACGCGACGGACCGCAGGTGCGGGCGCAGCTCCTCGAACTGATCGGCCGGCCACGATACGCGCGGCGTGGGCACCGGCCCGGGTTCGTTGTCCATGCGATGTAGACGAACGCCGACCCGAATGTGTGACGCGGCCGGGGCGATCCGTCGGCGGGAAATCGAAAACCGCACCCACCACACGATCCGACCCACTCGGCAAATGCCCAAGCCGCCAGGTCTTTCCGGGCTCTTCCACCCACTCGCCGCGAGTCCGCGAGTCCGCGCGCTCACGTGCTCACGCGCTCACGTGCCGCCGCCCCCGGACGGTGCGCCGTCACCGGGCCCGGCGGCACGCCGGCGGTCACGGCCTGCTCTCGCCGGCCCGACGGCCGAGGCGATCGACCACTCGGGACGCCCTCGGCTCACCGAGGCCGTCACCGCGTCGATCCTGCCCCACCGCCGGGCCGACGGCTCGTACTCGCCGGCCGGCGCCTGCCCCTACCTCGTCGCGAGCCCCCGGGCAGGCGCGGCCGGCGGTGTCACTTGCGGTTGAGACGCAGGGACATCGGGTCGATGCCGGCGCCGTCGATCGTGAAGCCGGCGTCATGGGTGACGAAGTACGGAGACAGCGAGTCGGCGAACGTCACCACGTCGACGCGCTTGACCAACTCGGCCTCGGCCGCCGTCCATTCGGCGCAACCGGCGACATCCGGCTTGGCCATCGCAAGGGCCACCTGGCGCTTGTACTCCGGGTTGTCGATGGAGCCGAAGTTGATCCCGTCGGGTGCCGCCGGACCGCTGAAGAAGGGGACGAGCTGGTCGGGCTGGGTGAGCGTGAGCGGCGTCCAGGAGATGTCCCACTGGCCGGAGGCCAGCACCTCGCCCGTCGTGCCGTTGGTGAGCGGCTTGCGGGTGACCTTCACTCCGAAGGACTTCCACTGTTCGATCGCCAACTCGATGGCGGACAGGAGTTGCGAACCCGCGGTGGTGGGGTGGGGCAGCACGATCGACAGTTGTTTGCCGTCCTTGCTCCAGTGGCCACCCGACTTCTTCCAGCCGGCGGCCCGCAGCGTCTCCGCCGCGCGCGCCGGGTCGTGCGGTGGGGTGTTCGCGCTGACGGCGTCGGCCTGACAGGGCGGCAACATGGTGGTGGCGACCCTGGCCGGCGCCGCTCCCTTGCCGCCGGTGGCCACCGCCCCCAACTGCTTGAGGTCGAGCGCGGCGATCAGTGCCCACCGCACCTGCGGATCGGCGGTGACGTGTCCGGACGCCTCGTTCATCAAGAGCATGCCGAACGGGTCGCGCTGGATCTCGTGCTTGAGGCCGGCCGCCGTCAACCGGATGCGATCGGCACCGTTCACGGGGGCGATGTCGAGTTGCTTGGCCAGGAGCAGATTGGCCCTGGTGGACTCGCTGGCGATGACCTTGAAGACCAGCCGCTCGGGCAGGTCGGTGGAGCGGGAGTTGTCCGGGCCCCAGACGTAGTCGGGTCGTTTGGTGTAGGTGAAATGGTCGCCCGTCGCGGCCTCGGTGAGTCGGTAGGGCCCGGTGCCGTCGGTGGCGTGGGTGAGCAAATCGGGTGTCGCCAGGCCCGAGGGGCAGACCAGCGGCAACCCCGTGGTGCCACGCAGCAGGAACGGGGTGGCCTCGGGGGTGCGCAGCGTCAGCGTGTTGGTGGCGTCGTCGGCGGTGGCGACGGTTCCGGGGGCCACCGTCAGGCCGTACTGCGGCGAGGTGTTCTTCGGGTCGACGATGTAGTTGTACTGGGCCGCGACGGCGGACGCGGTGAGCGGTTTGCCGTCGGCGCAGGTCACGTCGCGCCTGAGGGTGAAGGTCGCGGAGAGGGTGTCGGCCGTCCACTTCTCGGCGACGCCGGAGACGATCCTGCCGTCGGGTGCGACGTTCACCAGCGAGTCGTAGGAGAACCGGGACAGCAGCGACGTGATCTTGGAGAGCGAGGTGAGCGGCGACAGGTTGCCGGGATCGTCGGTGATCCCGATGGTGAGCGTGTCGCTTCCGCCCGCACTCGAACTGCCGGTACCGCCGCACCCGGTGGCGAGCAGCCCCAGCGCGACCGCAGCCGCGGCCGCACGCGCGCCGCCGACCCTCGACGTGGTGCGGGGCAGCGTACGGGTGTCCCGACCCGCCGTCCGGACAGCGGACCCGACCGCAGCGGATCGTCCCATGCTGGATACCTCCTCGGAGAACGGCGCAGGTGCCGCAGAGGACGCTCACGGTAGGCAGCGCCCGAACCCCTCGTATCGTCCACCTGCACGAATAACGACCCTCGATTCCGTCCGAACCACCAACCCCAACCCCACCCCCCTCGGGGCACCCTTCTCGACATCCCTCACCACCGCGCATCCACCTGCCGGCACACGCCCCCGTGCGCGGTGTTCGGCCCCGCGGCCGGGGCCGCGTCGCGAGACGGCCCTGATCCGCCGAACACGGAGTCTTGCGGTAACCGATCGTGGCCGCACACACTCGGAGTGTCACACTTTCGAGGATACGGAGCCCGCCATGGGTGAGCACAACAAACCCCCGGCACCGCAACCCGATCCGCCGCAACCCGATCCCAAGCAGAAGCAGGACGGTGTGTTGCCGGGCATCGGACAACCGGGGCCGGGCCGGCGCAAGAAGGACAAGCCGTAGTGCGCGACAACGCCGCGATCGTGGGCGTCCTCGATGCCGAGGGCGCCTTCCCCGTCGCGTGGGTGCGCGAGGCCATGCTCGCCGTGCCCCGGGAGGCGTTTGCGCCCGATCCGGTGTGGTGTGCCGACGCGGGGTCGGGGCGGTATGCGCCGGTGGATCGCCAAACGGACCCGACGGGTTGGGCCGCGGTGGTGCGGCGGGCGGGACCGGTGGTGACCCAGGTCGACGACGGCGCGGGCGTGGGGGTTCTGGCGAGCAGCTCGCTGAGCGACTACCGCGCGGTGGCCTCCTTCCTCACCGAGCTCGATGTGCGGCCCGGCGACCGGGTGTTGGAGATCGGCACCGGGCCGGGCTGGACCGCCGCGCTGCTCGCCTGGCGGGTGGGCGGCGAGCGGGTCGTCTCGGTCGAGATCGACCCGGCGATCGCCCGGGCCGCGCGCGCCGCCCACGCGCGCATGGGGCTGTCGCCGACGATCCTGACCCGCGACGGCGCCCTGGGCGTACCCGAGGCGGGCACCTTCGACCGGGTGCACGCCACCGCCGCGTTCACCCGCAGGCTGCCCTACCCCTGGATCGCCCAGGCCCGCCCCGGCGCGGTGGTCGTCGCCCCGTGGTCGCCCGGCTTCGGCGCGGGCGCGCTCCTGCGCCTGGTCGTCGACGGCGACGGCACCGCGTCGGGGAGACTCGTGCGCAGCGTCGCGTTCATGGAACTGCGCGGCGAACGCGTCGACGACACCTTCGAGGCGATCCGCGCGGCGGAACCCGCCACCGGCGAGTCGGCGGTGGAGTGGGAGTTGGGCTCACTGCACGGGGACGGGAATTTCACCCACGCGGTCGCCCTCAAGCTGCCCGACGTGCGTTTGGAGACGTTCGGGGGCGGCACGGTGTGGCGACTGTGCGACGGTGCTCGCTCCTGGGCACTGGTCGACGACCGACCGGGCGTCGGGAAGGCCGTCCAGGGCGGACCGAGGCGGCTGTGGGACGAAGTCGACGCCGTGCTCGCCTGGCAGGACACCCATCGCATCCACGGCTACGACTTCGGCATCACGGTCGAACCCGACCGCCAATGGGGCTGGGCCGAACAACCGGACCGACGTTGGGAGATGTAGGGCCGGGTGGTGGTTTGCTCAGGCCCGGGCCGGGTCGTTCGGGGGCGTTGCCTCGGCTGCTCGGCGCAGCAGGAGTTCGGTTACCAGGGCCAGTGGGGGCCAGTTGAGGCGGCCGTGCCGGGTGACCGCGTAGGCGCGCAGCTCGACCTGGGGAAAGGTGAGCGGGAGCAGCCGCACGCCGGGTGGGACGGCGATGCCCTCGGGCAGCAGACCCACGCCGAGGCCGGCGACGATCATGCCCTGGACCAGGTCGAGGCTGTCCGCCTGGTGCGTGACGTGCGGGGTGAAGCCGACGAGCGAGGCGAGGGTACGGATCACCGTCTCGTCGGCGGTGTTGCGCGAGTTGACGATCCAGTCGTGGGTGGCGAAACGGGCGAACACCTCCGCCGTACGAGCCGCGTTCACCCCCGGCGCGCCCTCGCCGTCGGCGACGTGCGCGGGCACGCCCAGGCCCCATCGCGCGGTCCACAACGGTATGGCGCGCACCGTCGGGTCCTCGGGCGCCGGCGCCAGGTTGAAGTCGTAGGTCAGGGCCAGGTCGGTGCCGTCCTCGGCCAGGAGTTGCAACGCCTCGGCGGGTTCGTGCTCGCGGATCAGCACCCGGATGCGCGGATGGTCGGCGGCGAGGTCGGTGACCACGGGCAGCAGGTGGGCGCGGATGGCGGTGGCGAATCCGGCGATGCGCACGGTGCCGCTGGGCTCCGCGCCGGGCGCGAGGTCGTGATGCGCCTCCTCGACGGCGGCGAGGATGGTCACCGCGTGCTCCGCCAGTCGGCGGCCGGCCGGGGTGAGCCGCACCCGACGCCCGTGCGGCTCGATCAGGGTGGCTCCCATGTCGCGGCCCAGCGCGGCGATCTGCTGCGAGACGGTCGAGGTGCTGGTGCCCAGCACGTCCGCGACCGCGTGCATCGAGCCCAGTCGGGCCAGTTCCACCAGCACCTGTAAACGTCGGGTCTCCATGGTGCGATTGTCCACGATCCACGAACGATATGTTTCGGATCGGCACGTGGACACGAACGATGGCGAGGTCATGTACTGGAACACATGAGCACGCCGTCGGCACCACCCACCAGCCGCGAATTCCCTGGCCCGCGCCTGCCGGCAGCCGGCCTCCCGGACGCCGCGACCGGCGCCCTGATGGCGGTCGCGGCGATGTCCACCGTCCAGCTCGGCCTGGCGCTGTCGGTGCCGCTGATCGACCGACTCGGCGCACTGGGCACGGCCGGCCTGCGACTGGCGTGGGCGGGCCTGATCCTGCTGCTGCTGGTCCGACCGCGCCGCCGCGACTTCACCGGTCGGGACCTGTGGGCGTGCACGCTGTTGGGCGCGGTGAGCGGGGGGCTGATGTTGTTCTTCATGCTCGCCGTGGCACGCCTGCCGCTGGGCACCGCGAGTGCGCTGGAGTTCCTCGGCCCGCTGGCGGTGTCGCTGTACGGATCCGGCTCCGGACGCCGGCGCTGGACGGCCCTGGCCGCCCTGGGCGTCGTCCTGCTGACCGAACCGTGGCATGCCGGCACCGACCCCGTCGGCCTGGCCTTCGCGCTGGCGGCCGCGGTCTGCTGGGCCGCGTACATCCTGCTGACCCAACACGTCGGCGACCGGGTCACCGGCCTGAACGGGCTGGCCGTGTCGATGCCCGTGGCCGGGCTGGTCGCCATGCTCGTCGCCGCTCCCACCGGGCTGGGCGACGTGACCTGGTCGCTGTCGCTGATCATGCTGGGGCTGGCGGTGCTGAGCGCCGTGTTGCCGTTCAGCCTGGAATTCCTCGCGCTGCGCCGACTCAGCGCCTCCGCCTTCGGGACGCTGATGAGCCTGGAACCGGCCATCGCGCTGCTGATGGGCCTGGTCGTGCTCGACCAGGTCCCCGGTCCGATGCCCGCGGCCGGCGTCGTCTTCGTGGTGATCGCCGGCATCGCCGTCACCCGCACCGACACCCGCGCCGCCCCCGCGCCCACCCCGCCGGCGACCGCCGACCCGAACGAACTCGGCCCCGCCCAGGTCCGCTGACCAGGCCACCCAGCCCTGCCGCGGCCCGACCCCGGGTCGCGGGGGCCGAGCGCCTGAACGGACCGCGGACGCGGCACGGCGGATCGCGGCGACCGGCGTGGAGTCGTACCCGGAGTCGGCGCTCGTGCCGACCGTCGCCGACCGCCGACTCAGCGGCGGGGGCGCCCTCGGGTCGCCTCGGCGTGGGCCTGTTCGAAGAAGGTCCGGCCGCCGGGGTAGGTCCAGGGAAGGTGGAAGCCCCGGTGGTCGGTCGCCTCGAACCGCGCCGCGAGTTCGGACCAGCGCTGGGACCTGGCCAACGCGTAGCCCAGCGCGCTGTGATCGGACAGGGCGCTGGGGTGTCGCGGCACGGCGTCGACGGGATAGCGGTCCAGGGCGGTGTCCAGGTCCGTCTGCCGGGCGGCGGCCCGCCAGAAGTCGGTGTCGTCGGTTTCCCCGTCCCAGTTCATCCGCAGCGCGTACTCGATGTGCGCCTCGACCAGCAGGATCACCAGCGGCGAGCCGTCCGGCGCGTCCGCCGCGGCCCGGCGCGCGAACGTGTACATGTCGGCGTGCGATCCGCGCCACTTCTCGCACAGATACTGCAACGCCGCGTCGTGACCGGCACGATGCGCCGGGTCGCGTTCGCACAGCGCGTCCCACCGGGCGTCGAACACGGCGCGCGAGACGCCGAGTCCGCGGCATACCCGCAACCACGAGACCCACGGGGTGGGATCGTCCGCGGCGGCCTCGGTCGCGAGCAGGCACGCGCGGTCCGCCTCGACCAACAGCTCGTGGAAATCCGCGAATTCGCGCCCGCTGGTGAGACTCGCCTGCTTCGCGCCGCGGGCGTTCCAGGCCGCGCGCACCGTCGCCGCGGCCATCACCACCAGCGGATCCGGCGATTCGGGCCGCTCGACGCGCCAGGTCCACAACCACTCCGGGTGCAGCGCCGCGACCTCGCCCAGCGCGGTCACCGCGACCACCCGGCGGGCCCAGTCCCGCCCCACCCGCTCCAACAACGCGGCGGCGGGCGCGAAGTCCCCGTCGCGCGGCAGCCCTTGCGCGATCGTGCGGACCTCGTCGTCGTCGAGCGCGGCGTCCCACACGAGCACCGGTGCCGACGCGGCCGAACGCGCCGAGGTGAATCGTCCCCAGAGTGACATGGGCATGGATCCTATGCGCCTTCCTGACCCATCGTCAGGGGGAAAAGCGGAAGCCCCGACCGACCCGCCGGCACGCGCTACCGGCTCTCGGCCTCGGCGCCCGCGGCCGCCCGCCACTCCGGCGACTCGTCCGACTGCGCCGGTCGTCGATCCCGGCCGAGCAGCCGGGCCGCGCAGTAGACCATCGCCGCGAACGCCGCGTCGGACAACAACATCAGGCCGATCGCGTAGGAGCCGGTGCCGCTGTAGACCGAACCCATGATCAGCGGCGGGACGAAGCCGCCCAGACCGCCCGCCGCGCCGACCAGTCCGGTGACCGTGCCGACCTTGTCCTTGGGCGTGAGGTTGGCGACCAGCGCGAACACCGCGCCGCTGCCCGCGCCGAGCATGCCCGCCATCACCAGGAAGGCGATCGTGCCCTGCGGCATCAACTCCGGGGCGAACGCCTGCCACACGGCCGCCACGCCGAGCACCGCGTAGCTCGCGATCAGCACCTTCGCCGGACCGATCCGGTCGGACACCGCGCCGCCGATCGGCCGACACAACACCGCGACCACGGTGAACCCGGCCGCGCGGGTGGACGCCGAGTCCTGGCTCAGCGCGTAGACCTCGCGCAGGTACGTCGGCAGGTACACGCCGAACGCGACGAACCCGCCGAAGGACACCGCGTACAACAGCGCCATCGGCAGCGTCGAGGGCTGCTTGAGCGCGGCGGTGAAGCGTGGCCCGAACAGCCGATCGGGCACGGTGCGCCCGGGCGCGTCGCGCACCACCGCGGCGGCGATCAGGCCGTAGCCGACCAACACGCAGGCGACCAGGTAGAACTGGAAGTTCGGGTCGTCCACCCAGCGCAACAACCGCGGCGTGAAGAACGCGGCGACCGCCGTACCGCCGGTGCCGATGCCGAAGATGCCGATCGCGGTGCCGCGTCGTTCCGGCGGGAACCAGGCGTTGACGTAGGGCACGCCGACCGCGAAG
This sequence comes from Embleya sp. NPDC005971, assembly GCF_040629175.1. NCBI lineage: Bacteria > Bacillati > Actinomycetota > Actinomycetes > Kitasatosporales > Streptomycetaceae > Embleya > Embleya sp. NPDC005971. The sequence continues at coordinate 40,387 of NZ_JBEXUX010000039.1, read as the reverse complement.
AAGCTGCCGCCGACACCGAGCACGAACCCGACCACCAACAACATCGCGAACGAGTCGAACACGCTCAGCGCCAGCACCGGCAACACGGTCAGGAAGCTGATCGTCGGCACCATCAGCCGCGCGCCGTAGCGGTCGGTCAGCGCGCCGGCCGGGATCCGCCCGAGCGCGCCGACCAGGACCGGCACGGCCACCAGGAACGACTGCTGGAACGAACTCAGCCCGAGGTCTTCCTTGTAGGAGGGACCCAGCGGGCTGATCAGGCCCCAGGCCCAGAAGTTGATCAGGATCCCGAAGGTGGCGACCGCGAGGTTGACCCACGCGGCACGGGGCACCCGGGCACCGGTCGTCCGAGTCGCCGGCCGAGTCTGCTCCACGTGTGATGGTCCCTTCGCGTGTTCTGCGCCCGGGTGGACGGACACGATGAGCTATGCACCCAAATCCCACCATCGAACCTTTACATATAGGACATTGACTCGTATTCAGGACATGGAGTCGTCGCCTCGAAGGGTCACCATGGACACCGGTTCGCCCCTGCCCGCAGACCCGCCGGCCGGCCCACCGCCCGCGGAGCCGGCGGTCGCCGGGCCGCCACCCGTCGATCCGCCGCCGGCTCCCGGTCTGGACGGCCCCGCGAGCGATCTGCTACTGCGCACCGGCCGCTTCTTCCGACGCAACGCGGTGGTCTCGCCGGACCTGCGCAGCCAATACCTCCGGGGCGGCCGACAGGGCGACGTCTTCTACCGCGAGCGCTGGAGCCACGACAAGGTCGTCGACTCCACCCACGGCGTCAACTGCACCGGCTCCTGCCGTTGGAAGGTCTACGTCAAGGACGGCGTGATCACCTGGGAGACCCAGGCCACCGACTACCCCTCGGTCGGACCCGATCGCCCCGAATACGAACCCCGCGGCTGCCCGCGCGGAGCCGCGTTCTCCTGGTACACCTACTCCCCCACCCGGGTGCGCTACCCGTATGTGCGCGGGGTGCTCCTGGAGATGTACCGCGAGGCCAAGGCACGCCTGCACGACCCGGTCCTGGCCTGGGCCGACGTGGTCGACGATCCCGAGCGCCGGCGCCGCTACCAGCGCGCCCGGGGCCGGGGCGGGCTGGTCCGGGCGACCTGGGAGGAGGCGGTCGAACTGGTCGCCGCCGCGCACGTGCACACGATCGGGCGGTACGGACCCGACCGGGTCGCCGGGTTCTCCCCGATCCCGGCCATGTCCATGGTCTCGCACGCCGCCGGCGCCCGGTTCATGAGCCTGATCGGCGCGCCGATGTTGTCCTTCTACGACTGGTACGCCGACCTGCCGGTGGCCTCGCCGCAGGTGTTCGGCGACCAGACCGACGTACCCGAATCGGGCGACTGGTGGGACGCGGCGTACCTGTTCATGTGGGGCTCCAACGTGCCCGTCACCCGCACCCCCGACGCGCACTGGATGGCCGAGGCGCGCTATCGCGGGCAGAAGGTGGTGGTGGTCGCGCCGGACTACGCGGACAACGCGAAGTTCGCCGACGAGTGGCTGCACCCGCACCCGGGTACCGACGCCGCGCTGGCCATGGCGATGGGCCACGTGATCCTCAAGGAGTGTTTCGTCGACCGCACGGTCGAGTTCTTCGACGGCTACGTCAAGCAGTTCACCGACCTGCCGTTCCTGGTCACCCTGACCGAACGCGCCGACGAACCGGGCGCGTACACCCCCGCCAAGTTCCTGCGCGCAGCCGATCTCGCCGAGACCGCGGCGGGGACGGGTGCCGAGCCGGGGACGGCGGGCACGGACCACGACGGCGCCGACTGGAAGACCGTGCTCCTCGACGACGACACCGATCGACCGGTCGTCCCCGGCGGCTCGATCGGCTTCCGCTGGACCGAATCCGGCCGGGGCCGCTGGAACCTGGACCTGGCCGGCGTCCGCCCCCGCCTCACCCTGCACCACGACCCGGCCGCGCACGGCGTCGAGGTGCTCCTGCCCCGCTTCGACACCGACGGGGGCAAGCACGGCCAGGGCCGCGGCGAGGTGCTGCGCCGGGGCGTGCCGGCTCGCCGACTGACCCCGGACGGGCCCCTGGTCACCACCGTGTTCGACCTGCTGCTGGCCCAGTACGGCGTGCCCAGGCCGGGGCTGCCGGGCAGTTGGCCGGCCGACTACCACGACGCGACCCAGCCGGGCACCCCCGCGTGGCAGGAGACACTCACCTCGGTGCCGGCCGCGCGCACCGTCCGGATCGCCCGCGAGTTCGCCGACACCGCCGAGCGCTCCAAGGGCCGCTGCATGATCCTGATGGGCGCGGGCACCAACCACTGGTTCCACTCCGAGACGATCTACCGCACCTTCCTGGCGCTGCTGCAACTCACCGGCTGCCAGGGCCGCAACGGCGGCGGCTGGGCGCACTACGTGGGTCAGGAGAAGTGTCGGCCGTCCACCGGCTGGGCCACGCTGGCGAGCGCCAACGACTGGTCCCGGCCGCCGCGGCAGATGATCGGCACGGCGTACTGGTACCTCAACACCGACCAGTGGCGCTACGACGGCTTCACCACCGACGTGCTGGCCTCGCCGCTGGGCGCGGGCGACCTGTCCGGGATGACCGCCGCGGACTGCCTGGCGACGTCGGCCCGGCTGGGCTGGATGCCCTCGTACCCCACCTTCGACCGCAACCCGCTGGACCTGGTCGACGAGGCCGACCGGGCCGGCGTCGACCCGGTCGAGCACACCGTCGAGGCCCTGCGCAGCGGCGAGTTGGGCTTCGCGTGCGAGGACCCCGACGCACCGCGCAACTGGCCGCGGGTGCTCACCGTGTGGCGCTCCAACCTGCTCGGCTCGTCCGCAAAGGGCGCCGAATACTTCACCAAACACCTGTTGGGCACCGACAGTTCGCTGCGCGCCGAGCAGGCGCCCGCCGGCTCCCGGCCGCGCGGCGTGCGCTGGCGCGAGCAGGCCCCCGAGGGCAAGCTCGACCTGCTGCTCTCGCTGGACTTCCGGATGACGTCCACGACGCTGCTGTCGGACGTGGTGCTGCCGGCCGCGACCTGGTACGAGAAGCACGACCTGTCCTCGACCGACATGCACCCGTTCGTGCACGCGTTCTCACCCGCGATCGACCCGCCCTGGCAGGCCCGTACCGACTTCGAGACGTTCCACGCGATCGCGGCGCGTTTCGGCGAGCTGGCCCGCGAACACCTGGGCACCCGGCGCGATCTGGTGGCCACCGCGCTCCAGCACGACACGCCGGGCGAGATCGCCCAGCCCGGCGGGGTCGCCCTGGACTGGCGGGCCGGCCAGTGTCCGCCGGTGCCGGGCCGGACCATGCCGAACCTGACCGTGGTCGAACGCGACTACCCGGCGGTCGCGGCCAAGATGGCCACGCTCGGGCCGCTCGCCGACACCCTGGGACTGCCGGTCAAGGGCATCACCTTCGACGTCGCCCGCGAGGTCGAGGACCTGGGCCGGCTCAACGGCACCGCCCGAGGTGGCGTCGCCGACGGTCGCCCGCTCCTGGACACCGCGGTGCGGGCCTGCGACGCGATCCTCGCGTTGTCCGGAACGACCAACGGCAGGCTGGCCGTCCAGGGATTTCGCACCCTGGAGAAGCGGACCGGACAGGCGATGGCGCACCTGGCCGCCGAACACGAGGGCAAGCGCATCGGCTACGCGGACACCCAGGCCCGGCCCGAGCCGGTGATCACCTCGCCGGAGTGGTCCGGCAGCGAGGCCGGCGGCCGGCGCTACACCGCGTTCACCCTCAACACCGAGCAGCTCAAGCCCTGGCACACCCTCACCGGCCGCCAACACTTCTTCCTCGACCACGACTGGATGCACGAACTGGGCGAGGCGTTGCCGGTCTACCGGCCGCCGCTGGACATGCACCGGCTGTTCGGCGAACCCCGCCCGGGCCCGGACGGCAACCACGAGGTGACCGTGCGCTACCTCACCCCGCACAACAAGTGGTCGATCCACTCCGAATACCAGGACAACCTGTTCATGCTCTCGCTGTCCCGCGGCGGCCAGAGCATCTGGCTGAGCACCGCCGACGCGCAGGCGATCGGGGTCCGCGACAACGACTGGATCGAGGCGGTCAACCGCAACGGTGTGGTCACCGCCCGCGCGGTGGTATCGCACCGGATGCCCACCGGCACCGTCTACATGCACCACGCCCAGGACCGCACCGTGGGTGTACCCAAGGCGCAGAGCACCGGCAGACGCGGCGGCATCCACAACACGCTCACCCGGGTACTGCTCAAACCCACCCATCTGATCGGCGGCTACGCGCAATTGAGCTGGGCCTTCAACTACCTGGGCCCGACCGGCAATCAACGCGACGAGGTCACCGTGATCCGCCGCCGCTCGCAGGACGTGGAGTACTGAGATGCGCGTGATGGCCCAGATCGCGATGGTGATGAACCTCGACAAGTGCATCGGCTGCCATACCTGTTCGGTCACCTGCAAACAGACCTGGACCAACCGCGGCGGCGTCGAGTACGTGTGGTTCAACAACGTCGAGACCCGCCCCGGCCAGGGCTACCCGCGCCGGTGGCAGGACCAGAAGGCGTGGCAGGGCGGCTGGCGGCTCAACCGGCGCGGCCGGCTGCAACTCGCCTCCGGCGGACGGCTGCACCGACTGTCCCGGATCTTCGCCAACCCCAGGCTGCCGACCATCGCGGACTACTACGAGCCGTGGACCTACGACTACCGCAACCTCACCGATGCCCCGCTCGGCGACGACATCCCGGTGGCCCGCCCCCGCTCGCTGCTCAGCGGCAAGCCGATGGAGATCACCTGGAGTTCCAACTGGGACGACAACCTGGGCGGCACCGCCGAACTCGGCCACCTGGACCCGATGGTGGTCAAGACCCGGGAGAAGGTCGCCGACAAGGTGCGCTTCGAGTTCGAGCAGACCTTCATGTTCTATCTGCCCCGGATCTGCGAACACTGCCTCAACCCCTCGTGTGTGTCCGCGTGTCCCTCGGGCGCGATGTACAAACGCGCCGAGGACGGCATCGTGCTGGTCGACCAGGACGACTGCCGCGGCTGGCGCATGTGTGTCACGGCCTGCCCGTACAAGAAGGTCTACTTCAACCACAAGACCGGCAAGGCCGAGAAGTGCACGATGTGTTACCCGCGGATCGAGGTGGGTCTGCCGACGGTGTGCTCGGAGACGTGCGTGGGCCGGTTGCGCTACCTCGGCGTGCTGCTCTACGACGCGGACGCCGTGCTCGCGGCCGCCTCCGTCGCGGACGAAAAGGACCTGTACCGGGCCCAGTTGGGTGTCTTCCTGGACCCCGCGGAACAGGCCGTGCGGCGGGCGGCCGAGGAGGCCGGCATCAGCCACGAGTGGATCGAGGCGGCCCGCCGCTCGCCGGTGCACGCGCTGATCGCCAAGTATCGGGTCGCGCTGCCCCTGCACCCGGAGTTCCGCACCATGCCGATGGTCTGGTACATCCCACCGCTGTCCCCGGTGGTCGACGCGCTGACCTCGACCGGCTTCGACGGCGAGGAGGCCGGCAACCTGTTCGGTGCGATCGACACCCTGCGGGTCCCGCTCGAATACCTCGCCGAACTGTTCACCGCCGGCGACACCGCACCGGTACGCGCCGCGCTGGAGCGACTCGCGGCCATGCGCTCCTACATGCGGGCGATCAACCTCGACGAGGAACCGGACGAGGCGGTGGCCGCCCTGGCCGGCCTGACCGGGACGCAGATCCGGGAGCTGTACCGGCTGTTGGCGATCGCCAAGTACGACGAGCGGTACGTGATCCCCAGCGCGGCGATCGGCGACGCGCGACGGCTGGAGGAATCCGCGCTGCCCGAGGGATGCAGCCTGGACTTCGAGGGCGGGCCGGGCATGGGCGGCTCCGGCCCGTTCGGCGAGGCGTCCGGCGCCCCGGTGCCGGTGAGCGTGGAGAATTTCCACGCCCTGCGCGACCGGGGCACCGCCGACCGACCCGCCGACACCTCCGGCCGCGGCGGGCGCGTCAACCTGCTCAACTGGGACGGCAACGGGCGGCCGGCGGGGCTGTTTCCCGAACGCGACCGGGCGGACGGCGACCCGGGGGGCCGCGAGCCGGGGGACGGCGCGCGATGAGGGCGCTCGGCGACCGCATTCGAACTCGGGGCCAGGCCCGGGTCGAGGCCCGGATTCGGGCCCGAACCGACGACCTGCACACCACGGCGGTGATCCGTCAGGCCGCCGCGTTGTGTCTGCACTATCCCGACGAGGGCTTTCACGCCCGGGTACCGCTGCTGCGGGCCGCGTTGGCCCGGGTTCCGGGTCCGGCGGCCGACCGGCTGACGGCCTTTCTGGACGACGTGTGCGCTCGGCCGCCGGCCGAGTTGGCCGCGCACTACGTGACCGTCTTCGACCTGCGCAACCGGCGCAGCCTGTACCTGAGTTGGTGGCGCGAGGGGGACACCCGGCGGCGCGGTGCGGCGCTGGTGAACTTCAAGCAGGTCTATCGCGAGCACGGTCTGGAGTTCATCGGCTCGGAACTTCCGGATTTCCTGCCCGCGGTGCTGGAGTTCGCCGCCACCGGCGGTCCCTCGGCCGCCGCGGCGGGCACCGCGCTGCTGTGCGAACACCGGCCCGGCATCGAGTTGTTGCGCTTCGCCCTGCTCGACGCGGACACGCCGTACGCGGGCGTGCTCGAAGCGGTGTGTGCGACGCTGCCCGGCGCCTCGCCCGGGGACCGCGCCCAGGCCCGCGCCCTGGCCCGAACCGGACCGCCGCGCGAGGACGTGGGACTGGACAGCTATCGAGCCCCGGGAGTCGGCCGATGAACACCATGTTGTGGGCGGTACTGCCGTATCTGGCCCTGGTGGTCCTGGTCGGCGGGACCGTCTGGCGCCATCGCTACGACAAGTTCGGCTGGACCACCCGCTCGTCCCAGCTCTACGAGTCGCGCCTGCTGCGGATCGGCAGTCCGCTGTTCCACTACGGCCTGCTGTTCGTGGTCGCCGGTCACGTGGTGGGTCTGTTGATCCCGCAGTCGTGGACGGACGCGGTCGGCATCGGCGAACACACCTATCACGTCGCGGCCACCGCGCTGGGCCTGGCCGCCGCCCTGGCGACCATCGCCGGCATCGCGCTGCTGATCCGGCGCCGGCGCAGCACCGGGCCGGTCTTCCTGGCCACCACCCGCAACGACAAGCTGATGTACCTCTTCCTGGCCGGCACCATCCTCGCGGGCACCGCCGCCACCGTGTGGAACACGGTGGGCCCGCACGAACACAACTACCGCGAGACGATCGCCCCGTGGTTCCGCAGCCTGTCCTACCTTCGGCCGAAGACCGAGTCGATGGCCGCGGCACCGACCACCTACCAGGTCCACGTCGTGCTGGCGATGGTGTTGTTCGCGCTCTTCCCGTTCACCCGCCTCGTGCACGCCTTCAGCGCGCCGGTGGGCTACCTCTTCCGCCCCTACGTCGTCTACCGCACCCGCGACCCCCGGCCGGCGGGCACGTCCCGCCCGCGCCGCGGCTGGGAGCGGGTGGACCAGTGACGACCGGGCCCCGGCCGGTCGGGGTGGGCCATCGGCGGCGGGATCAGAACGAGCCGCCGGCGTCCCCGCCCCAGCCGCCTCCGGCGTCTCCGCCCCATCCACCGAAGCCGCCGCCGGCGTCGTTGCCGAACCCGCCGAAGCCGCCGTCGCCCATTTCCGACGCGCCCGCGTCGGCGGGGTAGCCCATGTTCATCGATGCGCCGAGCGTGGTCCCCAGCAGCAGGCCCGGCAACAACATGCCGCCGTACCAACCGGCGGCCCACGGACCGTAGGCGGGACCGGCCTCCCAGTAGGGGCGACGACCGCCGGGGCCCGGCACCTCGCGAATCTCCGGATCGAGACCGTCGTCCAGGCGCGCCGCGTCGGCGGCGCAGACCGGTACGTCGCGTTCGGCGCCGTCGGCCGGGGCCCAGCGCACGTCCCGCACCGAGGGCCCGTGCCGCGGGTCGAAGAAGCACGGCGGTCGGCGCTGCGGGAGCGGGGCACCCTCGCGTCGGGCCGCCAGGGCCGCGAGGGCGAATCGTCCGTCGTCCAGGGCCTCGCCGACCGCACGCACGTCCCCCGCTTCGCGGGCCGTCGCCAGCGCCGACTTCGCCCGCTCGTAGGCGTCCAGGGCGCTCGTCCAGTCCGCCCGCATCGCGTCGTCGGAGTCGGCCGCGCCCGGATCGAAGGCGGCCCGCTCCAGGGTCTCGCCGTAGGCGGTGATGTCCTCGTCGACCACGGGCCGCACCTGCTCCAGTTCCCGCCGCGCCCGCTCCGCCCGACGGGCGTTCGCCCGCCTGCGCACCAGCAGGATCGTGCCGGCCCCGGCGGCGATCACCACCGCGACCACCGCGAGGCCCGACCACGCCGAGGCACGCCCCTCGCGTGCGGGCGCCGAGCCCTGCCCCGCTTCGGCCACGGCTGCGTCGACGAAGGCGGTGAACAGACCCGGCCCGTCGCCCTGGTGCGCGGCCTGCGCGTCGCTCTTGAGCGTGGCGAGCCGCGCCCGGGACAGGACCGACGCGTCGGCCGCGGCGTCGAAGGTACGGCCCACGGCGATCGCGTACACACCCGGTCGCCCCACCTGCTCACGCAGACCCGACAACACCGCCGCCCGCGAACCGGCCGCCGCGAGCGGCGAATCGGCCGGCACCGCGACCACGAACACCGGCTTCCCGGAGGCCCGAATCCTGGCCCGCAACGCGTCGGCGGTGTCACCGGGCAGCACCTGCGCGGCCGCCGGAACGGTGTACACGGGGTCACTCCGCAGCGCGTCCGCGATCGCCCCGATCCCGCCGCCCGACGCCGCCTGCGCCGACACCGGCGCCGACAGGACCGTCAGCAGGGCAGCCAGGAGCGTCGCCACGACGCCGCCAGCCGCCCACCCCGACCGGCGCCTGCGACGACATACACCTTTTGCCATGATTTAAGGCTACTGCCGTCGGCCGAGGCACCCGGAAGCCCCGAGGCCGCCCCGTGTCACCCCCGGGCGCGGAGCGTGCCCACGGGAAGGTCCAGGAGGCGCTCGGCCGTGGTGATGGTCATGTCGCGCAGGGCGGGGTGGTCGAACGGCACGTCGTCGTTGGTGTAGGCACCCAGGCCGTCGATGTTGACGAGGATGTGCAGGGCCACGCCGAGTGGGTCCTCGGTGGTGAACTCGCCCCGGCGTACCCCCTCGTCGATCAGGGTGGCGAGGGCGTCGCGGGTGAGTTCCTCCTGGGCCCGGACGGCCGCCCGCAGGCCGGTCTTGAACCGGCTGACGTGGCGTGCGTTGAGCCAGAGGCGGCTGAGGTCGGCATAGTCGCCGTCGGTCAGGCGGGTGAGGAAGCGGGCGAGTCGGTCGATCGGGGCGAGCCCGGCCTCCTCGCCCGGCAGCAGCGACGCACGCTCCTTGGTCGCGGCGTGCGTGAACGACTCGCTCACCAGGTCGTCGGCGGCCGGGAAGTAGTGGCCGATGAGCCCGGGGCGCACGCCCAGCTCGTCGGCGACGCGGCGCAGGGTGATGCGTTCGAGTCCCTCTTCGAGAGCGATGCGCGCGGCGATCCGCACGATCTCGGCGCGCCGCTCCTCGGGAGGCTTGCGAATCCGCGTCGGCGGGGGGCTTGACGTCATATCGACCACCCTATTGGATGTGTGGCCAATACCCCATTGGCCACGCGACCAATAGCAGTGGCTGCCAGAGGTGTGCCCCCCGAGAGGTCTCGACGTATGAACCACGCACTCCCAGCGCCGCCGCCCGACGCATCCGCCACCGATCAGGTCGGCCGCCCCGAGACCCGAGGCATCGCTCAGGTCCCCGAGGCCGAGCGCCACGGGCGACCGCGCGAACTCTTCGCCGTCTGGGCCGCCCCGAACGTCAGCTACCTGAGCTTCGTCGTCGGCGCGACGCTGATCCTGATGGGGCTCTCGCTGCCCCAGGCCATCGGCGTCACGCTGGTCGCCAACCTGCTGTGGATCTGTACGGGCGTGCTCGCGGTGAGCGGCCCGGCGGCCGGTACCAGCGGATCGGTCGTCTCGCGCGCCGTATACGGCGTAGTGGGCAACCGGGTCGTCCTGGTCCTCACCGGATGGCTGATCGCCTCCGCGTATCTGGCCCTGAACTGGTCGGCCGCGTCCGTCGCCGGCATCGGCCTCGCCAAGCGAGTCGGCCTCCCCGACAACTCGACCGTCGAGGCGGTGATCGTCTGCACGATCGCCGCCGGCACCCTGCTCATCGCGATCTTCGGTCACGCCACGATCGTGCGCCTGTACGCCGCTCTCAGCGCGTTCCTCACCGTCGTCTTCGTCGTGGTGACCGGCTACGTCCTGGCCCACACCGACTGGTCCTACACCCCCGCCGAACCGCTGCACGGCGTCGCCCTGTTCGGCACCCTCACCGCGGCCTTCACCATCGTGGCCTCCACGCCCCTGTCCTACAGCAACAGCCCGGACCTGGCCCGCTACCTCCCGCGCGATGCCAACCCCGTCGCCATCGCCGGCTGGACCGCCCTGGGCGCGTACCTGCCCAGCGTCGTCTTCACGAGCGTCGGCGCCCTCGCCGCCACCGCCCTGGACATGAGCGACCCCCAGCGCGCGCTGGAGAGCATCCTCCCGGGCTGGTTCATCCCCCTGTTCGTCATCGCCGTCGTCGCCAACACCATGGCCAACAACGGCATGACCGCGTACAGCGCCGGCCTGGCCATCCAGTCCGTCGGCGTGCGCCTGGCCCGGGTCCCGGCCGTCCTGATCATCGGCGTCCTGGGCACCACCATGACGCTCTTCGCGACCCTGGTCTTCGACTTCCTCACCAGCGTCAACACGATGCTCGAACTCGTGGTGGTGGTCACCGGTCCGGCCATGGCGGTGGCCGTGACCGACCTGCTGCTGCGCCGCAACCGCTACGACGGCGCCGCCCTGCTCGCCGAACGACGCGACGGCCCGTTCTGGTACACCGGCGGCGTGCACCCCGCCGGCGTCCTGGCCATCGTCGGCGGCGGCCTCATCGCCGCGACGAGCGTGACCACGACCTTCTGGACCGGCCCCCTCGCCGCCGCCGCGGGCGATCTCGACCTGGCCATTCCGGGCGGGATGCTCGGCGCCGCGGCCATCTACCGGGGCGTGGCCCGCGCCCAGGGATCGATCCCGCGCGGATGAACCGCACCCCGGGCAACCGGGCCGGCTCCGCAGCCGACCGAACCGCGAACACCCCGACCAAGAAAGGGAACCGACCCGTGCACGCCGACGTCATTGTGCTCGCCCGACACGTCGAACACCTCCGCACCGACGCCGATCCGAAGGCGGACGCCGACCCGGACCCGCGCGCGAACGCCGTGGCGATCCGGGCCGGCCGCATCCTCGCCGTCGGCGACACCGGCACCGTCGCCGCACTGCGCGGCCCCGCCACCGTCGTGCACGAGTTCCCGAACGCCACCATCCTGCCCGGCCTGGTCGACGTGCACGCCCACCCCGTGTGGGGATCCATCTCGATCGGCGGCGGTGTCGACCTGTCCGGCGCCCACACCCTCGACCGGGTCTGCGAACTCCTCGCCGCGGCCGTCGCCACGCATCCGCACGACGCGTGGATCACCGGATACGACCTCGACGTCAACGCCTTCCCCGGCGAGCCGAACGGCGCGGTGCTCGGGGAACGCCTCCCCGGCCGCGCCGTCTCGCTGATGACCCGCGACGCGCACGCGCTCGTGGTGAGCCCGCGCGTCGTGGAACTCGTCGGCCTCACCGGCCACGAGACGTTCACCGACGCCTCCTCGATCGAGGTCGGCCCCGACGGCCGCCCCACCGGATACGTGGTCGAACTCCAGGCGATGGACCTGGTGTTCGCGCACTACCCCGACGTGCCCGTGGACACCGCCGCCGAGTACGTCGGCCGCGAGCTCGAACGCCTGGCCCGGGGCGGCCTCACCGGCCTGCACGCCCTGGACTTCGCCGACCCCTCGGAAGCCGTCTATCGACACCTGGAAGAACACGGCGACCTGCCGGTACGCATCCGCTGCTCCCCCCTGGTGGCCGCCGACTCCGGCCCGGACGCCTGGCAACATGTGGTCGGGCTGCAGGGCCTGCACGGCCGGCGCTGGCATGTCGAGGGGGTGAAGTTCATGCTCGACGGAACCGCGGACAACGGCACGGCCTGGTTCGAACACCCGGACACCCACGGCGAGAACTGCGAACCGCTGTGGCGCGACGTGGACGCCTACCGGGCCGCGATGCGGTTCTTCGTCGAGCACGGCATCCCCACCGCCACCCACGCGATCGGCGACCGGGCGGTGCGCTTCGCGCTGGACGTCATCGAGGAGATCGGACCGGTCCCCCGAGCCCCGCACCGCATCGAACACGTCGAGTCCATCCCCGACGACCTGCTCGGCCGGTTCGCCGAACTCGACGTGGTGGCAAGCCTGCAACCCGCGCACGGCACCCGACACACCCGCGGCGACGGCACCGACAACTGGTCGCGGCGGATCGGCCCGGACCGCGCCGCGCACGGCTGGCGCACCCGCGACCTGGTGGACCACCGCGCCGTCGTGGCACTGGGCTCCGACTGGCCGATCGGCCCGGGCGACCCGCGGGTGGGCCTGGCCGACTGCCAACTGCGCCGCCCGGTCGAGGAACCGGAGACCAGGCCCGTACAGCCGGAGCAGGCGCTCACCGCTCGTGAGGCGTACACCGGCATGACGCTCGCCGCCGCCCACGCCGGCGGCGCTCGCGATCGACTCGGCCGGATCGCCCCGGGTTACCTCGCCGACCTCACCGTGCTGGCCGCGAACCCGCTCGACCTCACTCCCGAGGCCCAGGCCGACAATCCCGTACTCGCCACCGTCGTCGACGGCGACGTACTCCTGCACACCGACCTCGCCGAGGAGCGCCCGTGACCGTCGCAGCCGACCCCCGCCCCGGACCGCGCCTGCATGTCACCGTCGCCGACACCGACCCGCGCAACCGCGGTATCGCCCGCGGGCAGGCCCTGCGCGCGGGCATCCACGGCGCGATCGAGATCTACGACCGGCTGTTCGCCCTCGGCGGCATCGGTGCCACCCGGGTGCGCGACGACGCCGAGCGTGCCCTCGACGCGATCGACGCGTTCCGCCCCGGCGTTCGCGCCGAGATCGAGGGCGTCGCGCACGGCGCACACGTGCCGCCGTGGCGCGTCGCGGCCCTGAACGCACGCACCGAGATCCTCGCCCGCAGCACGACGGTGCCCCCGGGCGAATGCACCACGCTGGTGCGCCGGTTGGGCTCCGCCGACTCCCCCGCCGCCCGCACCTTCGGCATCCAGACCTGGGACTGGCACGTCGAACTCGCCGACCACTGGCACACGTTCGCCTCGCGCGGCGGCAGGCACCACGTGGTCGGCCTGACCGAACACGGCATCCTCGCCAAGATCGGCATCAACAGCGCCGGCCTGGCCCTGCACTTCAACATCCTCGGGCACGTCCGCGACGGCGTCGGCGGCATCCCCATGCACGTACTCGCGGCGATCGTCCTCGAAGAGGCCGCCGACGTCGCCGAGGCACGCGAGATCGTCCGCAGCGCGCCGATCGCCTCCTCGGGATCGTTCGCGCTCTTCGACCCGGACCGGGCGGTGCTCCTGGACCTGAGTCCCGCCGGCGTCTTCCCGATCGAACCGGACGACGGCGTGCTGTTGCGCACCAACCACTTCCTCACCCCGATCCCCGCGGCGAACGAGAAGACCTGGCTCTACCAACCCGACTCGATCGAACGCCACGACTTCGTCCGCGCCCGGCTCACCCGGCGGGGCGCGCCGAACACGCCCGACGAACTGGTGGGCCACCTGATCACCGGTGCCGGCGAACCGCCCGTGACCTGCGTCCCCGACCCGGACATGCCGCTCGGCCAACGCTGGGCCACGCTGGCCACCGTCGTCCTCGAACCCGCCGGCCGCACCGCGCGCGTCCTCGACGGCACACCCGCCGACGCCGCTTCCCGGACCTGGCGCACGCTCACGGCGTGACGTCCCCTCGCCCGGGGCGCCCGCGGGCGTCCCGGGTCAGCGGGGGCGCATGCGGGCGGCGAGCATCGCGATGTCGTCCTCGCCCGTCTGGGGAGCCAAGCCGAGCAGGACCGCGTCGAGGAGGTCCTCCAGAGCGCCGGCCGTGGGTGGGCGCAGGGCCGCGAGGCCGGCGAGCGAATCGTCGATGTCCCGGTCCCGGCGCTCGACCAGGCCATCGGTGTACAGCAGCAGGGTCTCGTCGGGCAGCAGCGCACGGGTGGCCTGTTCGTAGCCGCCGACACCGGTGCCCAGGGGCGGGCCGGTGGGGATCTCGACGAGTTCGACGGGCCGGCCGGCGGCGATCAGCGCCGGGGGCAGGTGGCCGGCGCTGGAGAACGTCCAGCGCCGGCGCCCGGGGTCGGCCAGCGCGAGCAGGCACGTGGCGGGGCGGGCCGACTTCTTCTCGTCGATCAGTGCGTCGAGTCGGCGCAGGATCCGGTGCGGGGGCAGGTCCATCGCCGCGACCTGGCGCAGCGTGGAGCGGTAGTTGCTCATGTCGACGGCGGCCTCGATGCCGTGTCCCATCACGTCGCCCATCACCAGGAGGGTGCGGCCGAAGGACAGCCGTACCACCTCGTACCAGTCGCCGCCGACCACCGAGGTGCTTCCGGACGGCAGATAGCAAAAGGCCACGTCGAGGTTGGGGTGGGGTGCACCGGGTTCGGTCAGGAGTGCCCGCTGCAGCTCCACCGCGATGCCCTGGGCCTGCGTGTAGCGGCGCGCGTTGTCGATGGCGACCGCGGCGCGGGCGGCCAGGTCCTGCACGAGGCGGATCACCTCGGCGGTGAAGTCGTGGGCGGAATCCGGGGCTCGGGCGAGCAGCAGGACGCCGACGATGCGGCCGTGCGCCATCAGCGGGACGGCGAGGGTGGTGTCGATGCCGGCGGCGCGCAGCGCGGTCGCGGTATCGGCAGGGTCGTTCGACGCGGGGCCGGCGGGCCCGGGCGTCGTCACCGGCACGCGGGTGTGCAGGCTTTGTCCGACCGCGGACTCCGCCCCGTGTCGTACGGACGCGCCCGGCGGGGCGAGCGAGGGGAGCCGGGTACGCAGGCCCGGGACGCAGGCCAGGGCGGCTCGACGCAGCCGTGCCCGGCCGGGCGGGAGCACGTCGGCGGGCCCGGCGGCATCGGGCGGGACGAGGTCGACGATGGCCAGGTCGGCCATCGCGGATACCACGAACTCGGCCAGTTCGGCGCAGGTGGTGTCGATGTCCAGGGTGCTGCCGATCCGCGTCGTGGCGGCGTCCAACAGGGCCAGACGGCGGTGGGCCGGGTCGGCTTCGGTCACGGCGGCGACGATACCGGTGGCACGGCCTCGGATGTCGACCAGCCATCGACACAAGCGGACAAAATGGGGCATGCAACCCATCGTATGCCGACCCGTTCCGGCCGATCGGCCACCGCCGATCCAGCGGGCCCGGTCGACACACCCGGCCCGATGAAGGCGGCGGCAGGGCATCGCGACCCCGGCAACGGCAACGGTCGGCTCGGACCGGGAAGATCGTGGCGCGCCGGGGCCGAACCTCTGCGTCGGCGCCACGGTGACGCTCCCGGTCGGAGCCGAGGCACCGCACCACCGTTGCCTCACGCCCCTTCCCGGCGCACCGCGCGAACTACCGCCCGGAGCTGCCGCCTTCACCGATCGCGAGGGCGAACTCGCACACGCCGAGCGCCCTTTCACTCCCCCGCCGCCCCACGACTCACCCACGGGCGGCGGTGTCGGTGGCCGCGCTCAGGTCGTGGCGCGACGGGCCTGCCGCACCTCGTGGTGGACCGCCCAGGCGTCGCCGAGCGGGCCGAGGTGGCCGAGTTTGTCGGGGTTGCTCACCCCGCGGATGGTCCGGATCCGCCCGTCGACCACCTCGACGACCATCGTCTGCAGGATCCCGCCGTCCCGGTCCCGGATGATCACGCCCGGTTCGCCGTTGAGCTCCGCCGGCTCGAACCGTACGTCGACCCGAAGCAACCACGGACCGAACAGCCCCAGCAGCCGGGCCACCTTCTCCGCACCCACCACGATCCTGGCCAGTTGCGGGGCCTTGCCGCCGCCGTCCCCGACCAGTTGCACATCCGCGGCCAGCAGATTCTGCAGCCCGCCCACGTCGCCGTCCTTCAGCGCGTCGAAGAACCGCGTCGCCAGCTCCCGCCGTTCCCCGCGGTCCGCTTCGAACCGCGGCCGCCCGGCCTGCATGTGCCGCCGGGCCCGCACCAACAGTTGCCGACAGGCCGCCTCGGAACGCCCCACCGCCGCGGCGACGTCCTCGAACCCGAAGGCGAAGACCTCCCGCAGGACGAACACCGCCCGCTCCAGCGGACTGAGCCGTTCCAGCAACACCAACGCCGCCATCGACACCGAGTCGGCCAGCTCCAGCGAGCGCGCCGGGTCCTGGTACGGATCGTTCAGCAGCGGCTCGGGAAACCACGGGCCGACGTACTCCTCCCGCCGCACCCGCGCGGAGCGCAACACGTCGATCGAGATCCGGGTCACCACCGCCGACAGGAAGGCCTTGGTCGACGTGGGCCGGGTCGCCGAACCGTCGAAGCGCAGCCAGGTCTCCTGCACCGCGTCCTCGGCCTCACCCACGCTGCCCAGGATCCGGTAGGCGATCGAGAACAGCAGCGGACGCAGTTCCTCGAAGTCCTCGACCTTGCTCACGCCGACTCCTCTTCTTCCCCACCGCCGTGCGACCCGTCGTACCTGCCGACGCGGGCGGTTTCCATGATCGACCGCGCCGTCGGCAGGTCACGGTAGCGCCCCCGACCCGGGGCCGAGGCATCGCTCCCGGCCCCGGGACTCGTGCTCCGCCCCGCGCTTTCAGTGCATCTGTCCGGGCTGGTAGTCGCCGGCCGGCTGCCGGGTGATGATGTTCATCCGGTTCGCCAGGTTCATGAACGAGATCAGCAACACCAGCGCGACGAGCTGCTCCTCGTCGTAGTGCTTGGCGGCGCTCGCCCACACGTCGTCGCCGACACCGCCGGCCGCGTCCGCGACCCGGGTCCCCTCCTCGGCCAGCTCCAGTGCGGCCCGCTCGGCCTCGGTGAACACCGTCGCCTCCCGCCACGCCGCCACCAAGTTCAGCCGCAGCGCGGTTTCCCCGGCCGCGGCGGCGTCCTTGGTGTGCATGTCGATGCAGACGGCGCAGCCGTTGATCTGGCTCACCCGCAGCGACACCAACTCCAGTGTCGCGGCCGGCAGCGCCGAGTCCTTCATCGCCTTGCCCGCCGTCATCAGGTGCTTGAAGACCTTGCTGTCGGTCGCCCCGGCGAAGAAGTTCAGTCGCGCGTCCATGGTGTGCTCCCTCGTGGTCGTTCGCTGCCTACACACCCTGAGACGAGGCGACCCGTTCCCCTGTGACACGGCCGAATGTGACCTGCGTCTCCCACCGACGGCGCACCCGCGGTCGGCGTGTTCACCCGTCTCCCCGGTGGGGATGCGGGCGGGGACGGGTCGGGCCATCATGAAGACCGCCCGAGGAGAAGGCGGCATATATCCATGATTGTTGCGGAAAACCTCACCAAGAAATACGGCACGAAGACGGCTGTGGACGACATCAGCTTCGAGGTTCACCCCGGACGGGTCACCGGGTTCCTCGGCCCCAACGGTGCGGGAAAGTCCACCACCATGCGGATGATCCTGGGCCTGGACCGGCCCACCGCCGGCCGGGTGACGGTGGACGGTCGGGCCTACCGGCACCTGGTCGCGCCGATGTTGGAGGTCGGGGCGCTGATCGACGCCAAGGCCCTGCACGGCGGCCGAACCGCCCGGGACCACCTGGTGGTCCTGGCCAAGTCGAACGGCATTCCGCTGTCCCGAGTGAACGAGGTGCTGGACACGGTCGGCCTCGCCTCCGTCGCCCGGAAACGCTCCGGCGGCTTTTCCCTGGGCATGGGTCAGCGCCTGGGCATCGCCGGCGCGCTGCTCGGCGACCCCCGGGTGCTGCTCTTCGACGAGCCCGTGAACGGGCTCGACCCCGAGGGGATCCTGTGGATCCGGAACCTGATGAAGCGCCTGGCGAGCGAGGGCCGCACGGTCTTCGTCTCCTCGCACCTGATGAACGAGATGGCCGTCACCGCCGACCATCTCCTGGTCATCGGGCGCGGCCGGATCCTGGCCGACACGGGCGTGGCGCAGTTCATCACGGAGAACTCGATCAGCCACGTGAAGGTGCGCTCGCCGCAGGCGGACCGGCTCGCCGAGCTCGCGAGGGCCGCGGGCTGGGAGGTGACCCGGGACCCGGCGGGTGCGCTGCTGGTCCAGGACGTGAGCACCGACCAGGTCGGTGACCTGGCCGGGCACAACGGGCTGTTCCTGCACGAGTTGGCGAAGGTCGAGGCTTCGCTGGAGGAGGCGTTCATGCGGCTCACCGCCGACAGCGTCGAGTACCACACCGGCGGCGCGCCCCGGGAGGCCGACCCGGCCGTCCCGGGTTGGGGTCCGCCGACCACCGCCGACCGGATCGGATGAGGCTGCCATGACGACGACCGTGCCCACCGCGGCCAAGCACCCACCGCGGCTGACCTTCGGCCGAATCCTGGACTCCGAGTGGGCCAAGATCACGACCGTGCGCTCGACCCTGTGGACGCTGCTCGCCCTGTTCGCGGTGAGCGTCCTGATCAGTTGGGGCATCGCCGCCCTGGCGGCGGGCGAGGTGGCCAAGGACGTGGCCGCGGGAAAGAAGAACGACGCCCCCGATCTGCTCACCGTGGGCGTCGCGTTCGGCCAGATCGCCGCGCTGGTGCTCGGGGTGATGTCGATGACGGCCGAGTACTCGACCGGCATGATCCGCACCAGTCTGACCGCGGTGCCCTGGCGCGCCTCGATGCTCGCCGCCAAGGCGTTGGTCCTGGCCCTGGTCCTGTTCGTGGTCGGGGCGGTCACCGGGTTCTGCTGCTACTTCCTGGCCAACCTGATGCTGGAGGCCAAGGACATCGGGGTCGACATCGGCGATCCCGGCGTGGTTCGGGCGCTGATCGGCACGGGTCTGTATCTGGCCGTGCTGGGCCTGTTCGGGATGGCGCTGGGCGTGCTGCTGCGGCATACCGCCGGCGCGATCACCCTGGGCATCGCGCTGATCTTCGTGGTCGGCGGCGTGGTGGGCCTGATCCCCGGCAAGACCGGCGACTGGATCGCCAAGCTGATGCCCGCCAACGCCGGCAGTCAGGTGATGTCGGTCCGGGCCGGGGACAAGATGTTGCAACCGTGGCCGGGCTTCGCGGTCTTCGTGGCCGAGACCCTGCTCCTGCTGCTCCTGGGCACGCTGTTGTTGGAGAAGCGCGACGCGTGATCGCCGCGACCGCGACCGGCCCGCCGACCGCGCGTTCCGCTCAGGACACGTCGGCCAGGAAGCCGGTCACGGTCGCGACGTACTGTTCGGGGTGCGTCGAGTGCGGGACGTGCCCGGCTCCGGTGAGCGTGGCCACCCGCGCGTGGGCGATCGCGTCGGCGAGCCTGTCGATGATCCCGGGGAACCACGGCGGACTCGCGGTGCCGTGACTCAGCAGCACCGGGGCGGTGAGGTCGGAGATCGCGGCGAGGTCGATCGAGGCCCAGCGCGGATCGTTCTGCTCGTCCAGGAACGTGGCGGCGTTGCCGATGAAGGTCTCGCGTACCGGATCGGGCAACCGTTCCCACATCCCGGGTCCGAGCGCGACCTCCTCGACGAACCGGTACGCCGCGCCTCGGTCGTCGCCCGCGCGCAGGCTCTCCGCCACCGCGTCGATCCGACCCTGCGTCTCGCGGATCAGCGGTGCGAGTTGCGGATCGCCCGCCACGATGTCGAGCAGCGGCGGCTCGTGCGCGACGAGACTGCGGAACAACTCGGGCCGGCGGGCGGCCGACCCCAGCGCCGTGGAGGCGCCGAAGGAGTTCCCGACCACGTGCGCGGGCGCCGGGTCGAGCCACTCCAGCAGCGCCGCCAGGTCGTCCTCGTCCTGGACGCGCGAGCCCGGACCGGCCGGGCCGGTGCTGCGGCCGTGGCCCCGGCGGTCGTAGGTCACCACGCGGTAGGACTCGGCCAGCGCGGGAACGACCGGGCGCCACCCGTCGTGGTCGGTCCAGGAGCCGTGCACCAGCACGAGCGGCACACCGTCGCCCTCGACTTCGTAGTACAGGTCGGCGCCATTCACCCGGGCGTGCGGCATGCCGATTCTCCTCGCTCGATGCACCGATTTCACGTACCACCATCGACGAACCTTTGGCGGGGACACGGCATTCCCGTGCACCGACACCTTCCGCCGGGTTGCCCGCCTCCGTCGACGGGGCCGAGCGGGACCGGTGGCCCGGCCCGGCGCCGGCCGGCTCCGGCGGAGGTGGCGAGCCCGGGAGTCACACCACCCGGGTGGCTCGTAGCAGGCGCCATACCGCTGCCGGCCGGACCCGGTCCTGGAAGGCCAGGTACTCGGGTTCGCTCACGTGTGGGGCCCACTTGAGCTTGAACGCCTCCTGCGTGCGCGCCGGGTAGAGCCCACGCTTGGTCCCCTGTCGGATCGCCCACCCGAGCAGCGCGGACGCACCGGGCACCTCGTGCTCGTCGGCCAGCCCGACGAACGGCGCCAGGCCGAGATGCAGCCAGCCCGCGCCCTCCTCGGTGAAGCGGTTCAACGCCGTGAGGGTGATCAGTTCGTGGGTGCCGACGGGGGCCTGCGGGCGGCGGCGGGACAGGTCGCACAACCACCCGGGGCGACTTCCCCAGGCCGGCGCGTAGGTGATGTAGGCGACGATCTCGTCGCGGTGTCGGGCCAGGAACGTGCGGCGCAGCGGCCCGCCGATGCCGCCGTGTTCGCCGACCATGAAGGACAGTTGCCGTACCAGGCGCCCCTTGTCCCGGAGCCACTCGCGGTCGATCTGCTCCAGGGTGCGTCGATCGGGCAGCGCCTCGGCGCCCACCTCCGTGACGGTGACGCCCTCGCGTCGGGCCCGGGAGACGTTCTGCCGGACCTTGGCGAGGGGTTTGCCGCGCAGTGTGAAACGGGACAGGTCGACGCCGTAGGAGACCCCGAGCTGGTTGACCGCGAAGCCGCGATCGGCGTAGAGCGCGATGTCGTGCGACCGAAGCTGGACCGCCGTCAGTGCCTTGCGTCGGCCGGGGCCGCTGCCGAGCATGTGCAGGTACTCGTCCAGCAGGGCGCCTCGTTGCCCGGGCGCCGCGAAGGGGCCGCCGAACTGGATGTGCTGCCGCCGTCCCGGCAGATGGGCGACCAGGCCCGGGACGCCGCTCCCGTAGTAGTGCCGCGTCCGGGTGTTGACCGCCAGGAAGGCGCTCGGATGGTCGGCGTGGGCACGCAGCACCTCGATCGGGTTCCGCTCGCTCGACTCCGCCGCGGCGGCCCGCCTCGCCTCCTCCGGGCGACCGTCGGTCCGGGGTCGATGCTCGCCGATCACGCCGCCCTGCTCCGGCAGCACACCGCTGCGGCCGTCGCTGTCCGTACCGTTTTCCCGGCGCCGGTCGATCCGGACGGAAGACGGCTCTTCTGTGCCGAAGGTCATGGCTTTCCTAAGCTGAGGCGGTCATTTCGCAAGGACAAACGAGCCGTTCGGACGTGCTGACACGCCCTCGCTCCGAAATCGCCGGGAGTTTCACTCGATTCGGAGTTCGTCGAGGTCGCACCGGTCACGGCGGATCGTGGTGGGTGGCCGAGGACGGGGCGATCGGGCGAACACGCGTCGAGCCGGACGCCGGTGGGCGGGATCCCTGGGGAATCCCGCCCACCGCCGTCGATCGTGCCCCGGTACCGCTACGGGCGATTCTCGACCGTGATCGCGTCGCCGTCCGAGTGCACCACGAGTTGGTGCCGGGTGTCCGGACGGTCGGACAACCAGGCGACCCGGTTCGCCACGTCCACCACGACCCGGGCCGGGTGTTCGCCGTGGGCTCGGGCCACGTGCTCACGCATCGCGACCTCCTCCGCGTGCAGCCGGGCCGGGGCCCCGGCCGGCAGGCCGTAGACGTAGGCCAGCCCGCCGGTCGGCCAGTCGGCCTGTTCCAGGACGGCCCGGTCCAGCCGGCTGGCCTCGCCGACCACCTGGGACAGGCTCATCTTCGGTGCGGCTCGGCGCTCCAGGAGGAACGCCCGCCGATCCGCGCCGGATTGCAGTTCCAGCACGCTCGGTGGCGAGACCATGCTGACGTTGCGGAACGCGGCACACAGCCGGTCCCCCGCCAGGACCTGGAAGTCGACGAACAACAGATCGCCCTCGGCTCCGGCCGGACGCGCCTCCACCCGCAGGTGCCCCTCGGTGGGGAACGGGGCGAAGAGGTCCATCCGGACCAGGCCGTGTGGATAGGGCACCACGTTGGGCCCGACCTGGGGGTAGGGCAGCCAGAACACCCGGTCGGCGATGATGTGCGTCGCCGCGTCGAGCAACCCCGGATGGGTGAAGGTACCGGGCACGGAGCCCCGTCGCGCGTCCAGGATTCCGACCGCGCCGGCGCTGCCGTAGCCGACCTCGGTGAGGTAGCGGAAGGCCGGGCCGTGCGGCAGGCGGTTGGTCAGGTACGGCAGTTCGGCCTGTCGGGCGTCCGTGAGCGGCGGCAACGGAGCGGGCGTGTCGGGTCGGTCGAACGTGATCGTCGCCTCGGCGACGAGTTCGAACCGGGACAACGCCTCGTTCCGGGCCGGCCGCCACATCAGCAGGCTGACGTGCACGTCCCGACCACGATCGGGCAACGGCTCGACCCGGGTGAGCAGTTTGGTCGGACTGACCACCGGGATCCAGCGCTGAAGGCGCAACTCCCGCAGTCCGGTGGCCTGTAGACCGGTGTAGGTACTGGCCGCCCGGAACAGGTGGTCCACCGTGCACATCATCGGCAACACCGGCAACGTCCAGGTGGGACAGTGGTCCAGCACCCACGGATCGCCGTCCGGGCTGACCACGAACTCGTGCTCGGCCGGGCCGGGTTGCGGCGTCGGGATCGGCGCGACGACCTCGGTGACCGGTGCGGCCGGTTCGACCGGTGCCGCCGGCAGGATCGGGCCGCCCGGCCCGCCTTGCCCGACCTGCGGGCTCGGCACCGGCGCGGTGTCGGCCGGACCCGCCGGCTCCGCCACGAGCGTGTGCGTCTCGGCCCGCTGCGGCTGTTGGAACAGGCCGGCGACGTCGAGCAACGCCCGGGTCGCCTGCCGCTGCACCTCCAGGAACAGCAGGTGGTTCTCATGCCGGGTGTTCAGGAACTGTAGGTGCGATCTGCCCACGACTCGCTGGTGGGCGCTGAGCGCGGTCGGTACGAGGGTGTCCTCGACCGGTACCGGCACGTCGATCGGGGCCGGCGCCGCCACCGGAGCCGGAGCCGGAGCCGGGACCGGCACCCGGGTCGCCACCGGCGCGGGCACCGCGATCTCGGCCGCCGGCACCGCGCGGGCCGCGGGCAGCGCCACGAGTTCCCGCGTCGGTCGCGCGTCCTGGAGCCGAAGCACCGTCCGGAGATCGAAGAAGGCGATGCTGGACAACCGCCGCGCGGGCGTCTGTCCGGCGGCCCGGCGGCCCAGGGTCGCCGAGCCCGTCGCGGCCGGAGCCGTATCCCCCGCGGTCAACAGGAGTTCGGCCGCCGACGCCCCGAGCGGGGAGACGGTCACCTTCGCCGTGGCCAACTCCGGCCGCGGCAGTGCCCGGGCGCCCACGACCGGCACGCTGCGGTGGTACAGCGCCACGGTCGCACACGCGACGCCGAGCAGGCCGGCGGCGCAGTGCGGGCGACCGAACAGACCGGCCGGATCCAGTTCGGCCGGCGCGTTCGACGACGGTTCGAGGTCGCCGACCACCAGGTCGACGGCGGTCGGCGCCGGGCCGGCGGCCCGGTCCTCGGCCTGCGGGTCGATCAGGGCGAGGATGGGATCGCCGTCCCGGCGGGCGTGGTCGAGGCGCTTCAGCGCCAGCACCACGGCCGCGTTGCCCTCGGCTCCGGGGAGTCCGAGGTCGCGTACCACCGCTCGGTGCACCACGGTGGAGGCGAGGTCGACCGCGCCCACCAGCGCCGCGTCGCTCGCCCCGCTGCCGATCGCGTCGACCGCCAGGTCGAGCGCGCGGATGCCGGAAGCCTCCTCCGCACAGACCGCGACGCTGGCGTCGGTCAGCCGCAGTTGCGCACTGATCCGGTTGGCGGCGATGTTGCCCAGGCCCCCGAGGGACCACGGCGGGCAGTTCAACGGGTCGGCGACGCGGTCCTCGGAGGACGCCTCCGCCGCCGCCGACCGGCGGGCCTCCAGCGTGGTGCGGTTGTGCCAGACGGAGAACTCGGCGTGCACGGTCGCGCTGCCGACGCCGACGAGCACCATGGTGCGCTCGTCGGGCAGTGTCACCGCGCGGGCGGCATCGCGGGCGGCCTCCAGGACCAGCAGGTGTTCGCCGGAGGTCTGCAGCATGTCGTTGGGCGGCATCCGCAGGCCGTCCACCCGCAGTTCGACCGTACGCGGTGGCCGCAACCTGGGCTCACCGCCCAGCAGGGCCTCGACGAAGTCGCCGGTGGTGTCGCCGTCGCCGACGCGGGCGCCGAGGCCGACGATCGCCACCTGGTGCCGCCGCCGTCCGGCGGGGCCGGGCACGGCCACGCCGGGGAAGGAGGTGGCCGCCCGGTCGGCGGTGTTCCAGGCGTCCACGACCAGGTGTGCGTTGACCCCGCCGAAGCCGAAGCCGCTGACCGCGGCGCGCCGCAGCCCCCGCCACTCCTCCGGCCGGGCCAGCGGCCGCAGCGGTGTGCCGCGCATCGCCTCGTTGGCCTCGTCGGCACCCACCGTCGGCGGCAGCGTGCCGTGCTCCATCGCGCCCAGCACCTTGAGCAGGGCGGCGCCGGACGCGGCGGTGAGCGGATGGCCCAGGTTGCCCTTGACCGAACCGATCGGCAGATCCGTGCGTTCGCCGAAGATCCGGGCCGCGCAGCCCAGTTCCACGGTGTCCCCGACGGCGGTGCCGGTGGCGTGGCATTCCAGCAGGGACACCGTCTTGGGGTCGATCCCCGCGGCCTGGTAGGCCAGGCTCATCGCGCGTTGTTGCTGACCTCCGTCCGGGACGAGCATGCCGCCCCGGCCGCCGTCGTTGGTCGCGCCGATGCCGCGGATCACGCCCAGTACGGGCACGTCCGCGCTCAACGCGTCCTCCAACCGCATCAGCGCGACCATCGCGGTCCCCTCGGCGGGGACCAGGCCGTCGGCCTCCCGGTGGAAGGGCCGCGAGCGGGCGCTGGGGCTCAATGCCCCCAGCCGGCCCATGCCGTGGCTGATGATCTCGGGCGCGCCGCCGTTGAGCGCCCCGGCGACCATCAGGTCCGCCTGCCGGAAATGCAGCTTCCGGCAGGCGAGTTCGATCGCGTACAACACCGAGGCGCAGGCCGCTTCCAGGACCACCGCGCCCGCGCCCAGGGCGAAGGCGCGGGCCACGAGTTGTGCCGGGAGCCCGAAGCAGAACCGGCTCATCGGGATCGGCGCGTGCCGGCCGTGCCGGGGCCAACCGGCCCCGACCTCGGCAGGCTGGGAGCGCAGCCAGACGTCCTCGGCGTAGGCGACCATCGACGTGGTCGGACAGGAGATGTTGCCCAGCACCAGGCCGGTGCGTCGGTGCAGGCCGAGCCGATCGACCTCGGCGAGCGCCTGCCGGGTCGCGTGCACGACCCAGCGCACGGTCGGGTCGAGGCCGTTGAGCTGCTCGGCGTCGATGGCCAGGCCGGACGGGTCGAAGCGCTCCTCGAACCCGGTGACGTGGCCGAATACGGTGCTCGCGGGGTCGGCCCCGCTCCACTGCGGCCCGGCGGTCGGGCGGTCGATGGAGAACGGGGTCAGCCGGACCGCGCCGGAGACCACGGTGTCCCACAGTTCGGCGGGATTGTGTGCCCCGGGCAGGACGCAGCCGCGTCCCACGATGGCGATGGCGGGGAAGTCCATGCCCCTCACGCGTCCGTCGAGATCAGCGCGGCGGCTCGGTTGGAGGTGGACAGGTCCGGCCGGTAGACCATCTCGACGCCGCGGAGTACGGCCAGGACCCGCTCCGCGCCGTCCTGTTCGACGGTGAGCCAGATGTCGCACATCGCGTTGTCGGTGCCCTGCACAACGCTGTGCACGGTGCACTTCACCGGCCCCTCCACGGCACCGGTCGACAACACGAGCACCTCACGGATGCCCATCGGCAGCGACTGCACGCTGGCCGAGGACAGCACCCACAGGCAGGCCATCTGGAGCGCGCCGTCCATCACCGCGGGGTCGGTCTGCCAGGTGTCCTGCGGCCAGTCGAGCTTTCGTACTCCGACCAGGTCCGAGGCCGCTCCGGTGGAACTCAGCCCGGTGATCGTGTGGATGGCGTGAAAGCGCGGGCCGTGGAAGAGCATCGCCCCGTCGTAGACGGCGCTGCCCGGGTGTACCTCGAAGCTCTCGTCGGCGGGTTCCGCGGTCGGGGCGGTCGGCACCGCTCCCTCGCCCGGACCCGCGAGGGCCGCGTAGTGCAGGGCGCCGTCGAGGCTCTTGAGTTCCAGGCGCAGCGGCGCGTCGGCGTGGCCGCCGTCGGGGCGCACATGCACCCGGAGGCGGGTCTCCTCCGTCCCGAATCTGTCCAGCGCGATGGTGCGCAGCACGCGCAGGTCGCGCACCAGGACCGAACCGTGGTCGGGCAGCGCGGTCCGGGCCGCTCGGGCGAACCATTCCAGGACCAGTGCCACCGGCACCACGGGGCGTCCGGCAATGGTGTGGTCGACCAGGTAGGGGTGGGTTTCGGCGCCGACGACGATGTCCGTGACGTTCGTGGCGTCGCCCGCGTCGCCGGCGGGGCCGGCCGTGCCGGCGGCGATCGAGACGCAGGCCGGGCCCGGCTGTTCGAGTTCGGTCATGAACGCCTTGACGCCGGCGGTCTCTTCGAGGAGCGGTACGCCGAGTCGGCGGAAGTGTTCGGCGTGGGCGGGGGAAACCATGCCGGCGGCCCAGGGGCCCCAGGCCACGGCCTTGACCATGGATCCGGGACGGTGTGCCGCCTCGGTCGCGGTGATCTGCTCCATCGCCTGGTTGGCCGCCGCGTAGTCGCATTGCCCTGCGGTGCCCAGTCGCGCGCTGACCGAGGAGAAGGCGCACACCAGGCGCACCGGGTCGGCGGCGGTCAGTTCGAGCAGGGTGCGGAATCCGCGCACCTTCGTGTCGTAGACGGCGGTGAACTGGGCCTGGGTCTTGGCCGAGATGTTGCTGTCGGCGATCACCCCGGCGGCGTGGATGATGCCGGTGATCGGGCCCCAGTCGCGGCGTACCTCGGCCAGCGCGTCGAAGACCCGCTCACGGTCGGTCGCGTCGGCGGTGACGTATCGGGTCTCCGCGCCGGCCACGGCCAACTGCTCCAGGGTGCCGCGGATCTCGCGGGAGGCGAGTACTCGGCCGGAGGCGTGGGCGAGTTCGGCCAGGGTCGGGGTCGCGCCGGTGCGCTCGTCGCGACGGCTGCCCAGGATCTGCCGGATGGCGCTCTCGTCCGCGGCGCCGCGCAGCTCGTCGTCCTCGTCCACGGGGCGGGTGCGGCCCAGGAGCAGGAACTTGGGCCGGTGGGTGCGGGCCAGGGCCAGCAGGCAGGACGCGGTGATGCCGCGGGCCCCGCCGGTGACCACGACCACGGGGTCGGCCCCGAGGTCGAGCGCTCGCGGTGCCGCGACCGGTTCGGTGGTGCCGCGCAGGAGTGCGCGCGAGCCGTCCGCCGCGAGCGCGACGTCGGTGGTGTCGTCGCCGTGCAGGAGCTCGGTGGCGATGGCCTGGGCGATGTCCTGCGGGGCGCGCGCGGCCCGGTCGATGTCGATCGTCTTGATCGAGGCGTGCGCCCACTCGTTCGCGGCGGTGCGGGCGAGCGCGGCGATGCCCGCGCAGCCTTCCCGGCCGCGGTTGCCGGAGGTGCCGAACGCGCCGCCGGTGTCCTGGACGACGACCAGGACGCCGCCTCGGCGGTCCATCGCCTCGGCGATGGTGTGCAGGGTCGTGAAGACCTCGCGGGTGGGGGCGTCCGGGTCCTGCTCCGGGTCGATCTCGCGCAGGCCGGCGAGGGCGATCACGGCGGTGGAGTCGGCGGTGACCCGGTCCGCGACGGTGGCCTTGATGCCTTCGCGGCGCAGGGTCTCCGCGAGGCATTCGGCGACGCCGGTGCCGTCGTCGGTGATCAGCAGCGGTTGTTCGCGCAGGCCCTTGAGCGGGGCGCCGGTGGCGGGCTCGACGGGTACCAGGGCGGTGCCGGTGCGCAGCACCGTGAACTGCGGTGCCACGTGCTTGGCCTGCGCGGGGATCTGCTCCTGCGTCCGGACCACCGGCGCGGCGGGGGCGGCGGCCGGGGCCGGCGCGGGGGCGCCCTGGGGGGTGCGCAGCGAGGTGATCTTGTCCGCGATGGCGGCGATGGTGCGCAACCGGGCCAGGTCGGCCGGGTCCACATTGGCCTCACCCGGGAAGTGATCGCGCAGACGGGTCAGGATCTGCACCCGCTTGATCGAGTCGACCCCCAGGTCCACCTCCAGGTCCATCTCCGGCGTGAGCATCTCCACCGGATAACCCGTCAACTCCGCCACGATCGCCAACGCCACCTCGGCGCCGCTCTCCTGAGCCGCAGCGGGAGCCGGAGCCGGGACGAGGGCCTGCGTGGGGGCCGGCACGGCGGCGCCGTCGGGGGTGCGCATCGAGGTGATCTTCTCGGCGATGGCGGCGATGGTGCGCAACCGGGCCAGGTCGGCCGGGTCCACATTGGCCTCACCCGGGAAGTGGTCCCGCAGACGGGTCAGGATCTGCACCCGCTTGATCGAGTCGACCCCCAGGTCCACCTCCAGGTCCATCTCCGGCGTGAGCATCTCCACCGGATAACC
>NZ_JBEXUX010000039.1:0-11524 GCF_040629175.1 Embleya sp. NPDC005971 | reverse complement strand
CCCGTCAACTCCGCCACGATCGCCAACGCCACCTCGGCGCCGCTCTCCTGAGCCGCAGCGGGAGCCGGAGCCGGGGCGGGAGCCGGAACCGAAACGGGAGCCGGCGCGGCGGCGAGGGCGGGGGCCACGGCCGGTGCCGGGATCTGCGCGAGCGTCGGCGACGCCTGGAGGCTGTGCGGCGCCGCGGGCATGGGCGGGCGGGCCTGGGCGACCGGGGTCGCCTGGTACTGCGTGACCGGGGCCGGCTGGTACTCGGTGACCGGGGTCGGCTGATACTGCGTCACCGGGGCCGGTTGGTATTGCGTCACCGCGGGCGGCGCGGGGCTGATCTCCCGGGTGGTTCGCGGCTGGCCCTCCAACACGCGTGGGCTCGGCGCGAGTTGCGCGGTCGGCTCGCCGGCGACCGGCATCTCGACGGGAGCGGGCGCGGCCGCGGCTCGGGGCTCGGCTCCGGGCCGCCAGGCCATCAGCGCGTCGAGCGAGGTCTTGGCCAGGTCCAGATAGGACGCGTGGCTGGCCGAGGTGGTGGTCTGGTACGCGTTGTGTGCGTCGCCCGCCTGTCGCTGCACCTCCAGGAAGGCGTGCAACCAGGCGCCGGACGCGGTCACCGGCGTCCAGGTGGACCCGGAGGAGGTGACGTCGTGCGCCGGCGACTGCGCGACCGGTGCCTCGTGGGTCCGCATCGGCACGGCGGGGGCCGCCTGTACCGGAACGGGCGCCGGCACGGGTGCGGCCATCGGTGCGGGAACGGGCGCGGGTGCCGGTGCGGGCTGGGCGAACTGTGCCACCGCGGCGGCCGGGGCCGGCGCGGGCGGAGCGGCCTGGACGCGGGCGGGCGGCGCCGCCTGGGTCACGGCGAGCGCCGGTGCCGGCGGGAGCGCCGCGGCGACCGGCGGGGTCGGGGCGGCCGGCACGAACCCGGTGCCCGGCTCGCGCATGGCGGGGGCGGCGGGGGTGCTCTCGCGGTGGCCCACGTCGGGGTTCGGACCGGAGATGGGGATGGTCATACCCGTCCTTGTCGATGATGGCGAAGGAGTGCTCGAGGTGAACGAGGCCCACAGCGGGGCGAAGTCCAGGGGGCGTCCGGCGACGGCCAGCGCGCCCAGGACGCGGTGCAGTGCGGTGAGTCCGGAGCCCCGGGTGTGGTCGGCGCTCAGCGCGACGTGGGGCCGGTCCGCGAGGATCCTGCCGACCAGGCCGGTGAGTACCGTGCCCGGTCCGGCCTCGACGAACGTGCGGACGCCGTCCTGGTACATGGCCAGGATCATTTCGGCGAACCGCACGGAGGAGGTGACGTGATCGTGCAGCACGGTGCGGATCTCGGGCGCCGTGCCGGGGTACGGCTTGGCATCCGCGTTGCCGTACACGGGCAGCTTCGGCGCCGCGAACTCGTGCTGTTCCAGCGTGGGGCGCCATCCGGTGGTCGCGGACTGCAGCAGCGGGCTGTGGAAGGCGCAGGAGACGGCGAGCCGTTGCGTGGTGAGCTGTTGCTCGGCCGCGCGCTTCTCCACCTTGACGATCGCGGATTCCGCGCCCGAGACGACGTGTTGCGTCGGGGAGTTGTAGTTGGCGACCCAGGCTCGGCGGATGCCGCGGACCAGGTCGTCGGCTTCCTTGGCGGTGGCGGTGACGGCGAGCATCGCACCGGACACCTTGCTCGCGTCGCGCAGGAGTTCGCCGCGCGCGCGGGCCAGGGCCATCAGGGTGTCGTCGTCGTAGACGCCGGCCGCGTGCAGCGCGGCGAGTTCGCCGAAGCTGTGGCCCGCCACGCAGTCGGGCTCGAAGCCGACCGCTCCCAGGATCGAACCGATCATCAACGCGTGGGCGGCGAGCGCCGGTTGCGCGCACTCGGTGGCCTTGAGCCGTTCGGTCTGCGCGCGTTCCTGCGCCTGGTCCACGACCGGCGGCGGGAAGACGGTGCGGTACAGGGGGTATCCGTCGACCTCGAAGCCGGCCAGCCGGTCCCACGCGGCGAGCGCGTGCGGCTGGTGCAGCACGACGTCCGACCCCATGTCGGGGTATTGGCTGCCCTGTCCCGGGAACAGCAGCGCGATCTTGTCGGCCGCGGCGGGGCCGCACGCGTAGCGCACGCCGGTGGGCGTGTGGAACGCGGTCTGCGGTTCGGCCGAGATCCGCTCCCGGGCGTCGGCCGCCTGGGCCCGCAGGTCGTCCTCGTCGCGCACGACCAGGCACAACCGGTGGGCCGCCGCCGCGTCGAAGGCGAGTTGGGTCCGGCGCGCCAGGTCGGCCGGCGGCGCGGTGTCGGCGCTCAGCGCGTCCAGTGCGGTGACCAGTGCGGGGCCGGACTCGGCGCTCAACAGCACCAGTTCGCTCGGCGCGCTGCGGGTGTACTCCCGGCCCGCCGCGGCGGGTTCGGCCGTGCGGTGCTCCTCCAGCGTGACGTGGAAGTTGGTACCGCCGAACCCGAAGCTGGATACCGAGGCCCGGCGCGGGTGGTCGGTGTCGCGGATCCAGGGCCGGGTCCGGGTGCTCAGGTAGAAGGGACCCTTTTCCAGTTCCAGGGCGGGGTCGGTCCGGTCCGCCTTGAGGGTGGGCGGCAGGATCTTGTGGTGCAGGGCGAGGGCGGCCTTGGCCAGGCCGACGGCGCCCGCGGCGGTGCGGGTGTGGCCGATCTGCGACTTCACCGAACCGAGCGCGCAGCGGGCGATGTCGGCGGGGTCGCCCGAGCCGAACACCTCTTGCAGGGCCGTCACTTCGGCGGTGTCGCCGGCCTTGGTGCCGGTGCCGTGCGCCTCGATCAGTTCCACCGTGGCGTGGCTGTAGCCCGCGCTGGCGTAGGCCCGGCGCAACGCGCGGACCTGGCCGGCGACGGCGGGGGCGTAGATCGAGGAGCCGCGTCCGTCGGAGGAGGTGCCGACACCGCGAATGACCGCATAGATGCGGTCGCCGTCCCGCTCGGCGTCGGCCAGGCGCTTGAGCATCACCATGGCCACCGCCTCACCCAGGAGGGTGCCGTCGGCGTCGGCGGAGAAGGGGCGGCACTCGCCCGACGGGGACAGCGCCGGGGTCTTGCTGAAGCAGGTGAAGCCGAACGCGTCGCACAGCGGGTCCACGCCACCGGTGATCATCATGTCGGCGCGGCCGAGCGTGAGTTCGTCGATGGCCGCGCTCATCGCGGACAGCGAGCTGGCGCAGGCCGCGTCGGTGGTGTAGTTGCTGCCGTGCAGGTCGAAGTGCCTTGCCACGCGGCCGGCGATGACGTTGGTGAGCATGCCCGGGAAGGAGCTTTCCTTCCACACCGGATACGAGGCGGCGATGGCGTCGCACAGCTCGTCGGCCTTCGGCTCGGCCACTCCGCGCGCGAGCATGACCCGGCGCCAGGTGGGCCGTTGGGACCGGAACGACATGCGAAAGGCCAGCTCGGTGGGGCTGGCTCCCAGGATGATGCCGGTGCGTTCGCGCAGCGTCTCGGACGGGCCCTGGTCGCCGCAGGCGTCCCGGAGAACGTGTTCGGCCGCGATCAGGCTCAGCAGTTGCGCCGTGTCGGTGGCGTCGATGGTGGACGGCGGGGTGCCGAAGGCCAGCGGGTCGAAGGCCACCGGCGACATGAACGCGCCGCGCTTGCCGTAGGTCTTGTCGGGGGCGGTGGGGTCGCTCGAATAGTGATCGCTCACGAGCCAGTGGGTTTCCGGCACGTCTCGGATGAGGTCACGGGCGTTGACCACGTCGCGCCAGAACCCGCCGACGTCCGAGGAACCGGGCAGCAGGGTGCTCAGACCGACGACGGCGATGGGCGGTTGGGAGGGACGGGAGCTCTCGGGCACGGGACTCCTTGCGATGTGCGATTCAGAGCAGTTCGTGGGCGGGGAAGGTGAACGCCTGGGCGGGCAGGTCGACACCGTGGCTGCGCAGTTGTTGGGCGCGGGTCAGGACCGTCGCGCCCTCCATGAGGTTGCGGGCGATCTGCACGACGGACAGGTTCGCCGGATCGGCGAGGAAGCCGTCCCTGCGCCAGTCGTTGAACGCGCCCACCGCGGGGCCGCACCAGATCTGGTAGTCCACACTGCGGTCGGCGGCTCCGGTGGTCGCCCAGGTGCTGGACATGCCCAGGTACCAGCGGAACACCAGCGCCATCCGGTGCTTGCCGTCCACCGCCGCCCGGTCGGCCTGCGCCGGCTCCCTGGTGCGCCAGAACTCCTCGGTCTGTGCCCACACTTGGTCGACCGACTGGCGGAACATCTCGCGTTCCAGTCGGGCGATCTGGGCCGGCGGGATGTCCTCCAGCGACTCGTGGTCGCGGTAGAGCTGGAAGAGCTTGGAGGCCCGGGCGGCGAACATCGTGCCGCGACTGAGGACTTGTACCTTCGAGCCCATCTCGAACATGTCCGCAGACGGCGCCATGGCCACGTCCATGGTGTCCGCGGCCTGGAGCATGGTGCGGGCCCGGTCCGAGGTATCGGCCTCCAGGCTGAGCTGGTTGACCGATCCGGTCACCACGTACGCGGCGCCCATCGCGAACGCGGCGGCAACCGCGTGCGGGGTGCCCAGGCCGCCGGCCGCACCGATCCTGGTACGCGGTGCGATGCCGTGCCGGTGGGCGACCGCGTCCCGCAGGGCCAGGATCTGCGGGAGGGCGGTGGACAACGGCCTGCCGTCGGTGTGCCCGCCGCTGTCGGACTCCACGGTGAGGTCGTCGACCATCGGCACACCGGCCGCCAGCGCCGCCTCGTCGGCGGTCAGCAGCCCCTCGGCGACCAGTTCGCGCAGCAGCTCGGGGGGCGCCGGTGCGAGGAACTGTTCGGCGACCTCGGGGCGCGAGACCTTGGCCATCATCATCCGCGGGCGGACCACCCGACCGTCCGCGCGCACCTGCAGCCCGGCGGCGCAACAGTGCACGAGCGCGCGGGTGACGTTGCTGAAGGCCGACACCGACACGCAGCGCACGCCGTGGGCGATGGCCAGGGCGGCCACCTCGTTCTCCCAGGCGGGCGAGTGCGGGTTGTGGATGATGTTCACCCCCCACGGGGCGTGTTCGGGCAGTTCGCGGCGCAGTTCCTCGATGGCGCGGCGAACCGCCTCGATCGGCAGTCCGGCCGCGCCGAAGATGCCCAGCAGGTCGGCCCGGGCCATCGCCTTGACCATCGCCACGCCCGCGATTCCCTGCGCCATCTCACCTGCCACGTACGGGAATCGCACGCCGTGGTCGGTGGTGAAGGAACGATCGCCGAGCCATTCGGGATACAACGGAGAGAGGGTGCCGACGACTTCGCAGCCGTCGACGGGCGCGTCACCCAGGACGGCGCCGGTCACGGAGTCGAACAGGCGCCGAACGATCGTGGCCATGCTTCGCGGTTGGCGAAGCACGGCCAGGAGACCGTCGGCGGTGGGATCCGACACGTCACGACGGGGTGCTGCCTGCAGTCCGATGGTCATGAACGGTTTCTCCTGTGGCCTTTCGGAAAGGTTGTCGGACTTCGCCGACCGTCAAAGAATCCTGTGTCGACCCGTCAAAGAATCCCGTGCGTCCCGGCCAGGAGATAGGCCATGTCGACGGTCGTCCGCGAACAGGACCCACCCAGGACACGGCGCGCGTTGCGGTCGTCGAAGACCCTGGTGTGCCGGAAATACGCGGCGAACCCGGCGTAGCTGTGAAAGCGCTGCTCGGCCGGGGAGAGATTCTCGGGCAGTTCGGGCTTGAGCACGATGCGGATGGGTGCAAATTTCTCGAAAAGATCGATGAGCGTCGCGGCGGACACGTCGTCCGGGTGCACGATGTGGTATGTCTCCGGATCCTTGGACCGGCGTTCCGCGGCGATGCTCACGATGGCCCGCGCGGCGTCCTCGACGGGGAGGCAGTTCAGCCGCGCGTCGGCCCGTCCCTGCATGTGAATGACCGGGCGCAGGCCGCGCGGAATGGAGAGTCCGGCGATCCCTCTTTCGATCGTCGACGCGCGCAACAGGGCGCTGATGGTCTGAAAGGGGTGGGCCGGGAGTCCCGGGGCCGGCGCGCGGTCGGTCAGCAGAATGCTCGGCCTCATGATCAACGCCGGCATTCCGTTTTCCCGAGACCACTGGCGCACCAGGGATTCGGCGTCGCACTTGGACCGCTCGTATTCGTTCTCGAAGCCGTACGTGTCGATCAGGTCGGCCTCGGTGACGGTGCCCGACCGGCGGGCGCCCGCCACGAACGCGGTGCTGACATGGCAGAACGGCGCGCCGTGCGGGCTGCGCGCGGCGATGTCGAGGAAATTTTGCGTTCCGTTGACGTTCACCGGTCGGATCGCCCGGGCGCCCGTATTGAGGTCGATGTTTCCGGCGCTGTGGAGGAACATGTCGGTCCGCCGGACGAGCTTTTCCACCCGGTCGTCCGGGAGGCCGAACAGGGGGCGCTCGATATCGATGTCCACCTCGTCGGCGCGGCGGCGAAATTTCTGAATGAAATCCGGCGTCTCGCCCAGGCGCCCGAGGGCCTGGGAGATTCGGTCGATCGCACTCGTACTGCCGCGGCGCGAGAGCAGCGAGACTGAGCAATTCCGATTCACGAGTTCACGAACGAGCCGCAGACCCAGGAAACCGGTGCCGCCAGTCAATGTAACCTGCACGGTCTCATTCCTCTTCTCCGGGGGAACCGATGGCCGGTATTGCGCGTCGATCCTATCCATGGCGGGACGGTGCAATAGTCCAGGCCACGGCCCGGGAAGTCAGATTCACCGGTATGGCCTAGTTCCGTGCATGCCGACCGGTGGGCATAATTCATCATTGTCCAGACCGGCATAACGGTCAAATATCCACATCCCCATCCCGCCGATCGGACGCGTATATCCGATTCTTATACATACGATTTATTCGTATCGGGCAGCCGGGGTGGGCAATCACGAGTTGCGGTCCGCGCGGGCGGTACCCTCGTTTGCGGCACGAACAATTCCTCCGAATATCCGTGGACCCGGCGGATCATCGGCACCAGGATTCGCCCCTCGCCGGCCGCCCCGATGCGATGGCGGCCGGGGGTTCGCCACGTCCGCACCCGATCCCGGTTCACGGACGTCCTCAGCCCATCGCACAGACGACGTCGTCCTGGGAGGACACGCAATGCTCGACACCATCCCGGCACCACCTCCCGAGCACGAGACACCGGACCCGGCCGGCGACCCGCTGAGCCGCCTCGCCGGGCTGTGCGTGCGACATCGCCGGCTGCTCCTGGTCGGCGCGATGATCGTGCTGGTACTG
This sequence comes from Embleya sp. NPDC005971, assembly GCF_040629175.1. NCBI lineage: Bacteria > Bacillati > Actinomycetota > Actinomycetes > Kitasatosporales > Streptomycetaceae > Embleya > Embleya sp. NPDC005971. The sequence continues at coordinate 4,336 of NZ_JBEXUX010000039.1, read as the reverse complement.
GCCGCCACGGTGGTCGCCGGCGCCCGGGACCGCTGGTCCAACGGCGGATTCACCGCGACCGGGACCCGGGCCGCCGAGGCCGAACGGGTCGCCGCCCGCTACGGGGCGAAAGCCGCGGACCTGGTCTTCTACGTCCGCGCCGGCACGTCCGTGGACGACGCCGAGGTCGCCGAGACGGGCCGCCGGCTCACCGCACTGGTCGGGGGACGACCGGGCGTGACCCGGGCGCAGTCCTACTGGAGCACCGGCTCCCCCCTGTTGCGCTCCCGGGACGGCAAGGGCGCACTGATCCGGGTCGACCTGGCGGGCACCGAACGCGACTCGGCCGTCGCCTCGCGCGCCCTGGTCCCCGCCGTGCGCAAGGCCGCCGGCGGGCTGCGGGTCGATGCCACCGGGCCCGCGTGGCTGAACGCGCAGGCCACCGACGAATCCGAACGCGACCTCAAGCGCGGGGAATTGCTGGCGGCACCGCTGACCATGATCATCCTGCTGTTGGCCTTCGGATCACTGACGGCGGCGGCGATCCCGCTCGCCGTCGGCGCCGTCTCGGTGGCCGGCGCCCTGGCGGTCCTGGCCACCTTGACGCTGACCATGCCGATCACCGTGTTCGCGATCAACATCTGCGCGGCACTGGGCTTCGCACTCTCCGTCGACTACGCCCTGTTCATCGTGACCCGCTATCGCGAGGAACTCTCCCAGGGCGTCGCATCGAGCCGGGCCATCGCACGCAGCATGGCCACCGCCGGTCGTGCCGTGCTGTTCTCCGCCGCGACCGTGGCCCTGTGTCTGTCCGCGCTGTTCGTCTTCCCGCTGGAACTGCTGCGCTCGTTGGCGTGGGCGTCGATCCTGGTGGTGATCATCTCGGCGCTGACCTCGCTGCTCGTACTGCCCGCGCTGCTGGCCGTATTGGGGCCACGCCTGGATCGGCTGGACCCGTTCCGCCGCTTTCGCGGCAAGACCGCCCGCGTGGGTGGCGGCAGTCCCCTCTGGCGTCGGATCGCCACCCTGGCCACCGGCCGGGCGGTGCTGTGCGGGGGCGCCGCCGCCGCGCTCCTGCTGCTCCTGGCCGTGCCCTTCCTGCACGCGCGATTCACCACCATCGACGAGAAGATCCTGCCGACCGCCTCCGAACCACACCGCACCGCAAACCTGTTGCGCGACGACTTCGCCGACCCGCCCGAGCGGATCATCCCGGTGATCCTGCCCCGGGCGAACGCGGTGACCGACGCAGCCGAGATCGACGCGTACGCCCGACGATTGTCGGCTTTGCCCCATGTCGCGCACGTGGTCGCCGACACCGGCGACTATCGCGCCGGACTGCCGGTGCCCGGCCCGGAGTTGCCGGACACGACGACGAACGAGCCCACCCCCGACGACAGCACCCGAGTGGCCGTGCGTCCGGTGGTACCACCGGACCCGGCCCGCCCCGCCGTACCGGGCAGCGTGTTGCGCGTGGTCGGCACCGCCGACAGCCAGGCACCGGAAACGGTCGCACTGGTGCACCGGTTGCGCACCCTGCCCGCTCCGGGGCCACACCTGGTCGCGGGCAAGGCGGCGGAGCTGACCGACACCAAACACACGCTGCGCGAGGCACTCCCCTACGGCGCGGCGATCATGCTGGTCGGCACCCTGGTGATGCTCTTCCTGTTCACCCGCAGCGTCCTGGTGCCGATCAAGGCGGTCGTGATGGGCCTGCTCAGCATGACCGCGAGCCTGGGGGCCATCGTCTACGTCTTCCAGGACGGTCATCTGCGCCGACTGGTGGGCGACTTCGTCACCGGCGGCTCCTTGGAGACGACGATGCCGCTGCTCACCCTGGCGGTCGCCTTCGGCATCTCGGTGGACTACGAGGTCTTCCTGCTCGCCCGGATCAAGGAGGAGTTCGTGCGCACCGGGGACAACACCCGGTCGATCGTCTTCGGGATCGAGCACACCGGCCGGTTGTTCACCGCCGCGGCCCTGATCGTCGCCGCCTCCATGGTCGCGCTGACCATGTCGCACGTCACGCTGCTCAAGACGGTCGGGGTCGGCCTCGCGGTCGCGGTGGTCGTGGACGCCACCGTCGTACGCGGCGTCCTGGTCCCGGCCCTGATGCAACTCACCGGCCGGGCCAACTGGTGGGCGCCGTCCTGGTCGTTGCCCCGACGCCGCCCCCGCGAAGCGGGCCCGAAACTGCCCGACGCGCGCACCGAGGCCCAACCCGAACTCGTCGGTCGGGCGGCGGACGCCGGCCACGACACGGCGGACCGACCGCAGTCCTGAGCGGCCGGTCGCGTTCTCCGGCACGAATGGCAAATCACCGGATTCGCAAGGCTGTTCCGGTATTTCGAATTCACGCCGGCGGCATTGCCCCGTTCGGGGGATTGTTTCCGACTCGACTCCCACAAGGGCATAGAGTCTGCGCGATCGGCGGGATTTCGCCGAACACGCCCGATCCCCAAGCCTTTTCCCGTACGACGAATCGAGAATCGAGAATCGCCTGTGGAATCCATCTGCCGCCCCCTCGGAACTCGCTCTCCACGTCCGGACCTTGTCACTTTCACCACCCGGCCGCTCGCCCCGATGCGGATGTTCACCATCCCCTATGCGGGCGCGGACGCCATGATGTTCGCGCCGTGGGTCGATTACCTGCCGGATTCGGTCGAACTGACGGCCGTACGACTTCCCGGTCGTGGGGCCCGGACGGGCGAGGTCTCCCTCACCGATCCCGCGCAACTCAGCGCGATGGTGGCGGAACTCGTCCTGGAAGCGGACGACGGCCGCCCCTACGTCTTCTTCGGCCACAGCATCGGCGCGATGATCGCCTTCGACACCGTGCGCGAGCTGCGCCGTTGCGGCCACCCGATGCCGTCGTTGCTGGCCGTGTCCGCCGTTCCGCCGCCGCAGGGAGGCGCGTTCGCGCGGGCCTGCCGACCGATCCTGGTGTCCGACCAGCCCTGGCGGCAATTGGGACTCACCGACCTGCTGCCGCCCGAGGTGTTTCGGGACCAGGGCGCGATGACGGCCTTCGGGCCGCCGATGATGGCCGATCTGCTGTTGGCCCTTCAGCACCGATACGTCCACGAGGCGCCGTTGGATTGTGCGTTGAGTGTCTTCGGTGCCCGCGACGACACCCTGGTCGCCGTGGAATCCCTGTCGAATTGGCAGGAGCAGACCACCCGGCCCATCCGACTGCGCACCTACCCCGGCGGCCACCTGTACGTCCACGAGGCGTTGCCGAGTCTGCTGACGGACCTCTCCACCGATCTGCGCACCACCGTCGGCGCCTTCTCCTGAGTTGCGGGGCCGGGCCCGTCGTTCGAAGTTGTCGAGTGTGTCGAGTGTTTGGAGTGAATCCGTGATTCGAGACTACGCAGGACGCGTGTGCACGGTGACGGGAGCCGCTTCCGGAATCGGCCGGGCACTCGCGTTGGCCCTGGCCGAACACGGCGCGCGGTTGGCCCTGTCCGACGTCGACGCGGAGGGGCTGACCGCGACCGCGGAGCAGGCCCGGCAGGCGGGTGCGGAACAGGTGCACGCCGACGTGGTCGACGTCGCGCAGCGCACCATGGTGCAGGACTGGGCGGACACCACCGCGGCGCGCTTCGGCCAGGTCAACCTGGTGATCAACAACGCCGGAGTGGCGTTGACCGCGAGCGTGGACGAGATGGAGTGGGCCGACTTCGAATGGATCATGGGCGTCAACTTCTGGGGCGTGGCACACGGCACCAAGGCCTTCCTGCCGCACCTGCGCCGGGCCGATCCGGCCCACGGGGCGCACGTCGTCAACGTCTCCTCCTCGTTCGGCCTGTTCGGCATGCCCATGCGCAGCGCCTATTCGGCGACGAAGTACGCCGTCCGGGGCTTCTCCGAGTCGCTGCGCAACGAACTGCGCCGTGAGGGCAGCCCGATCGGGGTGACCACCGCGTATCCCGGCGGGATCAAGACCTCGATCGTGCACAACTCGCGGGCGGCGGAGGGAACCGACCGCGCCGAGGTCGCCGCGGTGCACGACTCGTTGTCCAAGACCACGGCCCAGGACGCGGCGCGGGTGATCCTCACCGGCGTGCGCAAGGGTCGCACCCGCCTGTGCATCGGCCTCGACGCGAAGGTCATGGACCTGGGCACCAGGTTGCTGGGGCCCGCGTTCGAGCCGGTCGTGCACGCCTCGATCGAACGCGCGCGGACGAAGGTCGTGCGCGCGGGTGCGGGCGCCGGGCGGTAGCGGATTCGGCCCCGCACACAGACGACCGCGGCCTGCTCGATCCGATCGGCGCCGATTCCTCGCGCCCGCCGTCCGATCCGCCCGCCGATTCCGCCGCTCGCCCCGAGGGCGCTTTCGGGCAGCGGATTCGCT
>NZ_JBEXUX010000038.1:0-98861 GCF_040629175.1 Embleya sp. NPDC005971 | reverse complement strand
ATCAGGCCCTCGCGGCCGGTCCGGCGGATCTCGATGGTCTTCACCGAGCCTCAAACGCCGGCCGGGCCCGGTTTCGGTCCGGCCGGCGTTTGAGGCCACCCCACGAGCCCTCGGCCCTACCGGGCCACGGCGAGCGCGTCCAAGGCCACCGTGCCGCCGCCGCGGGGCATCACCATCAGCGGGTTGATGTCCAACTCGGCGAGTTCGTCGCCCAGTTCGAGCGCCATGCGCTGTACCCGCATGACCACGTCGACGAGCGCGTCCAGGTCGGCGGGGGGCTGGCCGCGCATGCCCTGGAGGCACTTGAGGCCGCGGAGTTCGCCGAGCATGCGCTTGACCTCGTAGGCGCCGAACGGCGGCACCCCGATCGCGATGTCGTCGAAGACCTCGACGAAGATCCCGCCCAGACCGACCGAGACGGTCGGCCCGAACAGGTCGTCGTGCGAGATGCCGACCACCATCTCGACGCCGCGATCGACCTGCTGGCACACCAGGACGCCTTCGAGCCGACCCGCGCCCGCCTCCTTGGCCGCGTCGGTGATCTCGCGGTACGCGTCCCGCACCTGGCTCGCCGAGCGCAGGCCCAGCTTGACCAGACCCAGGTCGCTCTTGTGCGGCAGTTGCGGGCCGCACGCCTTCATCACCACGGGGTAGCCGATCAGCCCGGCCGCCCGCACCGCGGCGGCGGCCGAGGTGACCAGTTGCTCGCGCGGCACCCGGATCCCGTACGTGCGCAACAACTGCTTCGCCGAGTGCTCGGACAGCGGCTTGCCCGAGGACAGCAGCCGCTTGGCCTTGGCCGCGGCCGGCGACGCGAGCCGCGGGACGTCCTCGAACGGCGACGAGTACTGGGTGCGGAAGCGGTGGTAGTCGAAGTACGCCCGCAGCGCCCGCACACAGTTGCCGAACGTGCGGAAGACCACCACCTTGTTCGACTTGAGCAGGATCTCGCGATAGGCGCTTTCGTCGCCCACCGGCGAGCCCCAGACCACGCAGACCACCTTGTCGGTCGCCTCCGCCGCGTCCACCAGGTCCTGCGCGAGCCGGTCGCTCATCGGCGGGAACGCGCCGGTGATCGGACACACCAGCACCCCGATCGCGGGATCGGCCAGGATCGCGTCGATGATCTTGCGGCCCCGCTCGTCCCCGGCCGGGTGGCCGCCGTTGTCCACGGGGTTGGACACGGTCAGGTAGGGCGGTATCCAGGTGTGCAGCTTCTCCTGGGTGGACCGGTCGAGCGGCGGCACCGTCAGGCCCTCGGCGGCGGCGAGGTCGGCCATGTGCGCGCCGGTGCCGCCGGAGATCGAGTAGACGCAGACCCCCTGCGCGAGCGGGGTCCCGGTGCGCGCGAACAACTGGGACGTGTCGATCAGTTCGTCGAGGCCGTCGACCCGGGTGACCCCGTACTGGCGGAACACCGCCGACGCGGTGCGGTCGCCGCCGGTCAGCTTGCCGGTGTGCGACTGGGCCATCCGGGCCCCGGTCTCGGTCCGTCCCACCTTGACCACGACCACCGGTACGCCCTGCCGGGCCGCGTGGTCGGCCGCCAGCGCGAAGGTCCGGCCGTCCTTGAACCCCTCGACGTAGGCGGCGATCACGCCGACCTCCTCCTGATCGGAGAAGTGTCGGACGAAGTCCGCGATTTCCAGGTCCGCCTCGTTGCCGACCGGGGCCCAGTGGGACACCCGGATGCCGATCTCCTGGGCGGCGAAGACCGGACGGCCCTGGTGCCCGCTCTGGGTGATCAGCGCGATCGCGGGGCCTTCGAGGTCGGTGCGGAACTCCTCGAACGCGTTGAGGTTGGTGTTCGGCCCGAGCAGGCGCAACGAGCCGCCCGAGGTGAGCTGGGCGAGCCGGGCCTGGGCCTCGGCTCCGGCGGCCCCCGCCTCGGCGAAGCCGGCCGCGAACACGACCGCGAAACCGACGCCGGCGCCCGCGAGTTGCTCCAATACCTCGGCCGGGTCGCCGACCAGGACAACGGCCAGGTCGACCGGCTCGGGGACCGCCGAGATGTCCGCGTGGCACGGTCGGCCGGCGATTCGCTCGTGTTTGGGGTTGACCGGGAACAACCGCGCGCCCACTCGATCGGCCCACGCGATCAGTTGCGCGGTGATCCGTGCGCCGGGTCGGCCCTCGGTGTCCGAGGCGCCGATCACGGCCACCGTGCGAGGTCGGAAGAAGCGGTCCAGGTCGGCGGGGCGGAGCGCGAGTGGTCGGCCGGTCACGTCGAGTTCGGCCGACGGATCCGCGTTCACGGTGACGCTGGTTCGAGTGTGCCCCGGGAAGTGGTGTCCTCTGCTGTCGTGAAGCATCATCGCGCCCGTCCCTTTTTCGATCTTTCGTCGCCGCCAGATCCGATCGACACTGGAATCGAGCTGACGGTTAGTCAGTTAGCTTGCTGATGGGACGTCAGGGCTGTCCACTGTCTCACCGGCCCGGTCCCGACGCATCTGTCCGATCACCTGGACATTTGCTGACTTGGTCAAACATGTTGCTGATATCTGCTGGTCATCGCGCGGTTACTAAATGTCCCCGAAGGACTTCTCACGTTCGGTCAAGGATCTGCGGTCCACTTTGTCCATCCCGGTGAGCGGTAGCTCAGGCACGATCCGGATCGCCTCGGGAAGTTTGTGCGCGGACAACCGCGAGGCCGCGAACTCACGCAATGCGGCCAGTGATGGCTCGGATGCGGCACGTGACACCACGACCGCGACGCCGATCTCGCCCATCACCCGACTGGGTCGGGGGACGACCGCGACCGAGGCCACGTCGGGATGGTCGAGCAACACCGCCTCCACCTCCTGCGGATACACGTTGTATCCGCCGCGGATGTACATCTCCGTCATCCGCCCGGTGATCCGCAGGCAGCCGGCCTCGTCGATCCGGCCGAGGTCGCCGGTGTGCAGCCGACCGTCGCCGTCGAGGGCGGCGGCGTCGGCTTCGGGGTCGCGCCAGTAGCCCGCCATCACGGCGGGCGAGCGCAGGCAGATCTGCCCCTCCGCGCCGACCGGCAGGACGGTGCCGGTCCGCGGGTCGCGGATCTCCAGTTCGGTGCCCGGCCGGGGGCGGCCGACCGTGTGCAGCGCCTCCGAGTCGGGGGCGTCGAACGCGGTGAGCGTACCCAGCCCCCCGGACTCGGTGGACGAGTAGCGAATCGAGTAGCCCGCCCCGAAACGGGTCCGGGCCTCGTGCACGAGGGGGGCGGGGGACGGCCCGCCGCCGACGATGAGACCGCGTACGTGGGTGAGGTCGTAGCGGTCGAACTCCGGTCGGCCGAGCAGGAGGGAGACCTGCGCGGCCACGCCGCCGAGGTAGGGGATCTGCTCGCGGGCGACCAGGCGCAGTGCGTCCTGGGCCCGCCAGCGGCCGAGCAGGTGCAGGGTCGCGCCCATCTTGAGGTAGCCGGCCAGTTTGGTCATGAAGCCGACGTGCGGCAGGCCGGTGGCGACCAGTTGCGGGCCGCCCTCGCCCCAGCGGTCGCCGGTGTCCATCGCGGTGATGGCGGCGATCTGCCGGGACGTGAACAGGGCGCCCTTCGGGGTGCCGGTGGTGCCCGAGGTGAACACGACCGTCTCGGGCAGGTCCGGGTCCTGATCCCCGGTCACCGGTGGTGCGGGCGGAATCTCCTCGCGGCGGAGTTCGGCCCACACGTCCTGCGCGCCGGCGGCCGGCACACAGCGCAGGATTTCGGGTCCGGCCGGGACGCCCTCGGCCAGTTCCTCGGTGGCCAGCACCAGATCCGGTGCGGCCCGGTCCAGGATCGCGGCGCGCTCGGTGGGGGTGTAGCGCGGTCCCACGCCGGTGGTGATCGCGCCGAGCCGGGCCAGGGCGGTGTAGGCGACCACGTACTCGAGCCCGGACGGGAGCACGAGGGCGACCAGGTCGCCGGGCCGGACACCGCGCCGGGCCAGCCCGGCGGCGACCTGGTCGGTCAGCGCGTCCAGCCCGCCGTAGGTGAACCCGCTTCCGCCGTGCACGAGGGCCCGCCGCTCGGGAAAGCGTCGGGCGGCCTCACGAAGCACCTGGGCGAGCACGGTCACAACGGGTCCCTTCGGCCTGCGCGCGAAGTATCGGCGTGGGGGTGGTGTATGCCACACAACACGACACGCCCGGGGTAAGGCGACGTTTCGGAGGTGTGACGAAAGCAATGTTCCAAGGGTATGACGGTGTGTCAGATACTGGTGCTCGCGGGCTGCCGGATCGTCAATGGGGCCGACCGGAACTCGGGCCGGGCAACCGTCCCGACCCGCACGACATGAGTGCCAAGGAGTTGCGGTACGTGGACGTCGAGTTCAGCGATGAGCAGCAGGAGATCCGCAGAGCACTCCGGGACGTGTTCGACAAGCACAGCGACTCGCCCGCCGTCCGGGCCGTGATGGCCACCGAGACGGGCTACGACGCCAAGGTGTGGCGGCGCGTGTGCGAACAGACCGGGCTGGCCGGTCTCGCGATTCCGGAGGAGTACGGCGGGGTCGGTTTCGGCTTCACCGAGTTGGTCGTGGCCCTGGAGGAGATGGGCCGCTCGCTTTTCCCCTCACCGTTCCTGGCGTCGTCGGTGCTGACGGCGTATGCGCTCGTGCACGCGGGCGACGAGGGCGCGCGGGCCGAGTACCTGCCGGGCATCGCGGCGGGTGAGACGCTCGGCGCGCTCGCGCTGGCCGAGCCGGGGCGCCGGGACGTGCGCGCGGTCGAGGCGACCGCGCGGGCCGACGGCGACGGGTGGCGCGTGGACGGCGTCAAGACGCACGTGATCGACGGCTTGATCGCGGATCTGATCGTGGTGGTGGCACGGGTCAATGGCGACCTCGCGCTGCTCGCCGTGGACAAGGACGCCGCCGGGCTGACCCGGACGGCGCTGCCGACGTTGGACCAGACCCGCAAGCAGGCCCGGCTGACCTTCGCGAACACCCCCGCCAGGCTGCTGGGTACGCCCGGCGCGGACGCGGCCGTGGAGCGGGTCCTGGCGCTCGCCGAGATCGCGGTGGCCGCGGAGGCGGTCGGCGGTGCGGCGCGCTGTCTGGAGTCGACCGTGGAGTACACCAAGGGGCGGGTGCAGTTCGGTCGGCCGATCGGTTCGTTCCAGGCGATCAAGCACCGCTGCGCGGACCTGTACGTCGAGGTCGAGACGGCGCGCTCCGCGCTGTACTACGCGGCCTGGGCGGCCACCGAGGCGGAGGCGGCCGGACTCGCGGCGCCCGGCGAACTGGCGGTGATGGCACCGCTGGCGATGACGACGGCGACCGCCGCGTACCGGCATGTCGCCGAGGAGATGATCCAACTGCACGGCGGGGTCGGCTTCACCTGGGAGTACGACTGCCACCTCTACCTGAAGCGGGCCATCACGTCCGCGCACCTGCTCGGTGATCGGGGCGCACAGCGCGAGCGGATCGCGGAGTTGGCGGGCATCTAGGGATCCAGTCGTGTCCTCGAACGCCGGACGGGCCGGTATCGGCCCGTCCGGCGTCTGCGCACACGCGTTGCTACCGGGTCGGGGGCTTCTTCCCCGTGACGCCCATGAACACCAGCGTGGACAGCGCCGGGCGGACGTCCTTCATCTTGATGTTCCAGGATTCGAAGCCCTTCTGGTGCCCGGCCACCGCCGCCAGCATCGCGACGAGGGTGCCCGCCATGGCGTTGGGCTGCACGTCGTCGCCGACCTTGCCCTTGGCCTGCATGTTCTCGATGGCCTCGGTGAGCGAACCGGTGACCGCCGTCAGAATCTTCTGGCGCACCTTGTAGAAGCGCTTGTCGCCCTCGGCCGAGGCCAGGTCGACGACGCGCAGGATCGGCTCGTAGTCCCGCCAGAACTCGAGGAATCCGTCGGCCAGGGCCTCGGCGGCGGCGAAGCCGCCCTTGCCGGACCAGTTCTGGTCCTCGGCGAGAGTCTTCAGCCGCTGGCCGTCCTTGGCCATGTCGTTCGCGATCTCCAGGATCGCACTCTCGACGTCCTGAAAGTACTGGTAGAAGGTGGCGGGAGAGGTGCCTGCCATACGGGCGACGTCGATGACCTTGACGTCCCGGTACGGAGACGTGTCGAGCATCTCGCGGAGGCAGTCGAGCAGCTTTTGCCGCGTCGCCTGTCCGCGTCGCCCGGCGACGCGGCCGTCGACGGTGCGAACTTGTCCTGTCATGCCGTCAGTTTACGGGCGCATGATCGGTCTCGCTGTCCGCCGCACGGAGGAAAGCGGGCATTTCCCCGCCACCGTGCATGAGCAGTTCCGCTCCGCTGACGTACCGTGACATCGGCGACGCGAGGAACAGGCATACGTCCGCGACGTCGGAGGGGTCGGCCATCCGACCGAGCGGAATCGTGTCCGCCACCCGCTGCACGCCGGCCTCGTCCCCGTAGTGCAGGTGCGCCTGTTCGGTCCGGACCAGGCCCACGATCACGGAGTTGAGTCGGATTTTGGGCGCCCACTCGACGGCCAGCGAGCGGGTCAGCGAGTTCATCCCGGCCTTGGCCGCGCCGTAGGCCGCGGTGCCCGGCGAGGGGCGCACACCGCTCACGCTGGAGATGTTCACGATCACCCCGCCGGTTTCTTGACGGTGCATCAAGCGGTGGGCGGCCTGCGCGAAATACAGCGGACCGAGCAGATTCAGCTCGATGATCGCCTTGGAGAACCGCGGCGACGCGGTGGCCGCGTCGGTCTGCGGCGCGCCGCCCGCGTTGTTCACCAGCACGTCCAGCCGACCGAAGCGTTCCTCGACGAACTCCACGGCGGCGAAAGCGGTGTCGGGGTCGCGCACGTCCGCGGAGGTGTACACGGCGGTGCGTCCGCCGGCGGCGGGCAGCGTCTCGGGCTCGCGGCGCGAACACACCACCACGTCGGCGCCGGCGGTCAGGAAACGCTCGCTGATGCCCCGTCCGATCCCCTTGCCGCCACCGGTGACGAGAACGACGCGTCCACTCATGTCGAGCGGGTTGGGGGAGGACGTCATGGCCTGCTCCTGACGGGCTGCGGTGTCGTGGGCGCCACGCTCGCTTCGTCTGGCGTGGGTCGCTCGGGGTCAACTATGGTGGCAGAAATCTGACGATCAGTCAGATCGGGTGGTGATGTGCCTCTCACGACCGGACGGCCGCGTCGGCCGCAGCCGCCGGTACCTGGGACGTCACCGGCCGATCCGACGCACGCGGCCGAATGGATCTGGTTGCCATGGCTATCCGTTACGAGGTGCGTGAGGGCATCGCCGAGGTGGTGCTGGACGCACCCCCCGTCAACGCGCTCACCGTCGCCGGCTGGTTCGAGCTCGCGGACCGACTCCGCGAGGCGAGCCGCGACCCGCAGGTCCGGGCCGTGGTGCTCCGGGCCGAGGGCCGCGGCTTCAACGCCGGCGTGGACATCAAGGAAATGTCGAACACCGAGGGCTTCGACGCGCTGGTCGCGGCCAACAAGGGCTGCTTCGACGCGTTCGCCGCGGTGTACGACTGCGAGGTGCCGGTCATCGCGGCGGTGCACGGGTTCTGCGTGGGCGGCGGCATCGGTCTGGTCGGCAACGCGGACATCATCGTCGCGTCGCACGACGCGTTCTTCGGCCTGCCCGAGGTGGACCGCGGCGCGCTCGGCGCGGCCACCCACCTGGCCCGGCTGGTTCCGCAACACCGGATGCGACAGATGGTCTACACGTCGGAGAACGCCCCTGCGGCCGAACTCCACGCGTACGGCTCGATCTACAAGCTGGTGGACCGGGACAAGCTGGTCGAGACGGCGTTCGAGGTGGCTCGGGCCATCGCGGCGAAGAGCCCGACCGTCATCCGCGCCGCGAAGGCGTCGCTGAACGGCATCGACCCGGTCGACGTCAAGCGCTCGTACCGCTACGAGCAGGGCTTCACGTTCGAACTGAACCTGACCGGCGTGTCGGACGAACTGCGCGACGCCTTCACCGAGGGTCGCGACGCGGACACCTCGAAGTGACGCCGACCCCTCGACGTAGAGACGGAGCAACCATCCATGGCTGACAAGCGCATGACGCCCGATCAGGTCGTCGCACAACTCTCCGACGGGATGACCATCGGCATCGGCGGCTGGGGTTCGCGGCGCAAGCCGATGGCCCTGGTCCGGGCCATCCTGCGATCCGACCTCAAGAACCTGACCGTCGTCTCCTACGGCGGCCCCGACGTCGGGCTGCTGGCCCGGGCCGGCAAGGCGAGCAAGCTCGTCTACGCGTTCGTCTCGCTCGACTCGATCCCGCTGGAGCCCAACTTCCGCCACGTGCGCGAGAACGGCCTGGTCGAGGCGGTCGAGTACGACGAGGGCATGTTCCTCACCGGTCTGCGCGCCGCCGCCCAGCGGTTGCCGTTCCTGCCCACCCGCGCGGGCCTGGGCTCGGACATCCTCAAGGTCTCGCCGCACCTGAAGACGATCGAATCGCCGTACGGCGACGAGACGTTGGTGGCGATGCCGGCGCTGAACCTGGACGCCGCGCTGATCCACGCCAACGTCGCCGACGAGCGGGGCAACGCCGCGCTGACCGGCCCGGACCAGTTCATGGACGACCTGTTCTGCCTCGCGGCCGAGAAGGCGTACGTCTCGGCCGAGCGGATCGTGCCGAGCGAGGAACTGCTCAAGGCGGCGGGCTGCGTGCACACGCTGACCGTGCACCGCTACATGACGCACGGCGTGGTCGAGGCGCCCAACGGCGCGCACTTCACCGAGTGTCCGCCGGAGTACGGCCGCGACGAGGCGTTCCAGAAGGCGTACGTCACCGCCGCCGCCGACCCCGAGGCGTGGGCCGCGTTCGAGCAGCGATTCCTCAAGGTCGAGAGCGAAGCGGCGTACCAGGCCGCCGTCGAGGAGTTCAAGAAGGAGACCGCCAAGTGAGCAGCGAGACCCTGACCGAGGCCACCCGGGCCGACGTGTGCGTCGCCGCCGTCGCGGACTGCTTCCGCGGCGACGGCGAGATCATCGGCAGCCCGATGGGTGCCGTGCCCACGATCGGCGCCCGGCTGGCCCGCGCGACGTTCGAGCCCGACCTGATGCTCTCCAACGGCGAGTCGTACTTCTTCGAGGGCGACGCCCGACTGGGCGCCAAGCCGGACGAGTTCGCCGTGGTCGGCTGGATCCCCTACCGCCAGGTGTTGGACGTGCTCGCCTCCGGGCGGCGGCACGTGATGATGGGCCCGGTGCAGATCGACGCGCACGGCAACGCCAACATCTCCGCGATCGGCGACTGGGCCAGGCCCAAGCGCCAGGTGCTCGGCTCGCGCGGCGGTCCGGGCAACACGATCAACCACACCACCAGCTACTGGATCCCCAAGCACTCGGCGCGCGTGCTCACGCCGAAGGTGGACATGGTCTCCTGCGTCGGCTACGACCGGGCCGCCGCGGTGGGCTCGGCCGGGCGCTTCCACGAGGTGCGCCGGGTCGTCACCAACCTGTGCGTGCTCGACTTCGAGACCGAGGCCAAGGTGATGCGGCTGCGTTCGCTGCACCCGGGCGTCACCGTCGAGGAGGTCGTCGAGGCGACCGGCTTCGAGCTGGTGATCCCGGCCGAGGTGCCCACCTCGCGGGTGCCCACGGACGAGGAACTGCGGATCGTGCGGGACGTGCTCGACCCGCGCGGCATGCGGCTGCGCGAGGTGCCGGCGTGAGCGCGGGTGCGGGCGGGCTGCACCCCGCGCTGAGCAACGGGTTCACCGAGAAGTTCGGCGTCCGGTATCCGATCGTGCAGACCGGCATGGGCTACGTGTCCTACCCCCGACTGGTCGCGGCCACCGCGGAGGCCGGCGGGCTGGGCATCCTGGCCTCGGCCACGATGACCTACGACGAACTGGTCGCGGCGATCGCGGCGGTCAAGAAGAGCACCACCAAGGCGTTCGCGGTCAACCTGCGCGCGGACGCGCCGGACGCGGCCGAGCGGATCGACCTGATGGGCCGCGAGGGCATCGGGGTCGCCTCGTTCGCGCAGGCGCCGAAGAAGGACCTGATCAAGCGCGCGCACGACCTGGGCATGCTGGTGGTGCCCTCGATCGGCGCCAAGCGGCACGCGCAGAAGGTCGCCGAGTGGGGCGTCGACGGCGTGATCGTGCAGGGCGGCGAGGGCGGCGGGCACACCGGCTCGATCCCGACCACGCTGCTGCTGCCGCAGGTGACCGACGTACTGCGGGGCAGCGACGTCACGGTGATCGCGGCCGGCGGCTTCTTCGACGGGCGCGGCCTGGTCGCCGCGCTGGCGTACGGCGCGGACGCGATCGCGATGGGCACCCGCTTCCTGCTCACCTCGGACAGCCCGGTGGGCCAGGCGGTCAAGGACGTCTACCTGGCCACCGACGTCAACGGCACGATCGTGTCCAAGGAGGTCGACGGCGTCCCGCACCGGGTGCTGGCCACCGACTTCGTCAAGCGGCTCGAACAGCGCTCGGCGATCGCCCGCTATCCGCGCTCGATCGCCAACGCGATGAGGTTCCGAAAGCTCAGCGGCAGCAAGCTCACCGACATGGCCCGCGAGGGCCTGGCGATGAAGAAGTCGCAGGGGCTGAGCTGGCCGCAGGTGCTGATGGCGGCCAACACCCCGATGTTGCTCAAGGCCGCGATGGTGGACGGCCGTCCGGACCTGGGCGTGATGGCCTCGGGCCAGGTGGTCGGCGTGATCGAGGACCTGCCCTCGTGCGCCGAACTGATCACCCGGATCACCGAGCAGGCCAGTGGCATCCTGCACGACCTGGAGTCCGCCCGGGTCTGACCCGCGCCGACCCCCGCCGCCGCGCGTGCGAACGCCGGCATCGCCCCCTCCGGGCGGTGCCGGCGTCGTGCGTGCCCGGGGTGCGAACGCACCCGCGGGGTGGGTCTGGACCCACCCCGGGTCGGGGGTTCGACGCAGTGTTCCGCGCGTGCCCCGCCGACAGACTCGAACTGTCAGCGGGACACGCAGTGGAACACGAGGGGACCTGACAATGACCAAGCAGCCGGCGACCGTTCGCGTCGCACGATGGAGCGCCACCCACCCGTGGCGGGCGATCACCATGTGGATCGCCTTCGTCGCCATCTGCCTGGTCGTCGGGGGCATGGTGGGCACCGAGAAGACCACGAACGCGGACATGGGCACCGGCCAGTCCGGTCGGGCCGACGAGATCTCCCGGCAGTACGGCCTCGACGGCGCGGCGAGCGAGAACGTGCTGATCACCGCGAAGAGCGGCACGCTCGACCGGGCCGCGGCCGACCGGGTCGCCGGCGAGGTCACCGCCAAGCTGCGGGCGCTGCCCGAGGTCGCCGAGGTCGCCGCGCCGATCCCGGCCACGAACGGCCGGGCGCTGCTGGTCCCGTTCACCATGAAGGGATCCGCCGACAAGGCCCAGGACCACATCGACCCGTTGCTCAAGGCGACGGCGAGCGTGCAGAAGGCGCACCCCGAGCTACGGGTCGAGGAGATCGGCGACGCGTCGATCGGCAAGGGCATCCAGGACCAGATCGGCAAGGACCTCGGGCAGGCCGAACTGTTCAGCCTGCCGGTCACCTTGATCATCCTGATGGTGGCGTTCGGCGCGATGATCGCCGCCGCGGTGCCGGTGCTGCTGGCCATCTCGGCGGTCGGTGCCTCGATCGGTCTGTACGGCCTGGCCTCCGCGGTCTTCCCGGACTCGGGCACCGTCTCCAGCGTGATCACCATGATGGGCATGGCGGTCGGCGTCGACTACTCGCTCTTCTACGTCAAGCGTGAGCGCGAGGAGCGGGCCAAGGGCCGCGACCGGATCGACGCGATCGAGATCGCCGCCGCCACCTCCGGGCACGCCGTGGTGGTCTCCGCGATCGCGGTGGCCGTCTCGATGGCCGGCATGTACATCGCCGACGACGCGATCTTCTCCAGCCTGGCCACCGGCGGCATCATCGTGGTCGCGGTCGCCATGATCGGCTCGCTCACCGTGCTGCCCGCGCTGCTGGCCAAGTTGGGCAAGCGGATCGACCGGCCGCGCATCCCGCTGCTGTGGCGCCTGACCGCCCGCGAGGACCGCGAGCCGCGCGTGTGGAAGGCGCTGCTGCGTCCGGCGCTGAACCACCCGGGCATCACCCTGGCGGTGTCGGTGGTCGCGCTGGGCGCGCTGGCCCTGCCGGCCTTCGACATGAAGCTGCAGAACACCTCCAGCGACGACTTCCCGCGCTCGATGTCCACGATGCAGACCTACGACCGGATGACGGACGCCTACCCGAGCAAGCACAGCCCGTACAACCTGGTCGCGCTGGCTCCGGTCGGCAAGGAGAAGGAGACCCGCGCCGCGCTGGACCGGGCGGTCGCCCAGACCCGGAACAACCCGCTGTTCACCCAGGACCCGGTCGAGGTGTTGGTCTCCGAGGACGGGCGCGCGTTCAAGGTCGACGTGACCACGCCGCACATCTCCAGCTCGACGCAGGCCAAGGCGGCGCTGAAGCAACTGCGCGAGAGTGTGCTGCCGAACACCGTCGGCAAGGTGGCGGGCGCGGAGTTCGCGGTCTCCGGTGAGACGGCCGAGAACAAGGACTTCGCCGCCCACGTGCAGGACAAGCTGCCGCTGGTGATCGCCTTCGTGCTGCTGCTGACCTTCGTGATGATGTCGGTGACGTTCCGCTCGGTGGTCGTCGCGCTCACCGCGATCGGGATCAACCTGCTCTCCGCGCTGGCCGCCTTCGGCTTCCTGGTCGTGGTCTTCCAGCACACCTGGGCCGAGGGCATCCTGGACTTCCACTCCAGCGGCGCGATCATCTCCTGGCTGCCGCTGTTCCTGTTCGTGGTGCTGTTCGGCCTCTCGATGGACTACCACGTCTTCGTGGTCAGCCGGATCCGCGAGGCCGCCATGCAGGGCATGTCCACCAAGGCCGCGGTCGAGAAGGGCATCACCGGCTCGGCCGGCGTGATCACCAGCGCGGCGCTCGTGATGGTCTCGGTCTTCGTGGTCTTCGGCACGCTGAGCATGCTGGACATGAAGCAGATGGGCATCGGCCTGGCCGCCGCGGTCCTGATCGACGCGATCGTGGTCCGGATCGTGATCCTGCCCTCGCTGATGACCCTCCTGGGCAACGCCAACTGGTGGCCCAGCCGCATCCCCCGCATCCACGCCCCGCAACACGCCGCCCGGCAACACCCCACCGACTACGAGCCGCACGTCTACCAGCGCCAACTCTGACCGAAGCCCCCCCGAAACCCGCAGGGCGCGACCACCATCGGTGGTCGCGCCCTGCGGGCGTTCGCCTGCCGCCGGGTCAGCCCAGGCGTTCGATGATGGTGACGTTGGCCTGGCCGCCGCCCTCGCACATGGTCTGGAGGCCGTAGCGGCCGCCGGTGCGCTCCAGGTGGTGGAGCAGGGTGGTCATCAGCCGGGCGCCGGTGGCGCCGAGCGGGTGGCCCAGGGCGATCGCGCCGCCGTTGGGGTTGACCTTCTCGTGCGGGGCCTTGAGGTCCTTCATCCAGGACAGTACGACCGGCGCGAAGGCCTCGTTGATCTCGACCGCGTCGATGTCGTCGATGCCCAGGCCGGACTTGGCGAACGCGTACTCGGTGGCCGGGATCGGCGCGGAGAGCATCTCGATCGGGGACGCGCCGCGCACGCTCATGTGGTGGATCCGGGCGCGCGGGGTCAGACCGTACTGCTTCAGCGCGCGCTCCGAGACGATCAGCAGCGCCGCCGCCCCGTCGGAGATCTGCGAGGCGACGGCGGCGGTCATCCGGCCGCCCTCCATCAGCACCTTCAGCTCGGCCATCTTCTCCGGCGTGGTGCCCCGGCGCGGCGGCTCGTCGACCGAGACCACGGTGCCGTCCACGTCGATCGGCGCGATCTCCTTCTCGAACCACCCGTTGTCGATCGCGTGCAGGGCGCGCTCGTGCGACGCGAGCGCGAAGCGCTCCATCTCCTCGCGGGAGATGTCCCAGCGCTTCGCGATCAGCTCGGCGCCGTAGAACTGGTCGACCGGCTCGTCGCCGTAGCGCGCCACCCAGCCCTTGGAGCCGGAGAACGGGTCGCTGAAGCCGAGCGGCACGGCGGAGGTCATCGCCGATCCGATCGGGATCTGGTTCATGTTCTGCACGCCGCCGGCCACGACCACGTCCTGCGTGCCGGACATCACGCCCTGCGCCGCGAAGTGGATCGCCTGCTGCGAGGAGCCGCACTGGCGGTCGATGGTGACCCCGGGCACCGCCTCGCTGTAGCCGGCGGCCAGCCACGCGGTGCGGGCGATGTCGCCGGCCAGCGGGCCGATGGTGTCCACGGCGCCGAAGACCACGTCCTCGACCACGTCGGGGTCGATCCCGCTGCGTTCGACCAGGGCCTTGATCACATGGGCCCCCAGGTCGGCCGGGTGCACCCCGGCCAGGCTGCCCTTCTTGCGGCCGACCGGCGTGCGTACCGCGTCGACGATGTATGCCTCGGCCACTGGGGCCCCCTTTGGTCCTCGATTGTTCGACCGACGATTTCGCCGCCCGCGTGTCCGATCGCACGCCGTTTACGGTGTCGCCACACCGCGTGCAACAGCTAACCTGACGACCCGTCAGTTATGCTACCCGTGTCCGACCGGGTTTCGACCTGTGTGTCCTCGGTCTCACACCCGTCGAGGGAGTCGCCCAGTGGATCTCGAATTCACCGAGCAGGAGCAGGAGTTCCGCCGGGAGGTGCGCGCGTGGCTGGCTGCCAACGTGCCCGCCGAGCCACTGCCGTCGATGGACACGCGGGAGGGCTTCACCGCCCACCAGGCGTGGGAGCGCAAGCTCTTCGACGCGCGCTGGGCGGTCGTCTCCTGGCCCAGGGAATACGGCGGCCGTGAGGCCGGCCTGACCGAATGGCTGATCTTCGAGGAGGAGTACTACCGCGCGGGCGCCCCGGGCCGGGTCAGCCAGAACGGCATCTTCCTGTTCGCGCCGACCGTCTTCGAATTCGGCAGCAAGGAGCAGCAGGACCGCTACCTGCCGAAGATGGCCTCCGGCGAGGAGATCTGGGTCCAGGGCTGGTCCGAGCCGGAGGCCGGTTCCGACCTGGCCAACGTGCGCTCGCGCGCCGACCGCGACGACGAGCGCGGCGGGTGGCTGCTGAACGGGCAGAAGATCTGGAGCTCGCGCGGCACCTACGGCCATCGCCTGTTCGGCCTGTTCCGCACCGACCCCGAGGCGCAGCGACACCGCGGCCTGACCTACTTCATGGTCGACCTGGCCGCCGCCGGCGTGACCGTGCGGCCGATCCCGCAGCTCGACGGGGAGCCGGGCTTCGCCGAGGTCTTCCTGGACGACGTCTTCGTACCGGACGCCGACGTGCTCGGCGGGGTGAACGAGGGCTGGAAGATCATGATCGCCACCACCGGCAGCGAGCGCGGGCTCAACCTGCGCAGCCCCGGCCGCTTCGTGGCGCCCGCGAACAAGCTGATCGACCTGTACAAGCAGGACCCGCGCCCGGCCGAGCGGGACGCGGTGGTGCGCGCCTGGATGGACGCCGAGGCGTACCGGCTGTTCACCTTCGGCACCGTCACCAAGCTCCAGGCGGGCGGCGCGATCGGCGCGGACTCCTCGATCAACAAGGTCTTCTGGTCCGAGATGGACGTCGAGCTGCACGCGACCGCGCTGCGCCTGCTCGGCGAGGCGGGCGAGCTGGACGACGGCGACGGCGGCTGGCTGGACGGCTTCCTGTTCGCGCTCGGCGGGCCGATCTACGCCGGTACCAACGAAATCCAGCGCAACACGATCGCCGAACGCATCCTCGGCCTGCCCCGAGCGAAGTAGAAGGATTCCGACGATGCGCCTCGCATACACCGAAGACCAGGAACTGTTCCGCGACACGGTCCGCGACTTCCTCGCCGACCGGTGCACCGGCACCGACGTACGCGCCGCGTGGGCCGCCGACAGCGCGATCTCCGCGCGCTGGGCCGATCTCGCCAAGGTCGGCGTGACCGGCATCGTGGTCCCCGAGGAGCACGACGGCCTGGGCATGGGCGACGAGGAATTGGCCGCCGTGCTGGTTGAGACCGGCTACGCCGCGTTGCCCGAACCGCTGCTCGAATCGGCGGTCGCGGTCGGCCTGCTCGCCGAGTTCGCGGCCGACGCCGGGTGGTTGGCCGAGATCGCCGCCGGTCGGGCCACCGCGTCCGTGCTGCTGCCCGGCCGGCGGCTCGCCGTCGAGGCCGCCGCCGCCGACGTGCTGGTGATCGGGCTGGACAACGGCGAACTGCACGTGACCGAGCCGAGCGCCTGCGAGCTGACCGCCCAACGTTCCGTCGACCGCAGTCGCAAGCTCTACACCGTCGGTTTCCAGCCGACGCCCAAGACCCTGGTGGCCTCCGACGCCCGGCGGGCACTGGCCCGCGCGGCCAACCGCGGCGCGCTCGGCGCGGCGGCGCAACTGCTGGGCCTGACCCGGCGGATGCTCGACATGACGGTCGACTACGCCAAGCAGCGGGTCCAGCGCGGCGTGCAGATCGGCACCCACCAGTCGGTCCAGCACCACCTGGCCAACGTGCTGATCAAGCTGGAGTTCGCCCGCCCGGTGGTGCTGCGCGCGGCCTACTCGCTGGCCCGCGACCTGCCCTCGGCGGACCGCGACGTGTCGATGGCGAAGATCTACGCGGGCGAGGCGGCCGACCTGGCGGCGCGCAACTGCCTCCAGGTGCACGGTGCGATCGGCTACACCGAGGAGCACGACCTCCAGCTCTTCATGAAGCGCGCCTGGGCACTGGGCACAGCGTGGGGCGATGCCGCCGAACACCGCGATCGCGTCGCGACCGACCTGCTGGGGGAGGCCCCGACCCCACCCACCCCCACCTTCTGACCCGCACCCCCGAGAACCGGACGACGCAACAGGGCGGCCGTCGTCCGCCCGAGCCCCGACCCACCTCGGTGGGTCGGGGCTCTCGGCACGCGCTCAGCGGACCCGGAAGTCCTTGCCGCGGTTTTGGAACAGGCCGGCTTGTTCGGACCAGTCGAGGTTGCCCAGTTCGATCATGTGGGGGGCCATGCTCAGGGCCTGGGCGCGGGTGAGGTCGCGGGCCGCCCAGATGGAGCGCACCGAGCCCTGGACGCCGTGGGGCGGGTAGGAGGCGATGGTTTCGGCGGCCCAGCGGGCGGTGTCCAGGAGGTCGGCGGCGGGCACCACCTGCGACACCAGGCCGGTTTCGTAGGCGCGCTTGGCGCTCATCCGCTCGGCGTTGCCCAGCAGGGTGAGCCGCATGACCTCGCCGAGCGGCATGCGCTGCGCGAGGTGCATCGACTCGAAGCCGGACACCATGCCGTACGTGGTGTGCGGGTCGAAGAAGGTCGCCTCCTCCGCCGCGATCACGAATTCGCACTCGCCCAGCAGGTAGAACGCGCCGCCGCAGGCCATCCCGTTCACCGCGACGATGACCGGCTTCCACAGGTCGGAGAACTTCGGTCCCACCTTGAGCATCGGGTCGTCCATCATGTACGGCGACGACGGCTGCGGGATGTCCACACCCCGATCGATGCCGGTACAGAACGCCTTGTCGCCAGCGCCGGTGAGCACCACACACCGCACATCGTCGTCGTGCCGCAGCTCACGCCACAGCGAGTGCAGTTCGTCGATCATGGTGATGTCGAACGCGTTGTGCCGGTTCGGGCGGTTCAACGTCACCCACGCGACGCCGTTCTCCTGCTCGTAGCCCAGCGTCTCGAACTTGCGCATGCCTCAGCCCTCAATCATCGGTGACCACCGCGTCGCGGTGGTCTGCGTCTCGATCGCCGTGATGCCGCTTCCCACGCCGCCATGATCTGACGTACCGTCAGGTTCAATCAACCTCTGGCCTCTCCGGGAGCGATCATGCAAGGGGACCTTGAGTGGGGGAGCATCCCTGCCCTCGTCGACAGCGCGGCGGACCGCTTCGGTGACCGTGAGGCCGTGGTGGACGGCAATGTACGGGTCGATTACGCGGAACTGCGGGACCGCGTACGGCGTGCCGCCGCCGCGGTCATCGCGGCGGGCGTGCACAAGGGCGACCGGGTCGGCATCTGGGCGCCGAACTCGCTGGACTGGATCGTGTCCGCGCTCGGCGCGCTGACCGCGGGCGCGGTCGTGGTGCCGATGAACACCCGGTACAAGGGCGCCGAGGCCAAGTACGTACTGGCCAGGACGCACGCCAAGCTGCTGTTCGTCTCGGGCACGTTCCTCGGCTCGTCCTACGTCGGCATGCTGCGCCAGGCGGCCGGCGGGGCGGCGGAGGGCCGGGCGTTCGCGGACCTGCCCGAGCTGGAACGGGTGGTCGTGCTGGCCGACACCGCGCCGGACGACTGCATCGGGTGGGCGGACTTCCTGGCCGGCGGCGACCGGATCGGCGCCGCCGAGGTGGACGCCCGCAAGGCGAGCGTCACCCCCGACGACATCGGCGACATCATCTTCACCTCCGGAACCACCGGGCAGCCCAAGGGCGTGATGACCACCCAGGCGCAGACGTTGCGCGTGTTCGACACGTGGGCGTCGGTGGTCGGGGTCGTCGAGGGCGACAGGTACCTGATCGTCAGCCCGTTCTTCCATACCTTCGGGTACAAGGCGGGGATCATCGCGAGCCTGATCAAGGGCGCCACGATGATTCCGCAGGCGGTCTTCGACACCGACGCCACGTTGGCGGTGATCCAGCAGGAGAGGGTCACCGTGCTGCCGGGCGCGCCGACGATCTACACCTCGCTCCTGGACGCGGTGGCGCGCGAGGGGGCCGGCAAGTACGACCTGTCCTCGCTGCGGCTCGCGGTCACCGGCGCGGCGGCGGTGCCGTTGTCCCTGGTCACCCGGATGGCGCAGGAACTGGGCTTCGACTCGGTGCTCACCGCGTACGGGCTGACCGAGTCGTGTGGCACGGCCACCATGTGCCGGCAGGGCGACTCGGCCGAGGTGATCTCGTCCACCTCGGGGCGGGCCATTCCCGGCGTCGAGGTGATCACCACGGACGCGGACGGCAAGCCGACGCCGGTCGGCGAGTCCGGCGAGGTGTGGGTGCGTGGTTACAACGTGATGAAGGGCTACTTCGAGGACCCGGAGGAGACCGCCAAGGCGATCGACGCCGAGGGCTGGCTGCACACGGGCGACGTGGGCGTGTTGGACGAGCAGGGCAACCTGCGGATCACCGACCGGATCAAGGACATGTTCATCGTCGGCGGCTTCAACGCCTACCCGGCGGAGATCGAGTCGGTACTTGCGGGGCACCCGGCGATCTCGGAGGCCGCGGTGGTCGGTGTGCCGGACGCGCGGATGGGCGAGGTGGGCAAGGCGTACCTGCTGTTGCGGCCGGGGGCGGAGGTCACGGCCGAGGAGGTCATCGCGTTCTGCCGGCAGGAGATGGCGAACTACAAGGTGCCTCGGGCGGTGGAGTTCGTCAGCGAGTTGCCGCGGAATCCGGGCGGGAAGGTGCTGAAGTTCGAGCTTCGGGCGAGGGCTGCGGAGGAGGCGGCGCGTCGCTGACGCGGGGCCGGGGTTGGCCTCATGCGCGGGCCGGGCTGGTTCGCCTCAAACGCCGGCGGGGCTGTTTGGCCTCAAACGCCGGCCGGGCTGGATTGGTTCGGCCGGCGTTGCGTGTTGGGTTGGCTGGGGTGGCCTCAAACGCCGGCCGGGCTGGTTCGCCTCAAACGCCGGCGGGGCTGTTTGGCCTCAAACGCCGGCCGGGCTGGATTGGTTCGGCCGGCGTTTGGGGGTTGGGTCGGCTGGGGTGGACTCGAAGGTGGGGCGGGTGTTACTTGCCCTCGAAGTGGGCCGGTTTGCGGGCCGCTTTGGCTGCGTAGCCGGCTGTCGAGTCTTCGGAGACCAGGGTCAGGGCTGCGGACATTGCGGTCAGGCCCAGGGCCGCGTCGAGGTTGGCGTCGGCGAAGGTGTCGATGCTGCGTTTGATGCCCTGGACGGCCAGGGGGGCGTTGGCGGCGATTTCCTCGGCCAGGGCGCGGGCGGCGCGGTCCAGGTCGGCCACGGGCACCACCTCCTGGACCAGGTTCAGGCGCTCGGCCAGGGCCGCGTCGATCCGGCGGCCGGTCAGCGACAGCAGCTTGGCCCAGCCCGCGCCCGCCTCCCGGGCGATCCGGATGTCGCCGCCCGCGTCCACCGCGACGCCGATCTGCGCCTCGGGCAGCGCGAACCTTGCGTCGTCGGCCGCGATCCGGATGTCCGCCATCAGCGCGAGCTCGAAGCCGAAGCCCAGGCAGTAGCCCTGCACGGCGGCGATCACCGGCTGCGGCAGCCGGGCGAAGGTGCGAAAGCGCTCGTGTACCCAGCGCAGCCCCTCGTAGTAGTTGCGGGTGCGCTCGGCGCCCGAGCGCCCGGTGATCGCGCCGCCGGGCGCGGTCACGTCGATGCCCGCGCAGAACGCCCGTCCCTCGGCCCGCAACAGCACCACCCGGACCCGCTCGTCGAAGCGGATCCGGTCGGCCATGATGCCCAATTGCCGGGTGGCCTCCCAGCTCCACGCGTTCAACTTGTCCGGTCGACACAGCGTCAGCACCGCGATTCCGGTGGCCTCCTCGACCTCCAGTCGCATCCGCACCTCGGCCTCGTCGATGCTTGGGTCGGTGGTGTTGATCACGGTCCGGTTCCTCCAGGAGCGGTACTTCGGCCTTGTCTGACGACCCGTTAGATCGGAGTATGTGACACGCGTTCGCCACAGTCCAACGATCCCCCTCGATCCCTCGGAGGCACTTCCATGGCCGCGATCCTGCCCCCGGGCACCCTGCACGTCGGCATGCAGCTGCCCATCCAGTCGCAGAGCAAGCTGTACGCGGAGGCATGGGAGGAGACCTCGGGACCGGACGAACTGGCCGCGATCGCGCAAGCCTGCGACCGGGCCGGCTTCGCCTACATCGCGGTCTGCGACCACACCGCGATCCCGCGCAGCCACGCCGGCGCGATGGGCACCGAGTGGTGGGACACGATGACCACCCTCGGCTGGCTCGCGGGCATCACCGAGCGGATCCGACTGATCAGTCACGTGTCGGTTCTCGCCTACCGGCACCCGATGATGTCGGCCAAGGCGTTCGCGACGCTGGACCGGATCTCCAAGGGCCGGGCGATCGTCGGCGCGGGCGCGGGACACGTCGAGGCCGAGTTCGAGATGCTCGGGGTGGACTTCAAGACCCGGGGCAAGGCGCTCAACGAGGCGTTGGAACTGCTCGACCTCGCACTGCGGGACGAATACGTGACCTTCGCGGGCGAGCGCTGGCAGGTGCAGGACATGGGCGCCCTGCCGCGTCCGGTGCAGACCCCCCGTCCGCCGATCTGGATCGGCGGCTCGGCGGGCGCGGCGCTCAAGCGGGTGGCCAGGTACGGCGACGGCTGGCTGCCGCAGGGCAGCCCGCGCGCGACCTACCCCGACCAGCTCGCCGAGCTGCGCCGCTACCAGGAGGAGGTCGGCCGCGCCGACGAGCGGCTGGACATCGGCGCGATCACCGAGCTGCTCTACGTCGGCGAGGCCGGCTGGGACGTCGGCGCCAACACCCTCACCGGCAGCCCGGACAAGCTGGCCGAGTCGCTGCGCTGGTACGGCGAGCAGGGCGCGAACCAGATCCAGGTCCGCTTCCGCAGCCGCGACCTGGCCGAACTGCTGGACCAGATCGCCCTGTTCGCCGCCGAGGTGGCCCCGAACCTGTCCTGACCGCAACGCTCACCCCGGCCTGCGCACCCCGGACCGCCCGCACCCCGGGCCTGCGGGGCTCGCGCACCCGGATCCGCACACGACGCGCCACGCGCCGACACGCACCGCCCCCCGCGCACCACGCGCCCGACCGCACGACGCTCTGACGCTTCATCAGTCTCCGTTCCGAGAAGGGAAGTTCGCATGGGCAAGCTGGACGGCAGGGTGGTCCTGATCACCGGCGCGGCACGTGGCCAGGGAGTCGTGGAGGCCCGCCTGTTCGCGGCCGAGGGGGCGCGGGTCGTCCTCGCCGACATCCTGGACGAGGCGGGCGAGGCGGCGGCGAAGGAGATCGGCGACGCGGCCCGCTACGTGCACTTGGACGTGTCGAACGAGGACGACTGGCAGCGCGCGGTACACACCGCCGTCGACGCCTTCGGCAGCCTCGACGGTCTGGTCAACAACGCCGGGATCCTGGCCTTCGACCCGATCGAGGAGATGTCCCGGGCGGCATACCTGCGGATCGTCGAGGTGAACCAGCTCGGCACGTTCCTGGGCATGAAGACCGCACTGCCCGCGCTCCGCGCGGCGGGCGGACCGGGAACCATCGTGAACATCGCGTCCTACGCGGGACTGGCCGGCATGGAGGGCCTGGTCGCGTACGCCTCCACCAAGGGCGCGGTGCTCGCGATGACCCGCGTGGCCGCCCTGGAGGCCGGACCGGGGATCCGGGTGAACGCGATCTGCCCGGGCGGCGTCCGGACGCCGATGACCAACCCGGCCGACATCGACGGCCTGACCGCACCGACCCCGGCGCCGGGCGAGCCGGACCCGGTGAGCGAGGTCTTCGGCGGCATACCTCTGGCCCGAATCGGCGAGCCGGACGAGATCGCCACCGCCGCGCTGTTCCTGACGAGCGCCGACAGCTCGTACATGACCGGCACCCACATCGTCGTCGACGGCGGCTGGATGGCCGGCGTGAAGCTCTTCTGAAAGCGGCCGCCAAGCGCTCGGCGCCGGTTCGGGTCAGGGCCGGACGCCTTCGGTGAAGTCGTGGAGCAGGTCATCCCGGAACGAGGATGCGTCGTCGGCAAACGGGGCCGGGTCGAGCGCGGCAAGGTAGGCCCGTAATTCCTTGCCGGCTTCGGTCCGGCCGGGTTCCTCGGTGGAGCGTCGATCGTCGGTTTCCACGACGCGCAGGAGGAATTCGGCGAAGGCGGCGAGGTCGGTGTCGACGATGCCGGGGTTTTCGTCGTCGTACACGCGGCCGGTGACGGGACCGTGAGTTCTCGCCCGACACTATCCAGATGGAGCCGCGCCGGAAGCTCGGTCGGGGGAGCGTCGACCGGGACGCGAGCCCTACCCCGGATCAGGGTCCGCCGTATGGCGTCGGCGTCCGCATCGCCCGCTCGTGCGGCTGCGGCAAGTGCGGCATCCATCGCGTCCGACTGAGCCGACAGCAACAAGAGCGCGTCGTCGCGAAGAGCTGCGGGAAGGCCGGCGCCGGCCGCAAGGGCGGGTAGCGCCGAGATCCAGCCGGTGCTTCGAGTCGGGGTGGTCGGTCGTGAGGCGGCGGGGTCGTTTGCCGCCTCGACGCCACCCCTCGATATGCCCGTACGGCATGACTCGGGTGAGCCCCGTCTCATCCCGTGTCGACCCCTGGCGACCTGGTACATCTGACGTACCATCAGTTTCGTGGGTGGGCGGGGTCGGGTATGCGCAGGCATGCGACGGCTGCGTTCGCGGGCAACACCGAGGGCAGAAGGAGCTTCGCCATGCTGGATCACGTCATCACCGGAGCCACCGTCGTCGACGGGACGGGCGCGCCGTCCTTCCTGGGTGACGTGGGCATCAGGGACGGACGGATCGTCGCGGTCACCCCCGCCGGCGGCATAACCGAAGAGGCCGCGAGCACCGAGAACGCCGAGGGGCTGATCCTGGCTCCCGGGTTCGTCGACCCGCACACCCACTACGACGCCCAACTGCACTGGGACCCGTACGCCACGCCCTCGGTCAACCACGGCGTGACCACGATCATCGGCGGCAACTGCGGCTTCACGCTCGCGCCGCTCAAGGCCGAGGACGCCGACTACACCCGGCGGATGATGGCCAAGGTCGAGGGCATGGCGCTGCCCGCGCTGGAGAACGGCGTGGACTGGAGCTGGGAGACGTTCGCCCAGTACCTGGACAAGCTGGAGGGCCGGATCGCGGTGAACGCCGGCTTCATGGCCGGGCACTGCGCGATCCGCCGCTACGTGATGGGCGCCGACTCGGTCGGCAAGGAGGCCACGCCCGAGCAGGTCGCGGCGATGGTGACCGAACTGGGCAAGGCGATGGACGCCGGCGCGCTCGGCTTCTCCACCGGCCAGTCCAACCACACCGACGGCGACGGGAACCCGGTGCCGTCGCGGGCCGCGACGCCGGCCGAGATCCTCGCGCTGTGCGAGGAGGTCGGCAAGCACGAGGGCACCCAGTTGGAGGTCATCGTCGCCGGCTGTCTGGACCAGTTCTCCGACGAGGAGATCGACCTGCTGGTCAAGATGACCACCACGGCTGGCCGGCCGATGAACTGGAACGTGCTCACGGTCGACGCCGCGGCGCCCGATCGTGCGCCGCGGCAGATCTACGCGTCGGAGAAGGCCAAGGAGGCGGGCGGTCGGATCGTGATCCTGACCATGCCGGTCCTGGTCCCGATGAACATGTCGTTCCTGAACTACTGCGCGCTCAACCTGATGCCGGGCTGGGGCCCGATCCTGTCGCTGCCGGTCCCCGAGCGGATCGCGAAGCTGCGCGACCCCGAGGTGCGCGCGGAGATGCTGCGCAACGCGGACAGCCCCGAGGCGGGCGTGTTCCGTCGGCTCGCGGACTTCGGCCGCTACGTCATCGGCGACACCTACTCCGAGGCGAACGAGGGCCTGTCCGGCCGCATCGTCGCGGACATCGCCAAGGAGCGCGGCCAGGACGACTTCTGGACGCTCCTGGAGATCTGCATCAACGACGATCTGCGCACGATCCTGTGGCCGATGCCGACCGACAACGACCAGGCTTCGTGGGACCTGCGCCAGCAGGTCTGGGACAACGAGCACGTGATCCTGGGCGGCTCCGACGCCGGCGCACACCTGGACCGGATGTGCGGCGCGACCTACACCACCCGCTTCCTCGGCGACATGCTCCGCGGCCGCAAGCTGGTCTCCCTGGAGCGCGCCGTGCAGATGCTCACCACCGAGCCCGCCGAGCTGTTCGGCCTGGTCGACCGCGGCCGGATCGCCGAGGGCTTCCACGCCGACCTGGTCCTGTTCGACCCGGCCACCGTCGGCTCCGGCCCGGCCCGGCTGATGCACGACATGCCCGGTGACAGCGCCCGCCTGACGAGCGAGTCCACCGGCGTGGTCAGCGTCCGGGTCAACGGCGTGGAGACCATCCGCGACGGACAGACCACGGGCGCCGCCAACGGCACGCTGCTGCGCTCCGGCAAGGACACGGTCACCGTCTCGGTCTGACCCACCACGAGACTCGGCGGCGTACGGGGGTCCTCCCGTACGCCGCCGCCCCATGTCCGGCGGCGAAGCGCGCGAGGGCGGTCTACGCGACGAGGTCGGCGGGGTCCAGTTCGAGCGGGAAGGGTTCCTGGATTCGAGTGGTGATGCCCGCCGCGAGGCGACGGGTCAGTTGGTACTCGCCTTCGGCGTCGAGCGTGTAGACGAACAGCACCGGGAGTCGATCGAGACCGAGTCCGCGAAACCGTGCCGTCTCCAGGCGCCAAAAGTGCAGGATGCCGGCAGCGGCGTACTTGGCGGGCTTCAGCGTGCGGTCGGTCGTGGTCGTCGACGGCGAGACGATTTCGACGACCAGGTGGACCTGCGACGGATCGGGCATCTTGACCCCGTCCGCGAGAGCGCAACGATCGACGACGAGCACGTCCGGGATCAGGCCGGTTTGATTCCCCATCGGGATGCCGGACGCGGTGACCGCGACGAGGTCGGGCGGTGCCGCGGCGTGCAGGAACATCCTGAGTTGGTCACCCGCGAACTGGTGCTGCATGGATGGCGGCGGGCTCATCAGCACGCTCCCGTCGACAAGCTCGTATCGGCTGCCGTCCGGTGATGCCTCGTTGAGTGCGATCCATTCGTCCACAGTCCAGGGCTGGACGTGCGACTGCGCGGGGAGAGCCGCCATTCGTAGCACCGCCTTCGTGTCGCCCCGACCTGCCCCGATTGTGACACTCTCCACGACCACCGGCACGGCCCTTTCCGGTCCGAACCCTCCAACGATCGAGTCGCGACAAGATCACCCGAACGGCACAGTGCCGACCTGTCGGTACAGGGCATGAACGCCGAGGTCGTCGGGTGGGCACCGGCCCGGGTGACCGGCTCATCGCCGTAGCGGCAACCGGAGTTTGTCGGGGCTGTCGCACCTACGTGACGTGCGACACGAGTCGCAATGGCCTCGATCGTGCGCGCCTACGCTTGGTCCGTTCGGGGGGCGACGTCGCGTCGGCTCCCGTTTGTCGGTTGGGTCGGCGCGTACGAGGTGCGGTCGGCCCGCCGATCCGGCCCGAGCAACAGCGACGACAGCGAGGTGTCGCATGACCCCGACCCCCAACGAGGGACGTCCCACCGAGAGTTCGATGCGGCGTGCGCTGCGGCGAGCCCGAGACGGGGTCATGCTCGACGTCTCGGAAGCAGCCGTGCTCCTGCACGCGCGGGACGCGGACCTGGAGGACCTGAGCCGATCCGCCGCACGCGTGCGCGACGCCGGGTTGGCGGCCGTCGGGCGTGCCGGGGTGATCACCTACAGCCGAAAAGTGTTCATCCCGCTGACCCGGCTGTGTCGCGACCGCTGCAACTACTGCACCTTCGTCACCGTGCCCGGCAAGCTTCGGCGCGAGGGCCACGGGATGTTCCTCAGCCCGGACGAGGTGCTCGAGATCGCCCGCGACGGCGCCGCGCTCGGTTGCAAGGAAGCCCTGTTCACGCTCGGCGACCGGCCCGAGGACCGCTGGCCCGAGGCCCGCGAGTGGCTGGACGCGCACGGGTACGACGACACGCTCGCGTACGTGCGGGCGATGTCCATCCGGGTCCTGGAGGAGACCGGTCTGCTGCCGCACCTCAACCCCGGGGTGCTGTCCTGGACCGACTTCCAGCGGCTCAAGCCGGTCAGCGCGTCGATGGGGATGATGCTGGAGACCACCGCGACCCGGCTGTGGTCCGAGCCCGGCGGCCCGCACCACGGCTCGCCGGACAAGGAACCGGCCGTGCGGCTGCGGGTGCTGGAGGACGCCGGGCGCTCGAACGTCCCGTTCACCACCGGCCTGCTGATCGGCATCGGCGAGAACATGACCGAGCGGGCCGAGTCGATCTTCGCGATGCGCAAGGTCGCCCGGCAGTACGGCTCGATCCAGGAAGTCATCGTGCAGAACTTCCGGGCCAAGCCGGACACCGCGATGCGCTCGACGCCGGACGCCGACCTGATCGAGTTGGCCGCCGCGATCGCCGTGACCCGGATCGTGCTCGGGCCGCAGATGCGAGTGCAGGCGCCGCCGAACCTGATCGGCGAGGAGTACGCGCTGATGATCGCGGCCGGCATCGACGACTGGGGCGGCGTGTCACCGCTGACCCCCGACCACGTAAACCCCGAACTCGCCTGGCCGCAGGTCGAGTTCCTGGCGGCCCGGACCGCCGAGGCGGGCTTCACGCTGCGCGAGCGGCTCAACGTCTACCCCGAGGTGATCCAGCGCGGCGAACCGTGGCTGGACCCGCGGGTGTTGCCGCACGTGCGGGCGTTGGCCGAGCCGGAGACCGGGCTGGCGATCGAGGGCAAGTGCCCCGAGGGGCTGCCCTGGCAGGAGCCCGAGGACATCTTCGCCGCCGCGAGCGGGCGCACCGACCTGCACGTGACGATCGACACCGTCGGCCGCACCGGCGACCGCCGGGACGACTTCGACAACGTTTACGGGGACTGGGAGTCGCTGCGCGAACAGGTCGCCGACAGCGCCACGGGATCGGTGGTCCGGCTCGACTCGGAGGTCAAGGCGGCCCTGGCCCGGGCCGCCGCCGACCCGACCCGGCTGACCGACGACCAGGCCCTCGCCCTGTTCCACTGCGACGGTGTCGCGATGGACGAACTGGCCCGGATCGCAGACGACTTGCGCCGCTCGGTGAACGGCGACGAGATCACCTACATCGTCAACCGGAACATCAACTTCACCAACGTCTGCTACACCGGCTGCCGCTTCTGCGCGTTCGCCCAGCGGCGCACCGACGCGGACGCGTACACCCTCTCCCTGGACCAGGTGGGCGAGCGGGCCGAGCAGGCGTGGGCGGTCGGCGCGACCGAGGTGTGCATGCAGGGCGGCATCCACCCGGACCTGCCCGGCACCGCGTACTTCGACATCGCGCGCGAGGTCAAGAAGCGCGTCCCGGACATGCACGTGCACGCGTTCTCGCCGATGGAGGTGGTCAACGGCGCGACCCGGACCGGGATGTCCATCCGCGACTGGCTGACCGCCGCCAAGGAGGCGGGCCTGGACACCATCCCCGGCACCGCCGCCGAGATCCTCGACGACGACGTGCGCTGGATCCTGACCAAGGGCAAACTGCCCGCCGCGACCTGGGTCGAGGTGGTCAGTACCGCACACGAACTGGGCATCCGCAGCTCCTCGACGATGATGTACGGCCACGTGGACACGCCTTCGCACTGGCTGGGCCACCTGCGCCTGCTCGGCCGGATCCAGGACGAGACGGGCGGCTTCACCGAGTTCGTCACGCTGCCGTTCGTGCACACCAACGCGCCGGTCTACCTGGCCGGCATCGCGCGCCCGGGGCCGACCCTGCGGGACAACCGGGCCGTGCACGCGATGGCCCGGATCCTGCTGCACGGCAAGATCGACAACATCCAGACGAGCTGGGTCAAGCTCGGCGTCGAAGGCACCAACCTGATGCTCGAAGGCGGCGCGAACGACATGGGCGGCACGCTCATGGAGGAGACCATCTCCCGGATGGCGGGCGCCGACAACGGCTCCAAGAAGTCGATCGCCGAACTGGAGGCGATGGCCGCCTCGCTCGGCCGGCGCGCCCGGCAGCGCACCACCACCTACGGCGAGGTGAGCGCCGAGCGCCAGGAGGTGGCCCGTCGACACGACGCCGAGGTGGAGAAGATCATGCTGCCGATCCTGAGCAACTGAGCACACGCACCCCCCGGGGGCGACCCGTCGCCCCCGGGGTCCGTACGATGCCGCACGCCGTCGGACGCGTGTACGACCCCTGGACGACCGGCCGCCGGTACGCTGCGGTGGGGTGTCGGGGGAGGGGAGCACACACATGGCCGCACTCTGGTCCAGAGACCGGTTGCAGGACTTTCGGGCCCGGGTACGGGGGTGCCTGGTCGCGGGGGCGATCGGTGACGCGCTCGGCGCGGGCATCGAGTTCCTCAGTCTCGCGGAGATCCGCGCACAACACGGAGCCGACGGCGTCGCGGGTTACGTGACGGCGTATCACCGGCACGGCGCGATCACCGACGACACGCAGATGACGTTGTTCACGGTGGAGGGCCTGATCCGCGCGCACGTGCGGCGCGACACCGGGGCCTGGCATCCGCCGACCGACCTGCACGGCGCGTATCTGCGCTGGAAGGCGACCCAGAGCGAGTGGGGTCCGGACGAGCGCAAGGACGAGGGCTGGCTGGTCCGCGAGGAGTGGCTGTACAGCTCGCGCGCGCCCGGGTCCGCCTGTCTGCGCGGCCTGGAGGACGAGAGCGTGATGGGCACGCTGGAGCGGCCCAAGAACCCCGAATCCAAGGGCTGCGGGGCGGTGATGCGCTCGGCGCCGTTCGGCCTGCTGGTCGGCTGGCGACCCGAGCTGGTCTTCCAACTCGCGGTGGAATGCGCGGTCCTGACGCACGGTCACCCCACCGGCTACCTCTCGGCGGGCGCGTTCGCGGTGATCGTGCACGCGGTGATGCAGGGCGCGCCGCTGGAGGAGGGCGTGCGGGTGGCGCTGGATCTGGTCAAGGCCCGTCCCGAGCACGCCGAGACGGCGAGCGCGATCGAGGCGGCGCTGGCCGCGGTGCGCGCCGGTGTGCCGTCGGCGGAGCGGGTCGAGGCGCTGGGCCAGGGCTGGACGGCCGAGGAGGCGCTGTCGATCGGGCTGTACTGCGCGCTGGTGGCGCCGGACATGCGCACCGGACTGCTGCTCGCGGTCAACCACGGCGGCGACAGCGACTCGACCGGGTCGATCTGCGGCAACCTGCTGGGCGCGATGCACGGCGACACCGTGCTGCCCGCCGACCTGGTCGCCGAGTTGGAGGGCCGCGGCGCCATCCTGGAGTTGGCCGACGACTTCGCGATGGAGATGACGCAGGGCACCACGCTGCACGGGCCGGACGCCGGCGAGACCTTCTGGGCCAAGCGCTACCCACCCAACTGAGGCCCCGCCGCCCCGACTTCGAGGCGGCGGGGCCGGGCGACGGCCGGGCGATCAGGGCCGGCGGTGGTCCACCCACGTGCCGCCGGCCATCACCGCGCGCACCCGCAGCGCGTCGTCGAGCACCACCAGGTCGGCCCGCTTGCCCGGCTCCAGGGTGCCGACCCGATCGGCGATGCCCAGCGCCCGGGCGGGCGTCGCGGACAACGAACGCACCACGTCGACGATCGGCAGGCCGCCCGCGACGCTGTTGCGCAGCGCCCCGTCCAGGGTGAGCGTGCTGCCCGCGATCGAGTCGCCGTCGGCCAGCCGGGCCACGCCGTCGACCACGTCCACGGTCATCACGCCCAGCGGATACACGCCGTCCGGCATGCCGGCGGCGCCCATCGCGTCGGTGATGAAGGCGACCCGGTCCGGGCCCGCGCTCGCGTACGCCAGGTTGACCACGCTGGAGTGCAGGTGCACGCCGTCGTTGATCAACTCGACCACCGCGTCGCTGTCCTGGAGCAGCGCGGTGACCGGTCCCGGCTCGCGGTGGTGCACGCTGCGCATCGCGTTGAACAGGTGGGTGGCCACGCTCGCGCCCGCGGCCAGCGCCGCGCGTGTCTCGCGGTGGGTGCCGTCGGTGTGCCCCACCGCCGCGATCACCCCCTCGTCGGCCAGTCGACGCACCAACTCGACGCCGCCGGGCAGTTCGGGAGCCAGGGTGACCATCCGGATCGCGCCGCTGCCCGCCTTCAGCAGCGCGGTGACCTCGTCCCGGTCCGGCGACCGCAACTGGGTCGGATCGTGCGCGCCGCAGCGGGCCGCGCTCAGGTACGGGCCCTCCAGGTGCAGCCCGGCCAACCGGCCGTCGTGCACGAGCGGGGAGAGCGCGGAGACGATGGCCAGCAACTCCGCCGGGGAGGCGGTGACCAGACTCGCGACCGTGGTCGTGGTGCCGTGCGAGCGATGGAATTCGGCCACTCGCAGCGCCTCGTCGGGATCGCCGGAGGTGTACGAACCACCACCGCCGCCGTGCACGTGCATGTCCACGAAGCCGGGCACGATCCAACCGCCCCCGACGTCGACCACCGCCTCGGGGCCATCCGGAAGTCCCGGACCCGCAAAGGCGATCCGATCACCCACCACGCCCACCGAAGCGCCTTCGACCACCCCGGAGGGCAGCACCACTCGCGCATTGCCGAGCACCGTCACCCGCGCACCTCCAAGGTGTCCCACGCGATCAGGCCGGCGCCGCGGCAACCGGCCTCGTCCCCGAGCGCCGCGGTCACCAGCGGCGGCACGTGTTGGACCACGGCGCGCTCGGCGAGCAACGTCCGCAAGGGGTTGAACAGTTGTTCCCCGGCGAGCGAGAGCCCGCCGCCGATCACCAGCAACTTCGGGTCGTACAGGGCGAGTCCGGTGAGCAGACCGTCCGCGAACGCGGACAGGCCCTGGCCCCACACAGCCGCCGCGACGGTGTCCCCGGCCGCCACCCGGGCGACCACCTGGGCCGCGCTCAGCGGCGGGTCGTCGCCCGGCGCGGCCTCGGCGAACGCGTGCGCGATGGCGGGCCCGGAGAAGTGCGCCTCCAGACAGCCCACCGCCCCGCAGGTGCACCGGCCGCCGCCCGGACGCACGGTGATGTGGCCGATCTCGCCCGCCTGTCCGTGCGCGCCCGGGTAGGGGCGGCCGTTGAGCACCAGCACCGAGGCGAGCCCGGTGCCGATCGCCACGAACAGGAAGTTGTCGCAGTCGCGTCCCGCGCCGAGTCGACCCTCGGCCAGCGCGCCGGTGCGCACGTCGTGGCTCAAAGCCGCCGGTAGGCCGAGCCGGTCCGCGATCAACGAGCGCAGCGGCACCTCGCGCCACTGGATGCTGGCCGACCACACCGCGACCCCCGCCGGATCGTCCACGATCCCCGGCACCACGACGCCCGCCGCCCGCGGCACGCCACCCAGCTCGACCGCCCGCTCGCGCAGCGCGGCGGCGAAGTCGACGATGCCCCCGACCACCGCGTTGGGGCCCGCGGTCCGGCCGGTGGGCCGCCGCTCGGAGTAGACCAGGTTGCCGCCCGCGTCGACCACGCCGCCCTTGATGTCGGTGCCGCCGACATCGAGCGCGACGACGCAGTCCGCGCCGGACAGGTCGGACGGCGGGGTGTTCACGAGCGGCATCGGCGTCTCAAGTCTGGTAGATGGGGCAGATTGTGAGCCCGAGGGCGGGTGGATCCGAGAATGCGCGTTTGTGCTCACTGGATAGCAGTTGAAAACATGAACATGCAACAGCATCGTTGAGTGAGCGAAGGTTCACGGAAGCCCCGATGCTCGACCCGTGTGGGGCGCCCGCAAGGATGTCCCGAACGATCCGACACGAGTCGGCCAGGGCTGTCGGACACGGCGGGAGGTCACGGGTGAGCCGTTACGAGCGGTGGGGTGCGCTCCTCGAACTGCTGGCCAAGCACGGTCGGCTGGAGGTCGAGGACGTCGCCTCGGAGCTGGACGTCTCGCCCGCGACGATCCGCCGCGACCTGGATCAGCTCGCCCAGCAGCAGATGTTGACCCGCACCCGGGGCGGCGCGGTCGCGCACGCGGTCTCCTACGACCTCCCGCTGCGCTACAAGACCGCCCGGCACGCGTCCGAGAAGCAGCGCATCGCGCAGGCCGCCGCGGCGCTGGTCAAGCCGGGCGAGACGATCGGGCTCAACGGCGGCACCACGATGACCGAGGTGGCCCGCGCCCTGGTCGCCCGGGCCGACCTGCACACCGAGGGCGACTCGAACGCGCAGGCGTTCACGATCGTCACCAACGCGCTCAACATCGCGGGCGAGTTGGCCGTGCGTCGGCATGTGAAGATCGTGGTCACCGGTGGTGTGGCCCGCACCCAGTCCTACGAACTGATCGGCCCGTTGGCCACCGGCATCCTGCGCGAGGTGGCCCTGGACGTGGCGATCCTGGGGGTGGACGCGATCGACGTCGAGCACGGCGCGAGCGCCCACCACGAGGGCGAGGCGAGCATCAACCAGTTGATGGCCGCCGGCGCGGGCCGGGTGGTGGTGGCCGCGGACTCCTCCAAGCTCGGCCGCCGGGCGTTCGCCCGGATCTGCCCACTGGATCGGATCGGCGTGCTGGTGACCGACACCTCGGCGACGGAGGAGGCCACGGCGGCCTTCGTCGACGCGGGCGTTCGGGTCATCCGGGTCTGAACCCGGCCACTCGGCACGCTCCGCCCCGAGTCCACGCGCCCGCCTTCCGGCGGGCGCGTTCGCACGTCCGGGGCATTTGCGCACGCACCGATCAACCAACTCGATGGACCATTCACGGGATCGAACCGGCACCCTCTGTGCCGGTTCTTCTGCATGCGCGCCCGGGCGGGTAACGAATTGCTCTGCAAACTTCCTGCACCCCTCCTGCGAATCCCAAGATTGGTGTAGACCTTTGTTCCGGCGAGGTGTTGACTGCCGACACGGCGAGTCCGCAAAATGCTCGATGCTGCTCAAGAGTTTTCTACAAACCTGCGTTGCGAACAGTTTTGCGCAAGCGAGTGCATGGGTTTAGTGCGACCAAACCCTCACCAACGGTCCTGTTTTCCCGAAGGCATGAAGGCGGTTCTGCGATGAAGCGGCACCAGATGGCATTGGCGGCGACAGGACTGTCGGCCGCACTGCTTCTGTCAGCGTGTGGTGGTTCGGACGACAAGAAGGACGACGGCGACAAGGGGGCGACCCCCGGCGCCTCCGGCGCGGCGGGCGCTCCCAAGGACGGCTCGATCAAGCTGGTCGTGGCCGACTACGGCAGCGGCGACGGCAGCATGCAGAAGTACTGGAACGGGGTGATCTCGAGCTTCAACGAGAAGAACCCCGGGATCAAGGTGAACCTGCAGGTCATCAACTGGGATGACATCGACAAGCAGGTCGCGACCATGATCCAGAACAACGACATGCCCGACCTGCTGCAGACCGGCGGTTATGCCGACAAGGTCGTCGACGACCTGCTGTACCCGGTCGACGACGTGATGTCGCCCGCCACCAAGGCCGATTTCGTGGAGTCCTTCACGCCCGCCGCGACGGTCAAGGGGAAGCAGTACGGCATTCCCTTCACCTCCAGCACTCGGCAATTGATCTACAACACCGAGTTGTTCGCCAAGGCCGGAATCACCGACCCGCCCAAGACCTGGGACGAGGTCAAGGCCGCCGCGACCAAGCTCAAGTCCGCCGGCGTGGCGACCCCCTTCGGCCTGCCGCTGGGCAAGGAGGAGGCCCAGGGCGAGTTCATGAACTGGGCGCTGGGCAACGGCGGCGGCTACCAGACCAACGGCAAGTACACGGTCAACAGCCCGCAGAACGTCGAGGCGCTGAACTGGGTCAACGACAACCTGGTCAAGGCCGGACTGACCGAGTCCAACCCCGGCACCAAGAACCGCAAGGACGTCTACACGGACTTCTACGGCGGCAGCGTCGGCATGGTGAACAGCAACCCCACCATGATCGCCACGCTGAAGAAGGACTACCCGAACCTCAAGTACGCGACCGCGCCGATCGCCGGCAAGACGGGCCCGCTGAACGAGACCCTCGGGGTCTGCGACTGGATGATGGCGTTCAAGAAGAACGGCAAGAAGGACCAGATCAAGGCGTTCCTGGACCACGCGTTCAGCACCGACCAGCAGATCAAGTTCCAGGAGCAGTACAGCTTCCCGCCGGTGACCAAGTCGGTGATGGCCAAGATGACGGC
This sequence comes from Embleya sp. NPDC005971, assembly GCF_040629175.1. Lineage (NCBI taxonomy): Bacteria > Bacillati > Actinomycetota > Actinomycetes > Kitasatosporales > Streptomycetaceae > Embleya > Embleya sp. NPDC005971. The sequence continues at coordinate 64,229 of NZ_JBEXUX010000038.1, read as the reverse complement.
CAACCCCGCCAACGCGGGCCTCAAGCCGTACATCGACCTGCTCCCGAAGGCGAAGTTCTACCCGCTGAACGACGTCGCGTGGGACGTGCTCTCGCCGAAGATCAAGGAACAGCTCGGTAGCGCGGTCTCGGGCGGCAAGTCGCCCAAGGACGTGCTGGACCAGCTCCAGAAGGAAGCCGAAGCGGCGGTCGCGCAGCAGAAGAGCTGACGCGGTACCGGAACGTCCCAGCACCGAAGGAGGAGGACGGCCCCGTGGCCGAAACCGCCGTACGCAGAGCGCCCACCGTCATCACCAGAGTCAAGAAGACGCTGGCCCCGCTGCCGTGGATCGGCCCGGCCGTCCTCCTCATCGGCGTCGTGGTCCTGTGGCCCGTCGTGGTGATGGTCTGGAGCTCCTTCCAGCGCATCCGCCGCACCGGCGTCGTGGTGGGATCCAACGGCACCGACAACTACAAGAAGCTGTTCGACGAGCCGGACTTCGTGGCCGTGCTGTGGAACACCGTGGTCTGGGTGCTGGTGGTCGTCGCCATCACGCTCGTGTTGTCGCTGTTCCTGGCGCAACTGTTCAACCAGCACTTCCCCGGCCGGCGGTACGCCCGCTGGGCGATGATCGTGCCGTGGGCGGCCTCGGTCTTCATGACCGCCGTCGTCTTCAAGTGGATGCTGCACGAGACCCACGGCGCGATCAACACGCTCATGGTCGACCTGCACCTGATGGACGCGGGCAAGGACTGGCTCGGCAGGCCGTCCACGGCGATGCCGTGGATGATGGCGGTCGCGGTCTTCGTCTCGCTGCCGTTCACCACGTACACCCTGCTCGCCGGACTCCAGACGGTTCCCGGCGAGGTGTACGAGGCGGCGAAGATCGACGGCGCGTCCACCTGGCGCACCTACCTGTCGATCACGCTGCCGCTGCTCAAGCCCGCGATCCTGGTCGCGGTGGTGATCAACCTGATCAACGTCTTCAACTCGTTCCCGATCATCTGGGCGATGACCAACGGTGGTCCGGGCTACGAGACCGCGACGACCACGGTGTTCATGTACCAGCTCAAGGCGTCCGACATCGGGGAAAGCGCCGCGATGTCGGTGGCCAACTTCGCGATGATCATCATCCTGGTCGCGTTCTTCCTCGTTGTCAGCCGTAACAAGGAGACCGACCGATGAGCACGACCACCGCCGCCGGCCGTAAGCCGGGCGCCGGCGCCGCGAAGCAGCCTTCGGGCGCCGCGGGCGGCGGGAATGGGTCCGGGCGCAAGAAGTCCGTGCTCGGGGGCTCGAAGTACAGCCAGAAGCAGCTCTGGTTCGGTGCGCTCGCGTGGGTGATCGCGATCGTCTTCGTCGCGCCCTACATCGAGATGGCCATTACCGCGCTGCGGCCCAAGGACGAACTGACCAGCGACGGCTACCTGCCGACGAAGTTCGAATGGGCCAACTTCGTCGACGTGTGGGACAAGTCCACACTCGGCGACAACCTCAAGATCTCGCTGCTGGTCGCCGGCATGTCCACGCTGCTCGTGCTGGTGGTCTCGCTGCCCGCGGCCTACTACACCGCGCGCAAGCGATTCCGCGGCCGAGGCGTCTTCCTGGGGCTCGTGCTGGTCACCCAGATGTTCCAGCCGACGTCGTTGCTGGTCGGGCTGTACCGGGAGTTCTACATCCTGGATCTGCTCGACTCGTACTGGGCGCTCGTGCTCGTCAACGGCGCGTTCAACCTGGCCTTCTCGGTGTGGATCCTGACCGCCTACTTCAGCGCGATTCCGGTCGAGCTGGAGGAGGCCGCGATGATCGACGGTGCCTCCCGTCTCGGGGCACTGCGTCGGGTCACGCTGCCACTGGCGATGCCGGGCATCGTCACGGCGGTCATCTTCACCTTCATCGCGGCGTGGAACGAGTTCACCGTCGCCCTGGTGCTGGTGACCACACCGGAGAAGCAACCGCTCACGGTCGGCATCAACAGCTTCCTCGGTGCCTACCGGGTCGAATGGCAGTACCTGTTCGCCGGTTCGGTGGTGGCGATCGTGCCCGTGGTGATTCTGTTCGCCTACATCGAGAAGCACGTGGTGTCGGGTCTGACCGCCGGGTCGGTTAAGTAGGTTCGGCCGACTCCCGAAAGCACGAAGCCCACAGGTCTCGGGGCCTGTGGGCTTCGTCGCGTCCGGGAGCCGGTGAAAGAGGGCCTACGGCAGGGTGATGTGGTACGCCTTGCGCAGCGTCTCGTGCACCGTCCACACCGTCTCGTCGCCCTCCTGGAGCACGCACGCGTCGCCCGGCCCGACCTCGATCGTCGCGCCACCGCGGATCTCGATGGTGGCCCGACCGGAGACGACCACGAACAGCTCGTTCGCCTCGGTGTCGGTCACCACGCCCGGGGTGATCTGCCAGATGCCGCGAATCTGCTTGCCGTCCTCGGATTCCCACAGGACCCGGCCCGAGACCTCGGGCGTGCCGGAGACGATCTGGGCCGGGTCGAGCGGGTCGGCTTCGAGCTCGGCGGCGGGGATATGGACGGCAAAAGTAGACATGCGGCGGAGCATATAGGTCTCTGTGTCGATCCCTCCCCTCGGGTGATTCACGGCTTTTCCGGCGAATCATCGCGCCGGTGCGGTGGTCCGTCGGCGCGGGCGGGCACAATGCCGAAAGCGGGTCGACGGGCCCGGGCGAGGTACCGAAGGGGTGACCGATGGGCGAGGAACACGACGCGCGGCCCGAGGTGCCCGTGATTCCCGGGCAGGGCGCGCCGGCGCACCCGCCCGAGTCGGTGCCCGCGGGCGGGCTGTCCGACCGGGACCGGGACATCCTCGAATTCGAGCGCCAGTGGTGGAAGCACGCCGGCGCGAAGGAACGCGCCGTGCGCGATCGTTTCGGTTTCTCCGCGACCCGCTACTTCCAGGTGCTGAACACCCTGCTCGACCGGCCGGAGGCCCTGGAGCACGACCCGATGCTGGTCCAGCGGCTGCGGCGGTTGCGCGAGGCCCGGCAGCAGGCCCGGTCCACCGTGCGCCGTCCCGGGCACTGAGGGGCGGGACGGGTGTTCGGGCGCCACCGGGACGAGTACGACGTCTTCGCCGGCTTCGGTCGGTACGGCCTGATCTGGACCAACGAGGACCTGGGGGCCGAGGAGGTCGAGGCGGATCCGGAGCTCGCCCCCGAGCACGATGCGTTCGGCGGCCTGCGGCCCCAAGCCCTGCTCGCGTGGGTGCGCTCGCGGCGCGGGCTGCTCCCGGTGGCCGCGCTGACGGCGATCTGCGTCGTGGCCGGTGTGCTCGCGATCGGCCGGGACGAGCCCGCCTCCCGGGTGGCCGCGGACCGGGTCCGCCACAGCTTCGGGCCGGCGCCGGTCGCGGGCCCGGCCGGATCCGCCCGCCCGGTGCCGCCGGTCCGGGCGCCCGCGGCCCCGCGTGGTGCGCACGGCAAGGTGGTGCTGCTCGATCAGAGCAAGGTGCCGGCGCTCGCCAAGCGCATGGGCCGGCGGCTGGAGGCGGCGGGCTGGGAGGTCGCCGGCACCGACGTGTTCCGCGGCTCGGTCCCGGCCACCACCGTCTACCACCCCGTCGGGCAGGAGAAGCAGGCCCGCGCGCTCGCCGCCGCGCTGCCCGGGATCGACCGGATCAAGCCGGCCTTCGGTGGCATCCCGCGGCATCGACTCACCGTGATCGTGGTCGACGACCAGGTGGTCCCGCTGGCCGATCGACTGCTCGGTTCGCTGACCACTGGGTAGGTTGGACGGCATGACCACGAACCGGTCCATGCTGCCCGAACCCACCACGACGGCCGGCCGAACGGGCCTTGCCGCGTTGCTCGGTGAGCCGGCCCGAGCGGTCGTCGCCCTCGACTTCGACGGCACCCTCGCCCCGATCGTCGACCGCCCGGACCAGGCCCGCGCGGATCTGCGCGCGGTGACCGCGCTGTCCCGACTGACCCCGCACCTGGCCGCGGTGGTGATCGTGACCGGCCGCCCGGCCGCGGTCGCCGTCGAGTACGGCCGCTTCCGCGGCGTGCCCGGACTCGAACAGCTCGTCGTGCTCGGACACTACGGACTGGAACGCTGGGACGCGGCGACCGGCCGGATCAGCGCGCCGGAGCCGCCGGCCGGGGTGCACGAGGTGCGCCTCGCGCTGCCCGGTCTGCTCCAGGCACTCGACCTGTGGGAGACCACCTGGGTCGAGGACAAGGGCAGCGCGCTCGCCGTGCACACCCGCCGCGCACCGGACCCGGACGCCGCGCTCGCGCTGCTGCGCGATCCGCTCGACGATTTGGCGGCGCGGCACGACCTGGCCGTCGAGCCCGGGCGCTACGTGCTCGAACTGCGCCCCCGGGGGATGGACAAGGGCCGCGCGCTGACCGGCTTCCTCAAGGAGAAGCAGGCCGGCTCGGTGTTGTTCGCCGGTGACGACCTCGGCGACCTCGCCGCGTTCGAAGCCGTCGAGGAAGTACGCCACCAGGGCACCGCCGGCCTCACCGTATGCAGCGGCTCGGCCGAGGTGCACGCCCTCGCCGAACGCGCCGACCTGATCGTCCCCGGCCCGGAGGGCGTCGCCGACCTGCTCACCGGCCTGGCCGACCACATCGCGCCGGACAGGGCCTAGACCGGCTCGGCGGGTGTGGGTGCCCGGTCGGGATCGGCCGGGCACGGTTCGGGGGTTGCCGTCGCGACCGCGAAGCGGGCCCGCGGATCCAGGAGCAACGCGACCATCGCGCCCGCCGGTTGCGCCGTCTCCACCCGCAGGTCGGGCTCCACCCGGACGCCGTGCTCGGCCAGCGCGGCGCGCGCGCTCGCATATCGGTCCGGCGTCAGCCGATACGCGCACGGCATCGGCCCGACCGCGCCCAGGCCCGCCGGGACGTTGTCGGCCCCGGCGAAGTACACCGCTCCGCCACCGCGCGCCGCCCGCTCCCGGGACGTGCGCACCGCCGCCGTGATCGCCTCGCCGCGTTCGGCGGCCATCCGCAGCGTGGCCTGCGCGGCCACCAGGTGCGCGGCCACCCGCCGCCGACCCAGCAGGCCCGGATCCGCGCGCTCCAGCGCCGAGACGGGCCGGGTGGCGACCTCGACCAGCACCGCCACCGCGTGGTCCAGCGCGGCCGCGTTGCGCAACAACCGCTCGTCCCCGTCGCCGCCGAGCGGCCGACCGGTGTCCTCCTCCCCGTAGACACCTGCCGCCCAACCCGCCGCGGGCAGTGCCGTGCCGATCCGATCGCGCGCCAACTCGACGGCCAAGGAACGCAGTTCGGGGGCCACGTTGAGATTGCGCGGCCACAGGTACAGGGCCGGCGTGGAGTTCGCCGTATCCGCCGGCACGGTGAACTCGTGCAGGTCGTGCACGATGTGCGGGCGCGCCTCGCGGAGCACCCGGCGGATCGCCCGCGCCTCGGGCGTGCTCACCGCCACGTGGTCCCGGTTGAGATCCACCCCCTCGGCGGTCGCCCGGGTGCCCGCCGCCGATCCGTCCGGATTGGGCGTGGCCAGCACCAACACGGTGACGCGCTCCAGCAGCCGACGTCCCGCCGGCGAGCGGTCGGCGGCCAGGTCCCGGATCAGCTTCAGGCAGGACTCCCGACCGGCCGGCTCGTCGCCGTGCTGGCCGCAGACGAACAACACCCGGACCGGCTCGGCCACCGAGCGGGTGCCGGCCACGGTGATCAACTCCAGCGGCCGGCCGCGCGTGCTCGTGCCGACCCGGGTCACGGTGACCCGGGCGGCGCCCCAGCCGGCCCGCTCCGGGCCCGGCGCCGCCGCGACCAGGTCGCGCAGGTAGTCCCGCTCCTCGGCGAGGGTGGTCCACAGCGTGCCACCGCGCCGCTCGAACCCGGTCGGCACCCGGCCGGCGCGCCCACCGCCCACCGGGGTCGGCGCGAGCACGACCCCGGCCACCAGCGCCATCGCGAGCACCGTCCGCGTCGCCCACACCCGCATCCCGACCCCATCCCCTCGTGCCCACCAGGACAGCCACCGCCTCGCCGCGCCACACCCACACGCCGCACCGCACCGCACCGCGCGCAGCCACGCACCGGGCCGCGCTCCGCCGCGTCCCCCACCTCACCGCGCCACGCGCCACACCACACCGACCCGGCCGCGTTCGCGCGGCTCGCACGTCGGGAACCGAGCATGGCGCGGCAAAGGCGGTTGATGGCAGAGCCGGACTGGCCTAGGCTCGCTCATTCCGCTGTCCCACCCAGTGCAGTGATCGGGAACCGTCTTCGGCGCCCGGCACCGGTGGGCCGCGCGGGCCGCCGCCTTCGGGCATCCGGCCCGCGCCCTTCGCAGGGGCGCACCAGGACGTGGCATCGCACACGGCCGGGCTCCGATTTGTCGCCGCCTCGAACCGGAGAGTCATGTCCGCGCCCGCCACCACCGGCCCCGCTCTGCCCACTCCCGACCCGCTCGGTGTCGAACGCGCCTACCTGGACGCCTCCCGCGCCGCCCTGCGCCGGATGCGCGAGGAGACCGAGGCCCTGGACCTGCGCGACGTCGGCGCCACCGCCGTCGCCAACGAGACCGCCCAACACCTGATCGCCAAGCGCATCGCCGCACTCGCCGACCACGCCGGCTCGCCGCTGTTCTTCGGCCGGGTCGACGGCCGATTCGCCGACGGCGTCGAGGGCGTCGAACCGGCCGAGGTGAGCGCCGACCCGAGCAAGCCCGTCGAGTCCTTCTGGATCGGCCGCCGACACGTCCACGACGAACTCGGCGACCCGATGGTGGTGGACTGGCGCGCCCCGCTGTCCCGCGCGTTCTACCGGGCCAACCGGGCCGAACCGCTCGGCGTCGAACTGCGCCGCCGCTTCGGCTGGACGACCGGCGAACTGACCGCGTTCGAGGACGAGCACCTGACCGACCCGGACGAGGCCGACACCGCGAGCGGCATCCTCGCGGCCGAGATCGAGCGCCCGCGCATGGGCCCGATGCGCGACATCGTGGCGACCATCCAGCCCGAGCAGGACGAGATCGTCCGCTCCGACCTGGGCCGCACGCTGTGCGTACAGGGCGCGCCCGGCACCGGCAAGACCGCCGTCGGCCTGCACCGCGTGGCCTGGCTGCTGTACGCCTACCGGGACCGCCTCGCCCGCAGCGGCACCCTGGTGGTCGGCCCGAACCGGTCCTTCCTCGACTACATCCAGCAGGTACTGCCCGCCCTCGGCGAGATCGAGGTCGGCCAGACCACCGTCGAGGACCTGGTCACCCGCACCTCCAAGATCAAGGTCCGGGCATCGGACGAGGCCGTGTCCGGCACGATCAAGGGCGACGCGCGGATGGCCGAGGTGCTGCGCCGCGCGGTGTGGTCCGGCCTGAGCGCGCCGACCGAGTCGGTGGCCGTGGTCCGCGACTCGCGCACCTGGCGGCTCCCGGTCCACGAGGTCGAGGACCTGGTCACCGCGCTGCGCACCCGCGACGTGCGCTACGGCGCGGCCCGCGACATGCTCCGGCAACGCATCGCACACGCGCTGCTGACCAAGATGGAGGAGCGCGGCGAGTCCCCGGACGACCGGGTCCAGGACGCGGTCGCGCGCAGCCGACCGGTCAAGGCCGCGGTGGACGCGATGTGGCCGGCGGTGGACCCGCTCAAGCTGGTGTTCCGCCTGCTCGGCGACGCCGACTTCCGGGCCGCGTGCGCGGACGGCGTGCTCAGCGCCGAGGAACAGGCCGCGATCGGCTGGGCCACGCCGCCGCGCGGCGTGGGATCCGCCCGCTGGACCATGGCCGACGCGGTGCTCGTGGACGAGACCGCCGACCTGCTCTACCGCACCGGCGGCTACGGGCACGTGGTCATCGACGAGGCGCAGGACCTGTCCCCGATGCAGTTGCGGGCGGTGGGTCGGCGCTGCTCCACCGGCTCGGCCACCGTGCTCGGGGACATCGCCCAGGGCACCACGCCGTGGGCCACCCCCGGCTGGACCCAGACGCTGCGGCACCTGGGACACGAGGGAGCCAGGATCGAGGAGCTGACCCGGGGCTTCCGAGTGCCGCTCCAGATCCTGGAGTTCGCCAGTCGGTTGTTGCCGCTGATCGCGCCGGGCCTGGCGCCCGCGTCCTCGGTCCGCCAGGCGGCGGGCGCCCTGGAACTGCGCCCGGTCCCGGCCGACGAGCTGGCCCTACGATCCGCCCGGGCGGCGATCGAACTGCTCGACCACGAGGGCTCGATCGGGCTGATCTGCGCCGACGCACGGGTGCCCGAGGTGGCCGCCGCACTGCGTGCGGACGGCGTCGCGCACCGGGTCCTGGGCACGGACGACGCCGACCAGGCCCGGATCAGCGTGGTACCCGCGTCGCTGGCCAAGGGCCTGGAGTTCGACCACGTCGCGGTCGCCGAACCGGCCGAGATCGTCGACGCCGAGGCCCAGGGACTGCGCCGGCTCTACGTGGTGCTCACCCGCGCGGTGTCCGGCCTGATCGTGCTGCACGCCCGCCCGCTCCCGGAACCGCTGGCGGCCCCGGCCGTCGCCGGCTGATCGGGCCGGGATCGGCCGGCGAACGGCGGGTGATCGGCATGCGATCGGCATCCAATACGAGTGAACCGCGTGTGTCGAACCGGTTGGTGGTCGGCTTCGCTCGCTCGTTCTGCCATGCTGGCCGGGTGGAACGCATCCAGGAGTCCGCGACCGTGACGCTGCGGGACCAGTGGGCCCGGCTCGTCGGTGGGCACGCCGAGGCCGGCGCCGTCGTCGAGAGCCTGCTGGCACGCTATGCCGAGCCGCACCGCCGCTATCACGACACCGACCATCTGCGCACCGTGCTCGACCTGATCGGCGAGCTGGCCTACGAGGCCGACGACGTCGACGCGGTGATGCTCGCCGCGTGGTTCCACGACGCGGTCTACGACCCGGCCCGGGCCGACAACGAGGAGCGCAGCGCACGGCTGGCCGAGCGCGGCCTGCGCGAGGCGGGCGTGGCGCCGGACCTGGTCGCCGAGACGGCGCGCCTGGTCCGGGTGACCGCCGAGCACGCGCCCGGCGAATCCGACCACAACGCGCACGTGTTGTGCGACGCGGACCTGGCCATCCTGGCCGCCGACCGCGAGCGCTACGAGGCGTACACGGCGGCGGTCCGCGAGGAGTACGCGTTCGTCCCCGACGAGGCGTTCCGGGCCGCCCGCGCCGCGGTGCTGCGCGACCTGATGTCGCTGCCCCGGCTGTTCCACACCCGACTGGGCGCGGCCCGGTACGAGGAGGCGGCCCGCTACAACATGCGCGCCGAGCTGGAGCGCCTGGAGGGCACCATCCCGCGCCAGCAGTCCTGACCCGCCGTCGACCCGGTCAGCGCGGACGGTAACGCTTGCGTTGCCGCAGCCCCGCCGCGGTCAGCCGGGTCACCAGTTCCCGACTGGAGACCGGCTCGGCCCCGTTCGCCAGCGCCCTGGCGTACAGGTCGGCCGGGACGTCGTAGTGATCGCGGTCGAACGCGCGTTCCGGCGCGCCGAGTTCGCGTGCGAACGCGTGCAGCTCGGCATGCGAGACGTCGCTGACGAGGTGCGACCACAGCCGCCCGCGTCCGGGCCAGGCCGGGGGATCGATGAGGAGAGCCACGCGGTCGATTCTCGTATACGTCGCGATCACGCACACTTGTGGACCATGAGCAAGGATCCCACCGACGTCGCCCTGTTGACCGCCCGCGCCCTGGTCCTGGCCGATCTGCGCACGCACGGCGTCGAGACCCCCGAGACGGTGACCGTGGTCGAGCACGCCCTGGTCGAGCGCAAGTGGTGGGTCGAGCAGTGGCCCGACGGCGCCGCGTACGTCCCCGGACTGATCGGGCAGGACGTCCAGGAGGCGCTCGCCGAGAACGGCACGGTGTGGCCGCCGTGCCCTCGGCACGACGACCACCCGCTCTACCTGGAACCCGAGCTGGGCGAGGACCCGCACTGGGTGTGCGAACGAGACGCCGAGGCGATCGCCCCACTCGGCGGCCTCACCGCGACTCGGCCGCCGAACGAGCGCGCGGTCAACGACGCGTAGATCGGCCGATCGCCGCCCAGCGCATACGCGCCGACCAGCCGCTCGCTCGCGGCCCGACCCACGGTGACCCCGGCATGCGTGTGCTCCGGGACCAGCGCCACCGGGTGCGCGTCGGCGTCGCCCAGGGTGTGCTCGGCGCGTCGCTGCTCCTCGGCGTCGGCGGCCCGCAGCGCCTCGGCGAGCACGTCGTACGGGTCCCCGGCCGCCGCGCCGTCGCCCCCGGGCAGGTGCAGCACGGTCCGGCTCGGCGGCGGATCGCCCGGATCGTGCAGACCGTGGCGGACCGCCTCCGCGCCGTAGCAGGACCTGATCAGCGGCTCCCACATCGCCGACCAGTAAGCCCGCGAGGGCGCCCGCTCGATCCCGGCGATCTCGCCGTCGAGCAACACCACCGCGCCCACCTGATCCTCGACGCACTCGAACTCGGCGACGAAACGTTCGAGTTCGAGCGCGAAGTGCTTCAGGAACAGCACCAGGTTCCCGGTCTCGGCGAGGCCGGAGGAGGCGTTGAAGCGCTGGACGGCCGACCACAACCGGCTGTACCCGTCCGCGTCCGCACCGGCCGAGGCGGCGGCCCGCAGCGCGAGCGGCAACACCGCCAGCGGCTGCGGCCCCTCCGGGATCAGCCCGGCCTGGGTCTGCTGCACGCACATCGCCGCGTCGAACGCGAGCCGACCCGAGGGCTCGACCAGCGCCGCCCTGGGCATCGCGTGGTCCTGCGCGCTGCGCTCGACGATCACCGCGAGATGGCACGGGACCAGCGCGACGTGCGGCGTGTGATTGACGAAGGTGAGCGTGCCGTAGTTGCTCGTGCCGATCCACAGATCGGTCGGGAGCGCGACGGTGGGCGCGTCGCACGTGTCGCCGAGCAGCGGCAGCACCTGCATCCGGCCGACGCTCTGCACCGGGCCGAGGGTGCAGCCGGCCAGCAGCTCGCCGATCGGCAGCGGGGCGTGGGCGATGGTGTTCATCCGGTCACCTCCAGGTGGGCCAGGCGCAACAGGGCGGGTACGGCGGCGGCCGGATCGATGGTCAACATCAGCCGGCACCAGGCGAGTTCGAGCGCTTCGGGACGATGGACGGGGGCGAGCGGCAGGTCCGGCGCGTAGCCGCGCAGACCGGTCGCCTCGGCCGCGAGCACGGGCGAGAGCTGGACCACGGGCACCGCGACGCCCAGGGTGTGGGCCGCGTCGAGCACCTGCGCGAACCGCCCGGCGGGCGCGTTCTCGTAGCCGTCGCCGATCACCACGATCAGCTCGGCACCGGTGCGCAACGCGGCGACCAGGGCCTCGGCCGCCGAGGTGGCCCCGGCGGGCCGCACCAGTCGGCCGTCCGGGACGCCGCCGATCCACACGTCGTGGCACTCGGCCGCCGCCGCCCGCAACGCGTCGCGCAGCGCGAGCACGGTCGCGATCGGCCGCAGCGGCTGGTCGAGGCCGCCGCGCATCGACGCGGATCCGTCCAGCACCAGGGCGATCCGGCGGTCGGCCAGGTCGAGCCCGGCCGCACCGGCGGCGGCCCGCCGATCCAGCGCCGCGGCCAGGTCGTCGGTCATCCCGGTGGCGAACGCGTACAGGTAGAGCCGGACCGCGTCGTAGCGGTCCAGGTCGACCCCGACCTCGACGCCCGCGCGCTCGGCCTGCCGCTGCCCGGCGAGCCGCTGACCCGCGGTCAGTCGCTCGGCGGTCAGCTCCAGCACGCGCGCCGGCTTCTCGTTCGGATGAAATCGGCCGCGCAGCCCTTCGAGCGTCTCGAACGGCAGCGCGGCGCCCGCGGCCAGGTCGGTACGGGCGGCCCGATACGCGACCGGGAGCGGCAGCGTGTACGGGCCGTCGGCGCCGAGTACGAACGCGACGCACTCGCGCGCGAGCGCCGGATCCGCCGCCCAGCGGTCGATCTCCCGGGCCAGGATGCGCTGTTCCTTGGCATCGAGCCGTGCGCTGGCGAGCAGCCTGGTCAGGATCGAGCGCAGGATGCCGCTCATCCGCAGCCCCCACGCGTGCCGCAGCGCGTCGGCGAGCTTGTCCCGGTAGCGCACCGACCACAACTCCAGCGATGCGGAGCCCAGGACGGTGCGCAGGATCAACCGGCGCACCCGGGCGTTGTTCACCCGCCGCTCGGCCAGCAGACCGAACAGCTTGAGCCGACGCGGCACGGTCAGCGCGGCGACCGCGTCGTACACGGCGGTGCCGTCGTCCTCGTGGGCCGGCGTATCCAGCAGGTGCAACACGCCGAGCTGCCGGCTGCGGTCGGTGGCCCCGGGGGAGCACACGAGACCGGCGTACAGGCGGCGGTCCAGCGCGACCATCGCGCGGTGCGCGTCCTGCTCCAGGGCCAGTTGCTCGTCGCGGGTGTTGTAGAAGGAGGCCCGCCCGGTCGCGGCCACCGCGACGTCCAGAAAACGAACGACGGTGGCGGCGGCCTCGGCACGGGCCGGATGGTCGGCGCTCAGGGCGCGCAGGATTTCGGTCATCGGAAGGCTCCCCCGTGGGCACCCGGGGTAGATCGCGGGTCCGGTATGTGGTCCCCGGATCAACCGTGGGACCGCTTCCTACCGATGGGAAACGGCTCTGTACGAACACGCAGTTCCCCGGGTGCAATGGCGTGCGACCGCGGGCAGGTCACGGGTCCCGGACAGGGATTCGAACCCCAAGCACCCCGAAAGCGCTTGTACGCCAAGACAGAAGGAACACGTAGTTCCCGCGGTCGCATCACGAGCCTACGAGCGAGCGACCGCCGATGCCGGCGAATATCGGCTCAGCGGGGGAAGTCCGAGGTGTCCGGGTCGATCCCGAAGGGTTCGGGGATCCTGATCGTTTTGCCGTATGCAACGTGAAGGAACTGTCGGTACGGTCCACCATCGGGTTCGGAGAACAGGGTTACGGACGGTCCTGTGGGATCCCAGCGGTCGACGACCGGTTCGTGCCCGTGTAGGGGTGGTGGCGACATCGTGATGTTCTCTCCGTCGAACTCGGCGCGCCGGCCTTCGGGCACGTCCAATCCCTGCCACATGGTCACGATTTCGCGCCAGGCGACGCCCACATCGATCCCGGGTGCGGTCGTCTCGTCCACCTCGCCTACCTCGATCCATGCCGTACGAGAACGACGCCAAGGCCGCCCGGAGACCATTTCAGGGTAAGTCGCCACCCCCACTCGAACGAGCGAACACGCGGAAACGCGAACGAGGCGGCCCCCCGAAGGGGACCGCCTCGTTCGTCGAACGACCGGCCGTGCGGGTCCGGCGACCCTCAGCGGATCAGAAGTCCATGCCGCCCATGTCCGGAGCGCCGCCGGCCGGGGCCGGGTTCTTCTCCGGCTTGTCGGCGATGACGGCCTCGGTGGTCAGGAACAGCGCGGCGATCGACGCGGCGTTCTGCAGCGCGGAACGGGTGACCTTCGCCGGGTCGATGATGCCCTCGGCGATGAGGTCCACGTACTCGCCGGTCGCGGCGTTGAGGCCGTGACCCGGGGTCAGGTTGCGCACCTTCTCCACAACCACGCCGCCCTCGAGGCCGGCGTTGACCGCGATCTGCTTGAGCGGGGCCTCGACGGCCAGGCGCACGATGTTCGCGCCGGTGGCCTCGTCGCCGTCCAGCTCGAGCTTGTCGAACGCGATGGTGGACGCCTGGAGCAGGGCCACGCCACCACCGGCGACGATGCCCTCTTCGACGGCGGCCTTCGCGTTGCGCACCGCGTCCTCGATGCGGTGCTTGCGCTCCTTGAGCTCGACCTCGGTCGCGGCACCGGCCTTGATGACCGCCACGCCGCCCGCGAGCTTCGCCAGGCGCTCCTGGAGCTTCTCGCGGTCGTAGTCCGAGTCGGAGTTCTCGATCTCGGCGCGGATCTGGTTGACCCGACCCGCGACCTGGTCCGAGTCACCGGCGCCGTCGACGATGGTGGTCTCGTCCTTGGTGACGACGACCTTGCGGGCGCGGCCGAGGAGTTCCAGACCCGCGGTGTCGAGCTTGAGGCCGACCTCCTCGGAGATGACCTGGCCACCGGTGAGGATGGCGATGTCGCCGAGCATGGCCTTGCGACGGTCGCCGAAGCCCGGGGCCTTGACGGCGACGGACTTGAAGGTGCCGCGGATCTTGTTGACGACGAGCGTGGCCAGGGCCTCGCCCTCGACGTCCTCGGAGATGATCATGAGCGGCTTGCCCGACTGCATGACCTTCTCCAGCAGCGGGAGGAGGTCCTTCACCGAGGTGATCTTCGAGTTGACGATGAGCACGTAGGCGTCTTCGAGGACGGCCTCCATGCGCTCCATGTCGGTCGCGAAGTACGGCGAGATGTAGCCCTTGTCGAAGCGCATGCCCTCGGTGAGCTCGAGTTCGAGACCGAAGGTGTTGCTCTCCTCGACGGTGATGACGCCTTCCTTGCCGACCTTGTCCATGGCCTCGGCGATCATCTCGCCGATCAGGGGGTCAGCGGCGGAGATCGAGGCGGTGGAGGCGATCTGCTCCTTCGTCTCGACGTCCTTGGCAAGCGCGAGAAGCTGCTCGGAGACGGCCTCGACGGCCTTCTCGATGCCACGCTTGAGGGCCATCGGGTTCGCGCCGGCGGCCACGTTGCGCAGGCCCTCGCGAACGAGCGCCTGGGCGAGGACGGTCGCGGTCGTCGTACCGTCACCGGCGACGTCGTCCGTCTTCTTCGCGACCTCCTTGACCAGCTCGGCACCGATCTTCTCGTACGGGTCCTCGAGCTCGATCTCCTTGGCGATGCTCACACCATCGTTGGTGATGGTGGGCGCACCCCACTTCTTCTCGAGCACGACGTTGCGGCCCTTGGGGCCCAGCGTGACCTTGACGGCGTCGGCGAGCTGGTTCATCCCGCGCTCGAGGCCGCGGCGCGCTTCCTCGTTGAACGCGATGATCTTGGCCATGTGGTGAAGTCCTCCCAGAACGGGGGTGAGTGCCGGACCGCACTGGCGCCCGCGACGGACGACCCGACCACCGCGAGGATCCCTCCCTCACGGGTGCCGAGCCTCACCGGCCCGGTCCGTTTCTGTCACTCTCACATCCAGAGTGCTAACGCCAATGATTAGCACTCGACCATGCCGAGTGCAAGCGCAACGGCGGGTCCCGACCCCTCCGCGCGTACCCCCGCGCGTGTCGCACGTGGGGCCGGGTCCGGCGGGGTCGCGCCCACCGTGATCGCCCGCGCGACGGGGCGCCCGCGCGCCGGGGGCCGGACGCGGGCACGGGCCCGGACGCACAACGACCGGGGCCCGGCCCCCGCGTGGCGGGAAGGCCGGGCCCCGGTCACCGATCGAACCCGATCCGCCGATCCGACGAGGGATCGGCGGGGAGAACGGGAGATCGGACAGGATGTGTGCTGCGGTGTGTCGTGCAGTCCGTGGTGTGTGGACCGTTTCAAGCAGAGGAGCGGATTGCTCCCTGGTTCAGGCGGTGACGCGGACCATGTCGGCCTGCGGCCCCTTCTGCCCCTGCGAGATCTCGAACTCGACTCGCTGCCCCTCCTCGAGCGTCCGGTACCCGTCCATCTGGATCGCGCTGTAGTGGACGAAAACGTCCGCACCACCGTCGACCGCGATGAAGCCGTACCCCTTCTCCGCGTTGAACCACTTGACGGCGCCCTGAGCCATTCCTAACTCCCCTGTTACTGGCCCTTTCACGGATACTGCACGTCGCAGCTCCGGGTTCGTATCCAGAAGGACCCGGCCTTCCGCTACGACCGCGGCTGAATGTATCCGGACGGATGCCCGGAGCAACAGGTCAATCGGACGACAATTCCCGAGTGAATAAAACTCGCATTCCTCGCGAATTGTCATGAAGGCCGTATTTCAATTCATCAGGAAAGCGACTTTCTGCACAAAACGGATGTGATCCCGACCACGGGTTTACCGACGCGTCGCCGCCAAAGCGCGGAAATGGACCTGTTTAAACACGTGTAACGCACAACTTCGAGGAGACCAAGAAATCCGCCGCCCGGAGCCCCGGACGGCGGATTTCTCGGTTCCGTTTCGGGCCCGACTCGATGAAGATCGGGACCGTCGGCCTATCGCGTCAGCAACCGCCGGCGACCGCCGGGATGATCGAAACGGTGCCCTTGTCGGGGATCGCCGTGGCAAGCCCGTCCGCGAAGCGCACATCCTCGTCGTCCACGTACAGATTCACAAAGCGACGCAGCTTGCCCTCGTCGTCGAGGATGCGCGCGCGAATTCCGGCGTGGTCCTTTTCCAAGGCACCCAGAACCTCGGCGAGGGTCGTCCCCTCGGCGGACACCTCGGCCGCCCCGCCCGTGTAGGTGCGCAGGATCGTCGGGATGCGAACGGAGACGCTCATGCCAGGCCGGCCTTTCGGAAGGAATCCAGAGTGGGTCGAATGGTCGCGGTGGCGCCGGTGGTCGGCGTGACCGCGTCCAACGTCTTGAGGCCGTCGCCCGTGTTGAGCACGACCGTCTCGGCGTCCGGGTCCAGCGCGCCGGACGCGAGCAGCTTGCGCAGGCAACCGACGGTCACGCCGCCCGCCGTCTCGCCGAAGATGCCCTCGGTGCGCGCCAGCAGCTTCATCGCCTCGACCACCTCGGCGTCGGTCACGTCCTCCACCGCGCCGCCGGTGCGCTTGCACACGTCCAGCACGTAGGGGCCGTCGGCCGGGTTGCCGATCGCGAGCGACTTGGCGATCGTGTCCGGCCGCACCGGGCGGATCACGTCGTGGCCGGACTTCCACGCGGCGGCCACCGGGGAGCACCCGGTCGCCTGCGCGCCGAAGATTTTGTACGGCGCGTCCTCGACCAGGCCGAGCGCGATCAGCTCGCGGAAGCCCTTGTCGATCTTGGTGAGCTGCGAACCGGACGCGATCGGGATCACGATCTGCTCGGGCAGTCGCCAGCCGAGCTGTTCGGCGATCTCGTAGGCGAGCGTCTTGGAACCCTCGCCGTAGTACGGCCGCAGGTTCACGTTGACGAAGCCCCAGTCCTCACCGGCCGGGTCGCCGATCAGCTCCGAACAGAACCGGTTGACCTCGTCGTAGGTGCCTTCGATGGCGACCAGCTCGCCGCCGTAGACGGCCGCCGTGACGACCTTGCCGGCCTCCAGGTCGGCCGGGATGAACACGCAGCTCCGCAGGCCCGCCCGAGCGGCGGCGGCACCCACCGCGCCGGCCAGGTTGCCGGTGGAGGAGCAGGAGAGGGTGGTGAAACCGAAGGTGCGGGCGGCCTCGACGGCGATCGCGACCACGCGGTCCTTGAAGGAGTGCGTCGGGTTGCCCGAGTCGTCCTTGACGTGGAGCTTCGCGATGCCCAGCTCGCGGCCCAGGTTCTCGGCCCGGACGAGCTTGGTGAAACCGGGGTTCAGATTGGGGCGGGAGGCGACGTCGGCCGAGACCGGCAGGAGCGGCGCGTAACGCCAGATGTTCTGCGGGCCGGCCTCGATCTGCTCGCGCGTCACGGTGCCGAAGTCGTAGGCGACCTCGAGCGGGCCGAAACAGGACTCGCAGGCGTACTTCGGGCCGAGTTCGGTGCGTTCGCCGCACTCGCGACACGACAGCGCGACGGCCGGACCGAAGGGGGTGGAGGTGGCGCTGGTGGAGCGGGTGGCGGTGGGTGTCGCCATGGCGAGGGCCTTTCTGTCCTCATCTTTACCCGTGGGGTCCCACGGGCCGGACTTGGCACCTGTCCGACCGCCGGCGCTCGCTCGCGCCGAAAGCGCGTCACGAGGAATGACGATCGGATGGTTGCCGGGGCTTCAACGGGCCGTTCCCTCTGCCCCTCTGGATGAGCTGCTATGGCGGTGGACACACCCTTCGCAAGGTGGCCGGTCCGCGTTTGTCCGGCTCGACGTGCGATCGTCGTATCCGGTGACGACGACTGTAACCGAACCGGTGCCGCGTCGATCATCCGGTCCACCTCGCGAGACGATAAAGGGTGGCCGCGACCGAGGCCGGAGCACCGGCGACGACAGGGGAATTCGAACGTGCAGCCCGAGGTGAGCGCCTGGCTTCGACGACGGTCCTCCGTCGCCGCCGACTGGCCCGTCGACAAGCTTCTTGACGCCAAACGCGACACCCGGGTCAGCGTCGTCCTGCCCGCGTTGAACGAGGCGGCGACCGTCGGGGACATCGTCAAGGTGATCCGGACCGAGCTGATCGAGCGATCGCCGCTGGTGGACGAGCTGGTGGTGGTCGACTCCGGATCCACCGACGACACCGGCAGGGTCGCCGCCGACGCGGGCGCCCGGGTCGTGCACCGCGACGACATCCTGCCCACGCTGGCGACCGTGCGCGGCAAGGGCGAGGTGTTGTGGCGCTCGCTCCTGGTCACCGACGGCGACATCGTGGCGTTCGTGGACGCCGATCTGAAGGACTTCTCGGCGGACTTCGTCACCGGGATCCTGGGCCCGCTGCTGACCGACCCCTCGGTGCAACTGGTCAAGGCCATGTACGACCGGCCGCTGGAGATCGGCGACACGATCGTGCCCGCGGGCGGCGGCCGGGTCACCGAATTGGTCGCACGCCCGCTGCTGAATCTGCATTGGCCGGAACTCGCCGGTTTCGTCCAGCCGCTCGGCGGCGAATACGCGGCCCGGCGCTCGCTCCTGGAACAGTTGCCCTTCCCGTGCGGCTACGGCATCGAGACCGCGATGCTCGTGGACACCCTGCGCCTGGTCGGCCTGGACGCGATGGCCCAGGTGGATGTGGGCGTGCGCCGACACAGCCACCAGGACGAGGCCGGGCTCGGCCGGATGGCGGCGGAGATACTCCAGGCCGTCGAGCGTCGACTGCGCCGCGGCCCCACGGGCGCGCACCCGGACGAGCTGAGCACCGCGCTGACCCAGTTCGAGCGGGACGAGGAGGGTTTCCGGCTGCGTACCCACGACGTCGCGGCCCGGGAACGGCCGCCGATGACGACCGTGCCCGAGTACCGCGCGCGGACCCGCCTGGTCGACCGCTGAGGGCGATTTCCGGCCGGCCGCCGGACAGGCCCTAGTCGCCCAGCACCGCGCCGACCCGGCGGGCGCACTCCTCCTCGTTCGCCCGCACCCGGGCCAGCGCCACCGCCTCACGCTCGATCGCCTGCCGCTGATAGGCCACGTCGACCGCGTACCAGGTGCCCGCCACGTCGTACTGCGTCTTGCAGGCCACCGTCGCCCTCGCCGCGGCGATCTCGCGCGCGCTCGGTGTGGGCGTGTCCCACGCCGGATCACCGCCCGCCGCCAACGGGTCCGGGTAGTCGAACCCCTTCGCGCGCATGCAGGTCGACCACTGCGCCAACACCCGAAGCACCCGGGGATCGGCCCGCGATCGCTCGAACGACTCCACGTCGAGTCGACCCGGCAGCGCCGCGCGCTCCAGCGCCGGATCCACGCCCAGCGCGAACCGCGCCCGGCCCAGGCAGCCCGGCCCCGGCCGATCGCGGCCCTCGGTCGGATCCGGCGGCACCCCGTCCGCGCCCGCCTCGCCGTACAGCGCCACCGCCAGCTCCCGGCTCGGCGCCGGCCCGCTCGGCTTGTCCGTACCGCCGGCGACGGCACCCGGCGGCCGAAAGCCCCAGGTGCCCACCTCGACCGCGTCGCCCACGCCGTACCGGCGCTCGGTGCGCGACTTCGACACCGGCCCACCGGCCGCGGCCGGCGGCGCCTGGTAGGTCAGGCCCAGCGGGGCCAGGCAGTCCCGGATCAGCACCAGCTCGGCCGAGGCCCGCCGGGCACGCTGCTCCGGGGTCGGCAGGTAGGCCGCGATCGGCAGGTCGAGCCCGCTCACGTCGCCGGTCACCGGGGTCGCCGCCGGCGGCGGGGCGCCCGACGCGCGGTCGGCCGCGGGTGGGTGGTCGGCGCGGTCGCCGGCCCCGGTGCAGCCGGCCAGCGCGAGGCACAGCAGCGCGATCGTGGCCGGCGCGTGGCGCGGGCGCCCTACTGCGCGGTCCAACTGCCCGACGCGTTGTTGTTCTTCAGCGCCGGGTCGAGATTGGCCGTCGACTTCGGGCCGATCTCCTGCATCGGACCTTGATAGTTGCTGCCGTAGTAGATCCGCAGCACGTGCGTCGGGTCGTTGTTCCACACCGACGCGGCGTGGTTCTTCACCGGCACCCCCGTGCCGCTGCCGCCGTCCGGGGAGCGCATGAACGTGTAACCGGCGTAGTTCGACAGGTTGTACCGATGGTCGAAACGCGCGCCCTTGGTGTTCGAGTTGTAGTACAGACACGCGTCCCCGTCGTTGCACGCGCCGTCCCCTTCGGCGACCGCCGGCGTGGCGCCGGCCGCGAGGACCAGTGCGGTGGCCACGGCGCCCGCACCGAGCCCACGATTGCTGCGCATATCCGATTCCCCCTTGCCCCGTTGCCCGCATGCCCGAGGTGCCGGGCCCGTCGCATGCGAGTGGGATCGGCCCGACGAGTCAAGAGAAAGCACACCCTCGCTACTCCCGGTAATGACATGGACACGTGATACTCGCCACACCGTTCGAGTCGGGGGCACGATCGGGCCGGGTTTGCGCACCGGGATGCGTGGCTAGGGTCGGGGCATGAGTGCTCCCCCTCCCGCCGGTGTCCTGGTCGCGTCCAATCGTGGTCCCGTGTCCTTCTCACTGGAGGACGACGGCACGCTCTCGGTGAGCAGAGGCGGCGGCGGACTGGTGTCCGGGCTGTCCACCGCCGGGCAGGGGACCGGCGCCGTATGGGTGTGTTCGGCGCTCGGCGAGGCGGACCGGACCGCGACCCGGGCGGCGCCCTCGGGCCGGCTGGATCTCGCCGGTCACGACACCGGCGGCCTGGCGGTGCGGATGCTCGACATCGACCCGGGCACCTTCGCCCGGGCGTACAACGCCATAGCGAATTCGACGTTGTGGTTCGTCCACCACCTGCTCTACGACACCCCGTCCAAGCCGGTCTTCGACGCGCGCTTTCGCAAGGAGTGGGTCTCCTACGAGGCATACAACCAGGCGTTCGCGCAGGCGCTGGCCGACGAGGCCGCCGAGGGCGCCAAGGTGGTCGTGCAGGACTACCACCTGACCCTGGTGCCGGTGCTGCTGCGCCGACTGCGCCCGGATCTGCGGATCGGGCACTTCGCGCACACCCCGTGGGCACCGCCGGACTACTTCCGCCTGCTGCCCGACGACATCGCGCGGTTCGTCCTGGAGGGCGTGCTCGGCGCCGACCACGCGGGCTTCCAGACCCGGCGCTGGGCGCTCGCGTTCCTGGACTGTTGCGCGGACGTGCTCGGCGCGGTGGTGGACCGGGACGCGATGACCGTCACGCACGCCGGCCGGGTGACCGAGATCGGCGTGCACGGCCTGGGTGCGGACGGCGAGTTCCTGCGCGAGCGGGCGTCGCGTGCCGACGTGGACACCCGGCTCGCCGGACTGCGCGAGGTGGTCGGCGATCGGCGGGTGATCGTCCGGGTGGACCGGACCGAACTGTCCAAGAACATCGTCCGGGGCCTGCTGGCCTATCGCGAACTGCTGCGCACCCGACCGGAATGGCTCGGTCGGGTGGTGCACGTCGCGTTCGCCTATCCCTCCCGGCACGACCTGCCGGAGTACCGCGAGTACACGGCGGCGGTGCAGCGGGTGGCCAAGGAGATCGACGACGAGTTCGGGACCGGCGACTGGCAGCCGCTGATCCTGCACGTCAACGACGACTTCCCGCGCTCGCTGGCGGCGTACCGGCTGGCCGACGTCGCGTTGGTGAACCCGATCCGGGACGGGATGAACCTGGTCGCCAAGGAGATTCCGGTGGTCTCGCTGCTGGACGAGGCGCACGGGGGTTGTGCGCTGGTGCTCTCGCGCGAGGCCGGCGCGTTCGAGGAACTGGGCGCGGACTCGATCGTGATCAACCCGTTCGACGTGTCGCAGACCACCGAGGCGCTGCACACCGCGCTCACGATGGACTCCGCCGAGCGGCTGCGGCGCACCAGGCGGCTGGCCGCCGCAGCGGTCGCGCTGAACCCGCAACAGTGGTTCCTGGAGCAACTGGACGCGCTGGGCAAGTAGTCGCCCGCGCCCGTCGGTCGAGCCGGCGGGCGCGGGCGACTGCCTAGGGCGTGTTGTTGCGGCGGCGGCGCGTGGTCAGTACGGCGGCCGTGCCGGCGCCGACCAGGGTGACGCCGAGGACACTCGCGCCGACCAGGCCGGCCGGTCCGGTCAGCGGCAGGCTGCCGCCGCCGGACTTGCCCGCGTCGCCGCCGCTCGTGCCGCTCGTGCCCGCGGCGGTGCCGCCGGTCGAGCCGCCGCCGGTGGTCGCCGCGCCGGTCGTGCCGGTGCCCGAGGTGCCGCCGGTGGTGCCGGCGGACCCGCCGGTCGTGCCCGATCCGGTCGTGCCCGAGCCGCCCTTGAAGGAGACCTTGACGAACGCGTCCTGGCTGCGGTCGGGCGAGCCGTGCGCGGCCATGGTCAGCACGTAGCACTCGGTCTTGAGGCAGTCGACGTCCTTGCCCGCGCCGTTCTTGTACGTGGCCTTGACGTCGGTGAGGGTGGCGGAGAACGTGCCGTCCGGGTTGATCCCGCCCGGACCGAACGCCTTGAGCCACTTCGACGCGCCGTAGTTGCCCGCGTTGGTGGTCCAGTCGGCCTCCTTGGGGCCGAACACCACGTAGATCCCGTTGCCGCTGCCGGCCGCGTAGCCGGAGCCGGAGACCGTGATCGACGCGCCGGCCGGATCGAGGCCGGTGCTCGGCGTGACGGTCAGCTTGGCGCCGCCGGCCGCCGCCTGCGGGGCGGCCTGCCCGAGTTGGGCCGAGGCCGCCGGTGCGGCGGCGCGCAACGATCGGGGAGTGCCGCCCGGTGCCGGTGCGGCGAAGGTCACCGCGACCTTGGCGGTCGGCCCGCCGTCGACGCCGACCCGGACCTCGAACGCGGGTGCGTCCGGGGCGAATCCGGTGCCCACCCGCAGCGGCGTCGCGACGACGCCCTGCCCGTCGGCGGCGAGCGTGCGGCTGCCCGCCCGGTCGACGGTGTCGCCGGCGTACAGCGCGACGGTGACCCGGGCGCCGGGGGTGAAGCCGCGCCCGACGACGGTGATCTCGTCGCCGGCCGGGGCCAGCGCGGTGTTGCGCGAGGCGGTCGCGGTGGGCGTGGCCGGGCTCTCGGCGCGGGTGTCGGCGGGTGCGGCCGAGGCGCCGGCGGCGGCGCCGAGCACGCCGGCGGCGGCCAGGCCGAGCACGGCGGCCGAGCCTGCGGCGCGACGAAGGCGGTGGGAGGTGTGCATGTCGGCTCCTGGTGGATCGGGGCGGCGACGCGACGGCGGGTGCTCAGCCGGTCGGGTCGGCGGTGACTTCGGTGGGGGAGGCGGCGTCCTTCGCGAGGGCGGCCTCCTTTTCGGTGGCGACGCGCCGGCGGCGACGGAGCACCGTCACGCCGTAGGCGATCAGCGCGCCGAGCAGCAGCGTGATCGCGCCCAGCAGCAACCACGGCGGTGCCCATACGCTCGTCGACTTCGTGGTCACGGTCGCCGGGTTGCCGGTGACCTTGACGTCCGCGGTGAGTCGACCGGCCGGGAAGACACCGTCGAAGCGCTGGACCACCTCGTGCGTGGCTCCCGGCAACAACTCGGGCAGGGCGGCTCGGGCGGGGCCGCCCAGTCGCCAACCACCGAGCCCGGAGACGGTGGTCTCGACCCCCGCCGTGGTGCGGACGTTGCCGGTGTTGCGCACCCGGTAGCGCACGACCGCCTCGGCGCCGCCGAACATCGCGATCGGGTTGTCGTACGACAGCCGCAGGTCCTCGATCGCCAGTCGCGGCACGGCGGGGCCGTCCACCCGCAGGTAGATCCGGGCACCGACACGCCGGTCCACGTCGAACCGCTGTTGCCCGGGACCGGTCGCCTCGGCCTTGATCGAGGCGACGATGGCGCCGGTGTGGTCACCGGGGCTCGCGTCCGCCGGGACGGTCAGCCGGAACGGGATGTCCGCGCGCTTGCCCGGCTCGACCGTGTACGACTCGGCGTCGAAGCCGATCCACGCGCCGACGTCCTTCGGCCGTTCGGCGGCGGTCAGCAGGGTCATTCCGCCGTCGGCGGCGAGCACGGCGTCGGTCGCGTACACGCGCAGCGTCAGCGGCTTGTCGCCGAAGTTGGACACGCCGACCACGTCGACCAGGGTCCGGCCCGGCGCGGCGGTCAGGACGAAGTGGTCGCGCCCGCCTGCCGGTTGCACGCCCCAGGTGAACTCGTCGGCGGCTTGGGCGGGGGTGGCGGAGGCCAGGAGGGGGAGCAGGAGGGCTAGGAGGGCCAGGAGGGTGGGCAGGGTGGGCAATGGGCGGGCGGCGGGGCGCATGGGGGGGTGGCTCCTTTGTTGGGCGCCTTTGGCGCCGGCTCGCGAGGCACCACTTTTTCTCTCCCCCGCCGGCGCTCCTCCGAGAAAAAGTGGCCCCTCGCTCGTGACTTCGTGTCCCTTCGCTTCGCTACGGGCCGCGAAGTCAAAGTTCTGCGGCTCCGCCGCTCTCCGCGCTTCGCGCGTCGATCACGGGGCGGGCTGGGTCGGGGGCGCTGACGCGCCGGGGGTGCGGCGCGGGTGGGTGTGGTGCGTGGGTGGGGCGTGCATGGGGGTGGGGCGGGGCCGTCCCCCGACGGGTTGGGGTCGGGGGACGGGTGTCGCTGTTCCTTGGGGCGCCGGGGTCAGATCAGCGTCAGCGTCAGGGTGCCGGTGTAGGTGCCGGGGACGGTGATGCCGGGGACGCCGAGCTTGAGGGCGCCGCCGCATTCGAAGGAACCGGCGCTGGCGCCCGCGGCCGACGAGCACAGGGTGCGGGGCTGTCCGAGGCCGGTGCCGGGCTCGGCCTTGGCGCCCGGGGTGACCTGCGGTGCGGTGCCGCCGGTGGGCAGGGTGCCGGTGACGGACTTCGCGGTGGGGGTCCAGCCGAGGTTGTCGCCGACGATCCGGCCGCCGGTGGCGGTCAGGTCACTGGCCTGGCCGGTGAGCGTCCAGCCCGCGTTGGTGCCGCGGGCGTCGGAGACGGTGAGCGGGTTGAGCGCGCCGCCGGTGAAGGCGTCCTTGCCGTTGAGCGTGACGCCCGGGAGTGCGACGTCGGTGCCGCCGACGCCCAGGGTCAGCGGGCCGCCCTGCACGTCGGTGGTGATCACCTGGTAGCCGGTGCCGGGGCCCGGCGGGACGGTCACGGCCTTGAACGCGACCGGCAGGAAGGTGTCCTGGCTGCGGTCGGGCGAGCCGTGCGCGGCGAAGGTGACCACGTTGCACGTGGTGACCGAGCAGTCGGTGTCGACGCCGTTCGCGTTCTTGTACTTGGCCTTCATGTTGTCCAGCGTCAGCGTGAAGCTGCCGTCGGCGTTCAGCTTGGCCTGGCTCGGCGAGGACGGAGCGGTGCGCACCCACTTGGTCGCCTGGTACGGCGCCGGGTTGGTGTTCCAGTCGGCGCCCTTGGGGCCGAAGGCGACGTAGATGCCGTTGCCGCCGTCGCGGACCGGGTCGAAGCCGGTGCCGGTGACGGTGA
The DNA here is from genome assembly GCF_040629175.1 of Embleya sp. NPDC005971. Classification (NCBI taxonomy): domain Bacteria; kingdom Bacillati; phylum Actinomycetota; class Actinomycetes; order Kitasatosporales; family Streptomycetaceae; genus Embleya; species Embleya sp. NPDC005971. Next base: position 38,877 of record NZ_JBEXUX010000038.1, on the reverse strand, counting down.
AGGTCTGCCCGGCCGGGTCGGCTCCGCTGACCGGGGTCACCGCGAGCTTGGGCGCGGCCGGCGTGTTGTTCTTGAACGCGACCGGCGTGAAGGTGTCCTGGCTGCGGTCGGTCATGCTGGCGCCGTGCGCGGCGAAGGTGACGACCCGACACTCCTGCTTGAGGCAGTCCACCTCCTTGCCGTTCCCGTCGGTGTACTTCGCCTTGACGTCGAGCGTCGTGGTGAAGGCGCCGTCGGCGCTCATCTTGCTGCCCGCGACCCACGCCTGGGCGCTGTAGGCCCCCGCGTTGGTGTAGTAGTCGTCGATCTTGGGACCGAACAGGACGTAGACCCCGTTGCCGGAGTTGCGCACCTTGTCGAATCCCGTGCCGTTGACGGTGATCGTGGCGCCGTCCGGGTTGATGTCGACGTTGGGCGACACGCTCACGGACGGGGTTCCGGCGGCCTGCGCGGGCGAGGCCAGGCTCACGCCGGCCATCGCCAGCGCGGCGGTCGTGCCTATCGCACCGAAGCGGATCAAGCGGTTCGCGGGCTGGGGCCGCGCTCCGTTCGTCATCCTTGGCTCCTCCATCTGGCAGTGTGCACAGGGCGGCGCCCGGACCTATTAGCGGTAGGTCCGGGCGCCGTCCGATGCAGAGGAGGTAAGGCTAACCTAATTAATGGGATCGTAAAGAGCGGGTACGGCGCTCCGACAGCGGAGTACGTCACACCCGGACCGGCCCGAATACGGGCGGTATTCCCGTGCCTACGCCGTGATCCGGCGCCGATTCAGTCGCCACAACAGGTACGCGGACGCGGCGATCGCGGCTATCCGGACCATTGCCGGCAAAAGCTCGCCGAAGCGATCCCACGCCTCGTCCCGGGCCAGATCGGTGCCCAGGTGCCCGGTGGCGCGCAGCCACATGCCGATCGCGAACGCCAGCGCGGTGGCGCCGGGGACGTAGAAGGCGGCGAACCGCCGCTCCTTGAGCGACCACGCGCCCGCGGTGAAGACCACCAGGTAGCCGAGCAGCACCACCACGGTCGAGGCGACGATCGCACCGATCGCCATCATCGCGATCGCGAACACCTCGCGCACCTGCGTGCGCAGCGCGCCCGGACCGAACATGCCCAGGGCCGGCGTGGGTTCGGTCAGCGACTCCTCGTCGTCCCAGGTCGCCGACGAGTCCGAGAGCACACCGATCGGATACGCCGGCGCGTGCAGCGAGCCGTCGCCGTACACGTCCGGGCCGGGGCGCTCCGGCGTCCCGCCCTCCGGCGGGGTCCGCCACCACAGCGGCTCCTCGTCGGGATCCGCGAGCGGGACCGGCTTGGTCGCGGCGCCGCCGGCCGCGGTCTCGGCGAGCGTGGGCGGACCGGCCGCCGCCGGGGCCGCCTCGGGGGAGACCCGAGGCGCCGGCGGTGCGGCCGGCGGCGGCGCGGCCGGCTGCGGGCGGGACGGATCCGGGATGGCCGGAATCGGCGTCGCGTCCGCGCGAAAACCCATCTGCCGCGCCACCGTGGCGTAGCGCGAACCTCGCATCGACATCGCGCCCGCGCCGTCGTCGGCCCCGGCGGTGCGCAGATCGCCGAGCCGGTACAACTCGTGTCCGACCACGGCCTCGGGGCTGCCGAGCCGATCCAGCACGACCTGCACTGTGCCGGGGGTGTGTGCGTTCAGCCGCTCGCGCTCGCTGTTGATCTGGCTGCGCAACCGCTCCACCAGCCGGGCCCGGTCGGCGGGACGCAGTCTGCGCTGGGCGGCGTCGCCGACCTCGCCCAGGTACTGCAGAACCAGATGATCGCTCTCGAAGTTCACGCCCCCACCCCACCCCTGCCGAAGGATCGTCGCATCGGCACGACGCTTGCATCGGTAAAGCGACAACTCAGCGTAGGGGCGCGGGCGTAGCGGAGCGAGGGGTTGACCGAAATGGTGATCGCCCGGACCGCCCGAGCCGCCGCCGGCGGCCGATATTCGGCCGCCGCGAGGCACCGGGATCGCGGGACCGGTGATCATCGGCGGGCGGACCGTCTAACGTTGATGGGATGACCACGTCTGCGTCGCCCACCCGTGCCGAGGCCGATCGGCTCGCCGAGTCCGGCCCCCGGACGCTCGCCGAGGATCTGCGCGGACGCACCGACGCGGCCCTCGCCGCGTTGTTGCGGGCCCGGCCGGACCTGACCTCGCCGGTCCCGGTGGACCTGACCCAGCTCGCCACCCGGGCCACCACGCGGGCCTCGATCGCGCGCGCCCTGGAGCGGCTGGACCGGTTCACCCTCCAAGTGGTCGACGCCGCGGTGGTGCTGCCCGACGGCTTCGCGGCGGCCCGCCTGCACACCCTGGTCGGCGTGGACCCCGAGCTGCTCGCCGGGGCGGTGGCCAACCTGCGTGAGCAGGCCCTGCTGTGGGGCCCCGACGACGCGCTGCGGGTGGTGCGCACGGTGCGCGACCTGGTCGGCGCGAGTCCGGCCGGGCTCGGCCCGACCCTGGCCGGCGCGGCGGCCCCGACCGCGCCGTCCCGGCTCCAGGAGGTGCTCGCCGATCTCGGGCTGGGCTCCAGCCACGACGCGGTCTCCGCGATCGCGGCGATCACCGACCTGTTCACCGACCCGACCCGGCTGGACGCACTGCTCGCGCAGGCTCCCGAGGCGGCCCGCGAGGTGCTGGACAAGCTGGTCTGGGGGCCGGCCGCGGGCAGCGTGCGCGGCGCGGACCGGCCGGTGCGCGCCGACGCGGCGCGTACCCCGGTGGAGTGGCTGCTGGCCCGGGCACTGCTGGTCCCGGCGGGCCCGGACGCGGTGGTGTTGCCGCGCGAGGTCGCGCTGCACCTGCGCGGTGGCCGGGTGCACCGGACCCCGGAGCCCGCGCCGCCCGAGCTGCCCACGCGCGAGCACGATCCACAGGCTGTGGACAGCCTGGCGGCCGGCTCCGCGTTCACCGCCGTGCGTCGGGTCGAGGACCTGCTGGAGGCGTGGAGCACCGGCGGCCCGGCCGTGCTGCGGGCCGGCGGCCTGGGCATGCGCGAGTTCAAGCGCACCGCGGTGCAGTTGGACGCGCCCGAGGCCGAGGTCGCGCTGTGGCTGGAACTGGCCTACGCGATGGGCCTGGTCGCCGGCGACGGCGAACCGGACGAGCAGTGGCTGCCCACCCCCGCGTACGACACCTGGCGGCGCACCCCGGTGGGCACCCGCTGGGCCGCACTCGCCGGCACCTGGCTGGAGACCACCCGGGTGCCCTCGCTGGTCGGCTCGCGCGACGACAAGGACCGCCCGATCGGCGCGCTGGGCATGCAGGTGGACCGCACCGCCGCGCCCGAGGTGCGGCGCCGGATCCTGACCACGCTCGCCGCGCTGCCGCCGGGTTCGGCCACCGACGCCGACTCGCTGCTCGCGCATCTGACCTGGCATCAGCCGATCCGGGCCGCGCGGCTGCCCGAGGAGCTGTTCCGGGCGATGCTGGTCGAGGCCGAACTGCTCGGCATCACCGGGCGGGGCGCGCTGGCCGGATACGCCCGCACGCTGGCCGAGGGCCGGGTCTACGAGGCGGGCGACGCGCTGACCCCGCTGCTCCCGGAGCCGCTGGATTACGTCTTCCTCCAGGCCGACCTCACCGCCGTGGCCCCGGGCCCGCTGGTCCTGGACCTCGCGCACGAACTGCACCTGGCCGCCGAGGTGGAGTCCACCGGCGGCGCCACCGTGTACCGCTTCACCGAGACGTCGGTGCGCCGCGCGCTGGACGCCGGTCGTACCGCGGCCGATCTGCACCACCTGCTCGCCACCCACTCGCGCACCCCGGTGCCGCAACCGCTCGGCTACCTCGTGGACGACGTGGCCCGCCGACACGGCCGGATTCGGGTCGGCACGGCGGGGGCCTTCCTGCGCTGCGACGACGACGCGCTGCTGGGCGAACTGCTCGCCGACCGCCGGGCCGCGGGACTGCGGCTGCGCCGACTGGCCCCGACCGTGCTGGCCGCCGAGTCCGCCCCGGACCTGGTGCTGGAGAAGCTGCGCGGGATGGGCTTCGCGCCGGTCGCCGAGTCCGCCACCGGCGACCTGGTACTGACCCGCCCCGACACCAGACGCACCCCGCCGCGCTCGGCCCCGCCCCGGGTCGCCGGCGAGCCCCCGGCCCCCGGCGAGGCGCTCCTCGGCGCAGCCGTCACCGCGATCCGCGCAGGCGACGCCGCCGCCACCGGCCGCGCCGACGACGGCACGGACCGCGACGGCGAACCGATCGAACTCCCCCGCACCTCGGCCGCCGAGACCCTCCTGGCCCTCCAGGCAGCCCACGCCGACCGCCGAGCAGTCTGGATCGGCCACGTAACCCGCGAAGGCCGAGCCACCCAACACATCGTGGTCCCCCTCCGCCTGGAAGGCGGCTACGTAACCGCCCACGAACAAGGCACCGGCGAAATCCACACCTACCCCCTACACCGCATCACCGGCGTAGCCGAAACAACCTAGCCCCCACCCCCAAGCCCCCACCCCCAAGCCCCCACCCCCAAGCCCCCACCCCCAGGCGCGTCAGCGCCCCCGAGGCGGCCAAGACCTCGTGATCGACGCGCGCAGCGCGGAGAGCGGCGGAGCCGCAAAACAAAGACTTCGTGGCCCGGAGCGAAGCGCAGGGACACGAAGTCACGAGCGAGGGGCCACTTTTTTGTGGAGGAGCCCGCGACGGAACAAAAAAGTGGTGCCTCGCGAGCCGGCGCCGAAGGCGCCCAACAAGAAGCAACGCCGCATCGCCGACCGACGCCCACCCCGCTCGCTCCGCTCACGACCCCGGTCCGGTCGTGCTGTTCACCTCACGACCGGCGCCTTCCGGCTCGCTGCGCTCGCGATCTCGGTCTGGTTGCCGGGGCTCGGCCCGCGACCGGCGCCACCGGCTCGCTGCGCTCGCGCCCCCGCTGCCGGGCTCGGCCCGCGTCCCAGCCCCACCCGCTCGCTACGCCCCCGCCACCGAAACCACCGAAACCACCGAAACAACCCCTCGGCAACTCCCTCCCACAACCCCCCGACAAACCCCCCTCACATCTCCCGCCGCCCAATCCGCCAAACCGCCAGCCAAACACACAATCCCGACAAAACCACCGACAACCCAAAATTGTCGACATACTCCCCAGGAGTATGCCCCCGCAGCAAATCGATCTGCGAGTTGAAGAGCTGCGAAGGCAACCAGCTCTGCAACGGCCGCCACAACGCCGCCAGCGGCATCACCACGAAGCTCACCAGGGTCGCGCCAAAAATCGCCACCGGCCGGCGCAGGCACGCGGCCATCGCGGCGACCACGCTGAGTTCGAGCACCACGCCGACGATCCCGTAGAGCGACCCGTAGAAGACCGCCTTCGCCGGCAGCGGCCCGAACATCCAGTGCACCTGGGCCCACGCGATCAGGCTGCCCAGCAGATAGGCCAGCGAGACCGCCGCCGTGGTCACCGTGTACCGGGGCAACACCAAATCGCGCGGGCGGCGCATCCGGGTGCGATGGAACGCGGCCAGGCCGGGTCGATGGTCGACCGCCAGGGCGCTCGCCATCAGCGCGAGCCCGACCAGGACGCTGACCTGGCCGACGCCGTACGTGTACACCGCCATCCCGCTGTCCGCGCGCATCCCGCCCGCCGGCGCCACCGCGTCGATGTGCAGCGCCTCGACGATGCGATCGCGGTGCCTGGCGAACACCGGGCCGATCAGCCCCAGGCCCGGATAGGCCATCACGAGCAACAACCACCGCCGGGTACGCACCAGCCGCAGCCACTCCAGCCGCCACAGCCCCAGTCGGCGCGGCCCGCGCGGGACACGATCGACGCCGGCCACCACCGCGGACGCGGTCGGCTGGGTCGTCGTGGGCGCCTGCACGGCGCCGGACCGGGTCATCGCGGACCACCGGTGATGGACAGGAACGCCGCCTCCAGGTCGGACTCCTCCGGCGCGACCGAGACCACCCGGGCCGAGCTGCGGCTGAGCACCTCGGCGAGGTGCCGCTCGCCGGCCTCCAGCGACCGGGCCTCGACCCGGAACAGCCCGGGCCGCAACGACGACACACGCGCGACCCAGCTCTCCGCCGCGAACGCGCGCAACAGATCGGTGCCGCCGCCCCGCACCCGCACCAGCCAGCTCGGCCGCATGTGCGTGTCCACCAGCTCGGCGGTGGACCCCTGGTAGAGCAGCCGGCCCGCGCGCATCACGCCCACCTGATCACAGACCCGCTGTACGTCGGCGAGGATGTGGCTGGAGAAGACCACCGTGGTGTGTTCGCGCAGACTCGCCACCAGATCGAGCACGTCGGCCCGACCGCGCGGGTCGAGCGCGGAGGTGGGCTCGTCCAGGATGAGCAGTTCGGGGTCCGCCACCAGGGCGGCGGCCAGGCCCAGACGCAGCGTCATGCCGCGCGAGAGCGAGCCGGCCTTGCGCTCGGCGCAGCCGGACAGCCCGGTGCGATGCAGCGCGACCTTGACCTTCTCCCGGGGCAGCCGTCGTTCGACGAGGTTTCCGGCCAGTTCGACCACCTCGGACGCGGTCAGCCACGGTTCGAATTCGGGCACGTCCGTGGACACTGCGACCCGGCGCCGGTCGACCCCGAAGAGCACCTCGCCGTAATCCGCCCGCCGAGTGCCGCCCATGATCGACAACAGCGTGGTCTTGCCCGCGCCGTTCGGCCCGACCAGGCCGTATACGCAGCCGCGCGGCACCGCCAGGTCGATGCCGAAGATGCCGGTGCCGCCGCCGTAGTCCCGGGTCAGGGCGCGCGTGGACACGGCGGGACCAGTGGTCGGTGCGCCGGCGTGCTCGGGGGTCTCGGCGGCGGGGCGATCGGGACGGGGAACCCGATCGTCGGAGGCCGACGACTTTTGTTGCGCCATCAAGTATCCAGGGTAGGTAGACGGGCCGGTTTGTGTGTTCCTCCGTAAGGATGGGTCTGGCGCTCCTCCCTGGGCAGTACGGCCCCTGGAGCCTGCTCCTGCCGATGACAAACGGTTTTCGGAACACGGTCGCCGCGCCGATGGTTGAGACTTGTTGGTCCCGTCCCCTCCACCATGCGGAAAGGTTGGCCCGTGCCCGATGGCCCGCTGATCGTCCAGTCCGACAAGACCCTGCTCCTCGAGGTGGGGCACGAGGCATCCGCCGACTGCCGTCGGGCGATCGCTCCGTTCGCCGAACTCGAACGCGCCCCGGAGCATGTGCACACCTACCGGCTGACCCCGCTGGGCCTGTGGAACGCGCGCGCTGCGGGCCACGACGCCGAGCAGGTCGTGGACGTGCTGCTGCGCTACTCGCGCTACCCGGTGCCCAACGCGCTGCTCGTGGACGTCGCCGAGACGATGGGCCGCTACGGGCGGCTCCAGTTGTCCAAGCACCCCACCCACGGCCTGGTGCTGACCAGCACCGACCGCGCGGTGTTGGAGGAGGTGCTGCGCAGCAAGAAGATGATTCCGCTGGTGGGTGCGCGGGTGGACCCGGACACCGTGGTGGTGCACCCCTCCGAGCGCGGCCAGATCAAGCAGGTGCTGCTCAAGCTCGGCTGGCCCGCCGAGGACTTCGCGGGCTACGTGGACGGCGAGGCGCACGCGATCGACCTGGCCGAGGACGGCTGGCGATTGCGGGCGTACCAGCAGGAGGCGGTCGAGGGCTTCTGGCACGGCGGCTCGGGGGTGGTCGTGCTGCCGTGCGGCGCGGGCAAGACGCTGGTCGGTGCGGCGGCGATGGCCACCGCGAAGGCGACCACGCTGATCCTGGTCACCAACACGGTCTCGGCTCGGCAGTGGAAGTCCGAACTGGTCAAGCGCACTTCGTTGACCGAGGACGAGATCGGCGAGTACAGCGGCACCCGCAAGGAGATCCGGCCGGTCACCATCGCCACCTACCAGGTGGTGACCACCCGTCGGAAGGGCGTCTACCCGCACCTGGAGCTGTTCGACTCCCGGGACTGGGGCCTGATCGTGTACGACGAGGTCCACCTGCTGCCCGCCCCCATCTTCCGGTTCACCGCCGACCTGCAGGCCCGTCGTCGGCTCGGCCTGACCGCGACGCTGGTACGCGAGGACGGTCGCGAAGGCGACGTGTTCTCGCTGATCGGTCCCAAGCGCTACGACGCGCCGTGGAAGGAGATCGAGAACCAGGGATACATCGCGCCGGCCGACTGCGTCGAGGTGCGGGTCACCTTGACCGAGACCGAGCGGCTGGCCTACGCGACCGCGGAGCCCGAGGAGCGATACCGCTTCTGCGCGACCACCGCGAGCAAGACCCGTGTGGTCAAGGAGCTGGTCGAGCAGCACCGGGGCGAACAAACCCTGGTGATCGGCCAGTACATCGACCAACTCGACGAGTTGGGCGAGGTGTTGGACGCGCCGGTGATCAAGGGTGAGACCACCAACAAGGAACGCGAGCGGTTGTTCGACGCGTTCCGCACCGGTGCCGTGCAGGCGCTCGTGGTCAGCAAGGTGGCGAACTTCTCGATCGACCTGCCGGACGCGACGGTGGCCATCCAGGTGTCCGGCTCGTTCGGCTCGCGGCAGGAGGAGGCGCAGCGGCTCGGTCGGGTGCTTCGGCCCAAGGCGGACGGCCGGGGCGCGCGGTTCTACTCGGTGGTCGCGCGCGACACCATCGATCAGGACTTCGCCGCTCATCGGCAACGGTTCCTCGCGGAACAGGGCTACGCGTACCGGATCGTCGACTCCGACGATTTGGACAAGCAGAAGTAGTCGACGGGCGGGGCGTTCGGTCACGCGATCGGGCGCTTCTCCAGGGCCTTCGGGGGTCGCTCCCGTCGCCGGCGGGTGCGGCGGGGGTGAACCCGGGCGGCCAGGTGCCGGCCCAGGAACAGGTAGGCGAGGACCGCGCCGCTCGCGTTCAGGATCACGTCGTCGATGTCGAACGCGCGGCCGACGACGAACAGGCCCTGCACCGCCTCGACCACGAGCATCGGCACGCCGACGGCGAGCAGGATCCGCAGCGGGCCGCGCAGCCGGGCGGAGACCACCGGGAGCAGCACGCCCAGCGGCGTGCACAACACCAGGTTGCCGCCGATCTGCCGGATCGCGTCCCGGACTTCGGGGCGGTCCAGGTAGGACCGGATCGAGTTGCCCGGGTCGGTGTTGCCGGTGACCAGGTCCTGCGAATCGGGTTGTGGGGTGAGCGTCACCCGGGCCAGCACCAGTGCGAAGGCGACCAGGGCCAGCACGCCGAACCCGATCGCGACGGCGCGCAGCACGCGTGCGGCACGGGTGCGGGTGGGCCGGGGGCCGTCGGCGGCATCGGCGGGCTTCGCGGCGGTGCCGGGTCGCGCGTCCTCGGTCCCGAACGGGTCGTCCACCGTGTCCACCCCCGAGTGTCGATTCGGCTGCCCGAGCGGACGTCTGCCCGCGCGCAGTCGGACCATGCCGGGTCACGGCACGGCATGCCTGCCGAGCAGGGTGACTCGAACGGCCGTGCCGGTGAACACCCACGCGCCGCGCGCGACCGTCGCGGTGAGGTGGGCGGGCCGACGCAGCCGGGCGCGGACCAGTTCGGTGAACGGGATCTCGGCGGCGGAGGAGCCGCGCAGCTTCGGCATCCGCAACGAATGGGGGGCGGGGAGATGCGTCATCGTGCTCATGTCCCCGACGCTATGCGGACCGACATAACGGGCGCGTCAGCACCAGGGCGCCCGCTGCGATACCTCTCCCGGATGACCGCCCCCCAGGGGTCGACCGTGCGGCCGACCCCTGGGACTCGGGGGCGGCGGACGGGAATCCGACCACAAGCGCGCGGGGCGGCGAGCCGTCCACGGGCGCATTCCGCTTCGAATGCGCCCTTGACACGAATGAGTCGAAACGATCAAGGAAAGTGCAGTTCACGGCATTGCCCGCGTTCGGACATCGGCCTGCAACGCGCCGCATCGTAGGCTGAACGGGTGAATTCCCTCATGGTTGGTTTCGACCTGGACATGACGCTCGTCGACTCCCGTCCCGGCATCGGGGCGGCCTGGGCCGTGCTCGCCGCGGAGACCGGTGTCCCGATCGACATCGCGCTGGTCGTCTCCCGACTGGGGCCCCCGCTGGAGATCGAGGTCGCGAACTGGTTCCCGGCCGCCGAGGTCACCGCCGTGGCCGCGCGCTATCGCGAGCTGTATCCCGACCATGCCGTGCTCGGCACGGACGTGCTGCCCGGTGCTCGTGCGGCGCTCGCGGCGGTGCATCGGCTCGGCGGTCGCACGATGGTGGTGACCGGCAAGCACGAGCCCAACGCCCGGCTGCATCTGGACCATCTGGATCTGGCCGTGGACCATCTGGTCGGCGACCTGTGGGCCGAACAAAAGGGCGCGGCGCTGCGCGCGTCGGGGGCGAGTGTGTACGTCGGCGACCATCTCGGCGACCTGGCCGGGGCCCGTGCCGCGGGCGCGGTCGCGGTCGGGGTGGCGACCGGACCGATCTCCGCCGAGGACCTGCGCGCGGCCGGCGCCGACGTCGTGCTCACCGATCTGACCGAGTTCCCCGCGTGGTTGGAGGCACACGTCGCCGACCTGCGGCTCGCCGGGCTGCGCGAGCGGCTGCGCGGCCTGGGCAGCGTCGCGGTGGCCTTCTCCGGCGGCGCGGACTCGGCCTTCCTGCTGGCCGCGGCGGTTCGCACGCTGGGCGCGGCCAACGTGCTCGCGCTGACCACCGAGTCGCCGAGCCTGCCGGCCGCCGAACGCGACGCCGCACGGGCCTTCGCGGCGGACCTGAGGGTGCGTCATGAACTGGTGCCCAGCGACGAGATGGCCCGCGAGGGTTATCGCGCCAACAATGGCGACCGATGCCGGTTCTGCAAGACGGAGTTGATGGCGGTGCTCGCGCCGGTGGCGCGTGCGGCGGGGATGGCCCACCTGGCCACCGGCACCAACGCGGACGACGCGCGGGTGGGCTTTCGGCCGGGGATCGCCGCGGCGGCCGAGGCGGGGGCGGTCACCCCCCTGCTGGACGCGGGCCTGACCAAGGCTCAGGTGCGGGCGATCAGCCGGACCTGGGGGCTGCCGACCTGGGACAAGCCGGCCGCGGCGTGCCTGTCCAGCCGGGTCGCCTTCGGCGTGGCGATCACCCCGAGCAGGCTGGCCCGGGTGGAGCGGGCCGAGACCGCCTTGCGCGCGGTCCTGGCCCGGGACGGGATCCCGGTTCGCAACCTGCGGGTGCGCGACCTGGGGCAGTCCGCGCGGATCGAGGTGGACGCCGCGCTCAGCGCCGCCGTGGACGGGCACGAACCCGCCCTGGCGGCGGTCCACGAGGCCGGCTTCACGAGCGTCGAGGTGGACCCGCTCGGCTACCGCGAGGGCGCGATGAACGAACTGTTGCCCGACCCGGAGTCGTACCGCTAGGAACGCCCCCCGGCGCGTTGCGGCGGGCGCGGCGTCAGAGCGTCTCGGGCACCGGGCGACGCCTGCTGCGGGCCGACTTGAACAGGCCCGCGGCGGCCACCGCGAAGCCGACCGGCATCAGCGCGCTGACCAGATAGACCGCGGTCGGCAGCGCGTCGGCGCCGATCAGCAGCGGTGTCACGGTGGCGAGCGTGGCGATCGTCCCGATGGCGAATAGCACCGCGCCGATGCGGACGAGCCGATCGCCGGGGCCTGCGGATGCGTTGTACACACGCCCAGGGTAGATGCCCCGATCCGGCCCCGATGCGCCCGGGGCGGTATCCCGATGTCCGGCCGAGAACGCGACCATTAGCCTGGTCGAGTGAACGGGGTCACTACGCGTTCCTGCTCGGATTCGATGTGTGCGCCCCACCCAGCCTGGTAAATGCTCGTAAAAGTCCCGACGAAGCCGTCCCGACACGATCGAGGTCTCCCGTGCCCACCGGCAAGGTCAAGTGGTTCGACACCGAGAAGGGCTTCGGGTTTTTGTCCCGGGACGACGGGGGCGACGTGTTCGTGCACGCGTCGGCGCTGCCGCAGGGCCTGGACACGCTCAAGCCGGGCACCCGGGTCGAGTTCGGCATCGTCGAGGGGCGACGGGGCGAACAGGCCCTCTCGCTCCGGGTCCTGGACCCGCGTCCCTCGGTCGTCGCCGCGAGTCGCAAGAAGCCCGACGAGATGAGTTCGATCATCCAGGACCTGCTCAAGGTCCTCGAAGGCGTCGACAAGACCCTCGAACGCGGCCGCTACCCCGACAAGCGCGCGACCACGAAGGTCGCCGAACTGCTGCGGGCCGTCGCCGACGAACTCGACACGTGAGCACCGCCTGACGGCGGCGCGGGACACCCCGCCCGACGGCCGGTGCGGTGCCCTCGAACACCGGACGGGCCGGATGGTGCCGGGCGGGCCCGGGCGGCCCGTCCGGCGTGCTCGGGGCCGTCCGGCGCCCGCCGGGTCAGGGAAGTTTCAGGGCGTCGGCCGGCACGGGCGGGACCAGGCCCTCGGCGGCGGCTCGGGTCAGCAGGTGGGTCACTGCCGCGTGGCCGGATTCGCCCAGGTCCCGGGTGAACTCGTTGACGTACAGGGCGATGTGCCGGTCGGCGACGTCCGGGTCCATCTCCTGGGCGTGTGCGAGGACGTAGGCGCGTGACGCGGCCGGATTCGCCCAGGCGTGTTCGACCGACGCGCGGGCGGCGGCGGCCAGGGCGGGCAGGTCCAGCGAGCGTTTCGCGATGATCGCGCCGAGCGGGATCGGCAGCCCGGTGTCCGACTCCCACCAGTCGCCCATGTCGGCCAGGCAGGTCAGCCCGTAGCGCGCGTAGGTGAAGCGGGCCTCGTGGATCACCAGGCCCGCGTCCACGAGGCCGTCGCGCACCGCGGGCATGATCTCGTCGAACGGCAGCACCCGGATCTCGCCGACGCCGCCGGGCACGTTGCCCGCCGCCCACAACCGGAACAGCAGGTAGGCGGTGGAGCGTTCGCTCGGCACCGCGACCACCTTGCCCGCCAGAGCCGCCGGCGTGCTCGCGCCCAGGCTCAGCACGAGCGGGCCGCAGCCGCGGCCGAGCGCGCCGCCGCAGGGCAGCAGCGCGTATTCGTCCAGGACCCACGGGAGCGCCGCGTAGGAGACCTTCAGCAGGTCCAGTTCGCCGCGTTCGGCCAGGCCGTTGGTGATGTCGATGTCGGCGTAACGCACGTCCACCGGCGGCGCGTCGGCGAGCAGGCCGTGCGTCCAGGCGTGGAAGACGAACGTGTCGTTCGGGCACGGCGAGTAGGCCAGCGACAGGGTCATCGGGTCGGGCTCCCTTCGAGCGCGGCGAAGGCCGAGGTGAGGGCGCGCAGTGCGTCGGGGATGCGCCACGCCGCGCGGTCGCGCGGGCCCACGGCGTTGGAGATGGTGCGCAGTTCGAGCATCGGCACGTCGAACGCGGCGGCGGCGGTGGCCACTCCGAAGCCCTCCATGCCCTCGACCGCGGCGTCCGGGTGCCATTCGGCCAACTCGGCGGCGCGCGCGGCGGTGCCGGTCACGGTGGACACGGTGAGGGCGAGTCCGGTGACGAGCGGGATGTCGGCCGCCCGCAACGCGTCACCCACGTGGGTGATCAGCCCCGGATCCGCGTCGAACGCGCCCGTCCCGAAGCCCAGTTCCTCGATCGGCACGAACCCGTCGGCGGTCTGCGCACCCAGGTCGGCGGCCACCACCCGGGTGGCCAACACCGTCGAGCCGACCGGCGCCCGGCCCGAAAAGCCGCCGCCGATACCGGCGTTGATCACCAGGTCGTAGGCACCACGCGCGAGCGCCGCGGCCGTCCCGGCGGCAGCGGCGGCCGGACCCGCACCGACGGCGAGCACCTCCGGACCGGGAGTGCGCCACGAACGCGAACCGCCGAGCACGGCGTCGCGCTCGGCGGCCACGGCGGTGATCACCAGAATGGGCAAGAGCTACTTCTTCTTGACCTTGAACGACCAGATGCCCCGGTAGCCCTCTTTGCCGTCCGGCTGCACGACCTGGACCAGGATCGGCTCGTCGCCCTTCTCCGGCGCCCCGTACTTCAGCCGAATGTCGGAGTAGTAGGTGGTCTTGATCGCCGACGCGGTCTGCGGCTTGCCGTCGAACAGGAGCAGCCAACCCTTGTCGGCGATCTTCTTGTCCACGCCCACCGAGAAGCTGCCGCCCTCGTCGACCGAGATGGTCTTGAGCTTCGTCTTGTTCAGGCACTCCGACACCTTGGCGTCGTCGAGCGTGCCACCGTCCTTGTAGCACTCCGCCTCGGAGTGGACCGACGTGGTCCCGGTGACCAGGGTCACCAACGGGGTGGGCTTGTCGATGTTGCAACCCGTCAGGGCGAGCGCGCCCAGGACGGCGGCGCCGGCGAGCGCGGCAGGGCGGCGAGTCTTCATGATCGGAAGATTACCGGGCGGCCCGCAGCCGGACGCCGGGGGACCGCTTGCGACGCGCCCGGCGAGTCGTCAGTTTGCGACCGACGATCACCAGCGCCAGGGTCAGCACGCCCGCCGCGACGCTCATCCCCAGCGTGCCGTTCAGGGGCAGCGCGATGCCGATGCCGCCGCCGATCACCCAGGCCACCTGGAGCGCGGTCTCGGTGCGGGCGAAGGCGGAAGTACGCACCGCCTCGGGGATGTCGCGCTGGATCATCGCGTCCAACGAGAGCTTGCCCAGCGCCTGGGCGAGACCGGCGACCGCCGCCACCGCGAGCACGGTGACCAGGCTGTACATCACCGCCGCCCAGGCCGCGCAGGTCGCGGACACCAGCAGCACGCCGACGATGATCGCCTCCGGCGCACGGGACTTGAGCCAGGCCCCGAGCGCGGTGCCGACCGCGTTGCCGACCGCGGCGGCCACCACCACCGCGATGGTGGCCTGGGTCGCGGACAGGTCGGCCACCGGGTGCTGGCGCATCAGGAAGCCGAGGAACATGATCAGGAAGCCGGAGAAGCCGCGCATCGCCGCGTTCGCCCACAACGCCTGGACCACGGACGGGCCCACACTGCGCAGCCGCCGCGAGGTCTTGACCCGGACCGGCTTGCGACCGGGCTCGCGCTCGGTCGACGCCTCGGGTTCGGACGCCGGCTCGGCGCCGCCCCCGTCCCGGCCGGTCCGCAGCTTGGTCAGCGACACCTTGCGCTTGTGGTCGACGCCGGGCGCCTCGGCGGTGAAGGAGGCCCGGTCCTCGCCCTCGGCCGAGTCGACCTTGGCGGGCAGGGTGAGTGCCAGGACCGCGCCGAAGGTGAACACGACACACGCGCCGTACAGGATCCCGGGCGTGCCGAACGCGTACTTGAGGCCGCCCGCGACCGGTGCCGCGCCCATCGTGCCGATCAGGCCGAACAGCGTGATCCGCGAGTTCGCCTTGACCAGCGAGACCGATCGCGGCTGGAGCCGGGGCACCACCGCGCTGCGGCTGACCCCGTACACCTTGGAGGAGACCAGCACGCCGAACGCGGCCGGATACAGCTCCAGCCCGCCGTCGTTCACCGAACCGGCCATCAGCCAGCACAGCCCCACCCGGACCAGCATCGCCATCGCCATCGCGACGCGCCGACCGCGGCGCATCCGGTCCAGGATCGGACCGAGCACCGGGGCGAGCAGCGCGAACGGCGCGAGGGTGATCAGCAGGTACATCGCGACCCGGTCGCGCGCCTCGCCGGTGGGCACCGAGAAGAACACGGTCGTGGCCAGCGCCATGGTCACCAACGCGTCGCCCGCGTTGTTGATCAGATGCAGCTCGATCAGCTTGGCGAGACCGCTTTCTCCGGCCCCCTTGGCCCGGGCCGCGCCGCGCAGTCTGCCGAAGCCGCCGGTGAACAGTCCGCCGAACCAACCCAGCGCGCGCCGCGCCGGACCTCGGTTCCTGGGGTACGACCCGCGGGTCGAACTCGGCGCCCGAATGGTGCGCCGTGATGCGGTGGTGGTCTTGGAGGCTGCCACGCCGGGATCCTGCCCTCGCTCCCTCGGATGATGCGGTCGCGACACGCCAGGAAGGGCTCGCTCCGCGCGCCCGTTCGGGAATCGGACGTGTTTTGAGGGTATCGGCGGTGGAGACCTTCGACGCGTGAGAGAGAATCACTCTCGTGAGTGCCGCGACCCGTAGTCGAACCCCGGACCGCCTCTGCGCCGAGGCGGTTGATCTTGCCTTCGCTGCCGCCGAGGAAGCCGCAGGTCAGGACTCCGTCGGCGAGCATCTGGGTGTTCAGGTGGATGGTGATCGCCTGGTCACCCACCTGTTCGCGTGCCGCGAGTCCGCCTACCACGGCTGGCGGTGGGCGGTGACCGTTGCCCGTGCGCCCCGCGCCAAGCTGGTGACCGTGGACGAAACCGTCCTCGTCCCGGGACCCGAGGCGCTGCTGGCGCCTGCCTGGGTGCCGTGGAACGAGCGCCTTCGTCCCGGCGACCTCGGCGTGGGCGACCTGTTGCCCACCGACGCCGACGACCCCCGTCTCGAATTCGGTTACACCGGAGCGGACGAGACAGAGGAGGAACTGACCGAACCGATCGCGTTCGGTCCCAAGGCGGTCGCGTACGAGCTGGGACAGGGGCGCGCACGCGTCCTGTCGCCGGTCGGCCGCGATCTGGCCGCAGACCGTTGGGACGAGCACTTCGGCCGGGCCACGCCCATGGCCCAGGCCGCCCCGGCGCACTGCACGAGTTGTGGCTTCCTGGTCAAGGTCGGCGGCCCGCTCGGGCAGGCGTTCGGAGTGTGCGCCAACGAGTACTCGCCCGCCGACGGCCGGATGGTCTCGCTGGCGTACGGCTGCGGCGGCCACTCGGAAGCGGCGGTCATGCCCGCCGCGACGCCCGCCGCCGAGCTGTCCCTGGACGAATACCGGATCGAGACCGTGCGGATCCGCCCGGTGGAGAGTCCGGTGGACGAGGACGGCATGCAGCCCGGCGAGGACCAACTGGGCCACTCCTGATCGATCCCGTGCCCGTGTGCGCGACCTCGCGCGACACGCCCGACGTCCTCGAATCCGCCCACCCGACCGACACGCCGAAGCCGCCACCGAACCGGTGGCGGCTTCGGGTCGTTTCGGGCTCGGATCAGCGTGCGGTGCCGCGGAAACCGACCGGGCCCTCACCCGGGAACTGCGCGGAGCCCTGGAAGCGCGCGCCGTCGTCGAAGAAGGTGATCGTCGCGTTGCCCTGCGGGCCGGACCAGGAAAGCTGGGTGCCGGTCGCCGGGCGCGCCTTGTCCGGAACCACGGCGTTGCGACTCTGTACCACGACGGCGAGGTCGGCGTCGTCGTGCCAGGCGGCGTCCGGGCCGCCCCACTGGATCTGTGTGCGATAGGTAGCCACGTTGTCTCCCCTTCCGTAGCCGAGCGGGGTTTCCCCCACCGCCGTGTCTACTCCCGTGTCCGCGGGTCTCGCCACACGAACGGACAGGCTCGCATGTGAGGGTTTTGTGTGGGTTGATCCACTGCCGTCCATCCGGTGGGATCGCCGGGAAGCCGTGTGACCGGAAACGCAATAGGGTTCCGGCCACATCCGCGAACGAGGGACGGCGCACGGTATGGGCATCGACGACCGCTTTGGCACCGCTTCGCTTCGGCGAGCCGTACTGGACGCGTGGGCCGCGTCGCCCGCGCGTTTCCGGGAGGACGCGAACGCCGAGGAGGAACTCGCCCTCGGCGGCTACCGCGACCGCCTGGTGGTCGAACTCGCGCAGAACGCCGCCGACGCGGCGGCCCGCGCGGGGGTGCCGGGCCGGCTGCGGCTGACCCTGCGCGACGGCGTGCTGGTCGCGGCCAACACCGGCGACCCGCTGCACGCCCAGGGCGTCGAGGCGTTGTCCACGCTGCGCGCCTCCGCCAAGCGCGACGACGGGCCCGAGGCGGTCGGCCGGTTCGGGGTCGGCTTCGCCGCGGTGCTCGCGGTCACCGACGAGCCGTGCGTGCTCTCGCGCACCGGCGGCGTGCGCTGGTCCCTCCAGGAGGCCCGCGACCTGGTCGCCGAACAGGCTCGGAACAACGCCGGACTGACCGACGAGCTGGCCCGGCGCGACGGCGGTGTGCCGGTGCTGCGGCTGCCGATGCCGGCCGAGGGCACGCCGCCCGAGGACTACGACACCTGCGTGGTGCTGCCGCTGCGCGACGGCGCCGCCGCGGATCTGGCCGCCCGGCTGCTCGCCGAGATCGACGACGCGTTGCTGCTCACCCTGCGCCGGCTCGGCGAGATCGTGATCGAGACCGCGGACGGCGTGCGGACGCTGACCTGTCGGGCCGAGGGCGGTGCCCTCGTGGTGACCGACAACGGCGTGACGACCCGCTGGCGGGTCGGTGAGGACGGCGGCGCGCTGGCGCCCGAACTGCTCGCCGATCGGCCCACAGAGGAGCGCCGGCGGGCCGCCTGGTCGGTGTTGTGGGCGGTCCCGCTGGACGCCGTCGACCAGCCGCGCCGGCCCGACGTACGGCCCGTCGTGCACGCCCCCACGCCCACCGACGAGCCGCTCGGGCTGCCCGCGCTGCTCGTCGCGTCCTTCCCGCTCGACCCGACCCGCCGACACACCGCGCCCGGCCCGCTGCGCGACTTCCTGATCGAGCGCGCCGCCGAGACCTACGCCACGCTGCTGGGCACCTGGCCGACCAGTACGACCGGCATCCTGAGCCTGGTGCCCGGCCCGACCGCCGAGGGCGAGCTGGACGGGTTGTTGCGGCATCGGGTGCTGGCCCGACTCGCCGACACCGCGTTCCTGCCCGCCGCCGCGCCCGCCTCCGAGGCCGAGCCGGACGACCCGGACGCGCTGCTGCTCGATCGGGGCACCGCCGCGCGCGACCGGGACCTGCTGCGTCCGCGCGACGCGGTGCTGATCGAGACGGCGGGCCCGGGCCTGGTCGACGCGCTGGCACCGGTGGTGGCCGGGCTGCTGCCCGCGGGGCTGGATCGCAGCGCGGCCCTGCGGGTGCTGGGGGTGCGTCGGTTGCCGCTGGCCGAAGTGGTCGACCAGTTGGCCGGCATGGATCGGGAGCCGGCCTGGTGGCGGGCCCTGTACGACGCGTTCGACCCGGCCGCCCGGGACGCGCTGGGCGCGCTGCCGGTGCCGCTCGCGGACGGCCGGATCGTGCGCGGGCCGCGCGGGATCCTGCTGCCCGGTCCGGACAGCCCCGACCCGGCCGCGCTCGACGTGCTCCGGCTGCGCGTCGCCCACCCGGACGCGACCCACCCGCTCCTGGAACGGCTGGGCGCGATCCGGGCCACCCCGAGGGCGGTGCTCGCGGACCCGGCGGTGCGCGCGGCGGTGGCCGACAGCGAGGACGGCGACGACATCGCCGACGCGATCCTGGAACTGGTCCGGGCCGCCCGGATCGGCCCCGGCGACGAGCCCTGGTTGTCCGCGCTGCTGCTGCCGGACGCGGACGGCGACGCGGTCCCGGCCGGCGAACTGATGTTGCCCGGCAGCCGGATCGCCGCGGTGGTCGAGCCGGACGCGCTCGGCGTCGTCTACCCGGACCTGGTCGAGCGCTGGGGCGAGGACGTGCTGGAGGCGGTCGGCGTGCTCGGCACCTTCGGCCTGGTCCGGGAGGACGACGTGGTCCTGGACCACGACGGCTGCGATCACGACCTGGACGCCGAGGACGACTGGCTCGACGACGTGCTCGACCACATGCCGGACGACGGGGTGCCGCCGGTGCTGGCGACCTTCGTCGCGGTGCGCGACCTGGACCTGGTCGCGGACGACGCCTGGGACGAGGCGCTGGAGGTGATCGCCACGCCGCCGCTGCGCAGCGCGGTGACCGAGCCGGCGCACGTCCTGCTGCCGGACGGCGGCACGGCCCGGGTGCCCTCCTACACCTCGTGGTGGCTGCGCGGACATCCGGTGCTGGACGGCCGGCGGCCGGCGGGGCTGCTCGCCGCCGACGGGGACCGGCTGCTGCACGGGCTCTACGACGAGGTCCGGGCGAGCCTGGATCCGGTCTTCCTGACGGCCCTGGGCGTGCGTACGACGCTCGCGGCGCTGCTGGCCGACCCGGACGGCCCGGACGAACTTCTGGAGCGTCTGGCGGACCCGGAGCGGCCCGTGACGCGCGACCAGTTGCGGGCGCTGTACACCGCGCTCGCCGACGTCGCACCGGAGCGGTTGTCCGCGCCGGCCGAACTGCGCGGCGTCTCGGGTGGGCGGATGACCGTCGCCGACGTGGCCGACGCGCTGGTGGGCGACGCGCCGGACCTGGCGGCCTTGGTCGCGGACGACGCGGCGCACGTGGTGCTGCCGGTGCGTCCGGATCGTGCCGAGGCGCTGGCCGACCTGCTCGACGTACCGCTGCTGTCCGAGACGATCCCGGGCAAGGTGCTCTCCGAGGGCACGCTGCACGAGGTGCCGGAGGACGTGCTGGCCGCGATGCCGGACGCGCCGAAGGAGTACTACGAGCACGAGGAGCTGATCGTCTCCGGCCCGAACGAGAGCGAACTCGACGCGGACTGGCGCTACGTCGACGGCCGGGTGCACGCCACCACCTTCGAGGGCGTCGCGCGCGGCCTGGCCTGGGCGGCGGGCGAGTGGCACCGCCGCTTCGAGGTCGAACAACTGCTGACCCACCCCGAGAACGCGGACCACTTCGCGACGGAACGCGACTTCGACGGGGTGTGAGCGGGCCTCGGTACGTCGGGGGCGATGGGGGCGCCGGGGCTCAGGCCGCGGTGTCCCCGTCGTTTTCGGGGTGTTCGGAGTTCTCGGGGCGCTCGGGGTACTCGGTGCTCTTGGAACGCTCGGTGTCCTTGGTGTTCTTGGGGTGCTCGGTGTCCTCGGTGTTTCGGTGGGCCAGCCAACCCGAGACGTGCCAGCCGACTTCGAGGAGGGCGGCGGCGACCAGGGCGATGCCGACCGCGGTGCCGTTGTTGCCCTGGTGCTGGGGATACAGGGCGAAGAAGTCGGCCACGAACGGGACGTAGAGCGCGATCAGGAAGAGTGCCACCATGGCCGCGATCAGGGCGATCCGCCACCACGTGTAGGGGCGGGCGACGATCGCCAGGATCCAGGTCGCGACCAGGAACAGGGTGATCACCGCGGTGGTGCGGTCCTGGTCGAGGTTCGAGCCGTGGTTGAGGTGGGCCAGCCAGTAGGACAGGAAGGTGGCCAGCGCGGCGACCACGCCGCCGGGGATCGCGAAGCGCAGGACGCGCGGCACGAAGCCGGAGCGGGCCCGTTCGGTGTTCGGGGCGAGGGCGAGGAAGAACGCGGGCACGCCGATGGTGAGCGAGCCGATCAGGGTGAGGTGGCGGGGCAGGAACGGGAAGACCACACTCGCGACGCCGGTGAGCAGCGACAACAGCAGTGCGTAGACGGTCTTGGTCAGGAACAGGTTCGCGACCCGCTCGATGTTGCCGATCACCCGGCGGCCCTCGGCCACCACCGAGGGCAGCGTGGCGAAGCTGTTGTCCAGGAGCACGATCTGCGCGACCGCGCGGCTCGCGCCGCTGCCCGCGCCCATCGCGACGCCGATGTCGGCGTCCTTGAGCGCGAGCACGTCGTTGACGCCGTCGCCGGTCATCGCGACCGTGTGGTCGCGGGCCTGGAGCGCGGCCACCATCGCCCGCTTCTGCTGCGGGGTGACCCGGCCGAACACGGTGTCGTCCTCCAGCGCTCGACCGAGTTCGGTCGGGTCCTGGGGCAACCGGCGGGCGTCCACCGCGTGTTCGGCGCCCGCGAGGCCGAGCTTGGCGGCCACCGCGCCGACCGAGAGCGCGTTGTCGCCGGAGATCACCTTGGTCGCCACCCCCTGATCGGCGAAGTAGCGCAGCGTTGCCGCGGCGTCAGGGCGCAGCCGCTGTTGCAGCACCACCAGCGCGGCGGGACGGGCCCGGCCGCCCGCCTCGTCGGTCAGCGCGTCGGCGGTCGCCAACAGGAGCACCCGCAGCCCCCGCGCGCCGAGTTCGTCCACCTGCGCGAGCACCGGGTGGCCCTCGGGGAGCAGCACATCGGGCGCGCCGAGCAGCCAGGTCCCGTGCCCGGCGAAGCTTGCGCCGCTCCACTTGCGGGCCGAGGAGAACGCGGCGACGTCGGTGACCGGCCAGTCCGGCGGCGCCGGGTAGGCGTCCACGATCGCCTGCAGGCTGGCGTTCGGCCGCGGGTCGGAGGTGCCCAGGGCGCCCAGCGCCGCGTCGACGGGCAGGGTGTCGTCGAGCGGGCGCGTCTCGGCCACGTCCATGCCGCCCTCGGTGAGCGTGCCGGTCTTGTCCAGGCAGACCACGTCGACCCGGGCCAGGCCCTCGATCGCGGGCAGTTCCTGGACCAGGCACTGTTTGCGACCCAGCCGCACCACGCCGACCGCGAACGCGACCGAGGTGAGCAACATCAGGCCCTCGGGCACCATGGTGACCAGGCCCGCGACCATGCCGCGCAGCGCGTTGGGCAGGCCGTCGTGGGTGCGGAGCTGACTGATGATCAGCAGGATGCCCACCGGGATCATCAACCACGTCACGTAGGTGAGGATGCGATCCAGGCCGCGGCGCAGTTCCGAGTCGACCAGGGTGAATCGGCCGGCCTCCTCGGCGAGTTCGGCGGCGTAGGCGTCGCGGCCGACCCTGCCCGCCCGGAAGGCGCCGTTGCCGGCGGCCACGAAGCTGCCGGACATCACCTGGTCGCCGACCTTCTTGTGGACCGGATCGGTCTCGCCGGTGAGCAGCGATTCGTCGAGTTCGAGCGCGTCCGCCTCGACCACCACGCCGTCCACCAGGACCTGTTCGCCCGCGCCGAGTTCGCAGACGTCGTCCAGGACGAGATCGCGTGCGGACAATTCGGCGGTGTGCCCGTCCCGGCGCACCCGGGGCTTGGCCTCGCCGACCACCGCCAGCGCGTCCAGGGTGTGCTTGGCACGCAGCTCCTGGATGATGCCGATCGCGGTGTTGGCCACGATGACCAGGCCGAACAGGCCGTCCTGGATCGGGCCGACGATCAGGATCACCACGAACAGGGTGCCGATGATCGCGTTGAACCTGGTGAGGACGTTGCCCCGGACGATCGCCGAGGTGCTGCGGCTGGACCGGGCCGGCACGTCGTTGACGCGACCGTCCGCGACGCGTTCGGCGACCTGGGCGGCGGTCAGGCCGGGGAGGGTGGCGGGGGCTTCGAGCATGCCCTGACGCTACGTTAGGAAATGGGCTTGATGTCGGATTTTGTATTGTTTGCGATTGCGGTTCGTCGGTCGCGGCTCGTTGCCTGTGGTTGGTGGCTCGTGGTTTGTGGCCTGTGGTGGGGTTGCGGTCAGTCGTCGTTCTGGAGTCGGCGGCAGTACCAGAGACCGAACAGGCCCAGGCCGGAGCCGGCCAGCGCGCACCACGGCCACCACTCCCGGTCCTCGGCGAGCGAGTCGCGCATGAACCACGCGACCACGAACAGGGCGAACCAGATCAGGCTGCCGACGGCGACGAGCTTGATGATGTCGCCCTCGTGCGGAGGGGGCGCGGGGCGCATGCCGGTGTCCGTGTCGGGGGGCTCGGTGTCGTGAGGCTCGGTGGGGCGGGGCTCGGCGGATCGGGGCCGGTCGGGCTCGGCAGGCTCGTCGACGACGGCGGCGAATTCGGCGGTTCCGCCCATGAGGGCCGGATCGGTGGCCGGGTCGTAGGCGCTCGCGCCGTAGGTGGGCACGGGGTGTTCCCCGGAGTACGGCACGGAGTGTTCCCCGGAGGAGTACGGCTCGGGTTGATCCCCGGAGGAGTACTGCACGGGGTGTTCCCCGGACGAGTACGGCTCGTACTCGGCGGGCTCGTACGCGGGCGATGGGTATTCGGTCGGGTCGTAGCCCGTGGGCGGGTACTCGTCCGCCGCCTCGTCGGACGTGTACTCACCGCCGCCGAGCGGGCTGGTGTCCGGGCGCGGTGCGCCCGTGTCGTCCGGATCCGGCGAGGTGCGCCGTCGTTTCCCGCTCCCGTGCCTGCTCACGAAACCTAGGCTACTTGGCCGCCTGTGCCGGTCCCGCGCCCGTCCCGACGAACAAGCGGAAGGGTCGGTTCCGGTTTTTGGTGTGGTGTCTGGCACCCTTTCAAGGTCTCCCGGCACCGGTCCCAGGTGCCGTGTGCGTGTCTCGACCACCCGTTCCCGCGCTCCGAGGATCAGCATGTCCCGCCAGGCCGCCGCTGCGACCGACCCCGAGATTTCGACCGCGCGAAGGGGCGGGCTCGACCGCTTCTTCAAGATCTCGGAGCGTGGCTCGTCGCCGCTGCGCGAGGTGCGTGGTGGTCTCGCCACCTTCTTCGCGATGGCTTACATCATTGTGCTGAATCCCATTATTTTGGGGTCTGCCCAGGATCGATACGGCCATCACCTGTCCCAGCCGCAGTTGGTCACCGCCACCGTTCTGGTCGCCGCGGTGATGACGATCCTGATGGGCCTGGTCGGCAACATGCCGCTCGCGTTGGCCGCCGGGTTGGGCATCAACGCGATGGTCGCGTTCCAGATCGCGCCGCAGACCACGTGGGACGAGGCGATGGGCCTGGTCGTGCTGGAGGGCATCGGCCTGTTGATCCTGGCCGCCACCGGGCTGCGCGAGGCGATCATGAACGCGATCCCGCTGGCCCTCAAGCAGGCGATCGGGGTCGGCATCGGTTTGTTCGTGACCCTGGTCGGCCTGGTCAGCGCGGGTGTGGTGACCAGGGTCCCGGACGACGTGCACAGCACCGTGCCGGTCGCGCTGGGCAGTGGCGGCACGCTCAAGGGCTGGCCCGCCGTGGTCTTCTGCTTCGGGCTGCTGCTCACGTTCGTGCTGGTCGTGCGCAAGGTGCCGGGCGCGATCCTGATCGGCATGGTCGCCTCGACCGCGCTCGCGGTGATCGTGCACCAGGCGGCCGGTCTGGACAAGGCGACCTGGGGGCTGACCGCGCCCGAGGCGAACGGTGTCGTGGACACACCCGACTTCGGACTGATCGGCAATGTGGACCTGTTCGGCGCGTTCGGTCGGGTCGGCTTCATCACCGCGTCGTTGCTGATCTTCACGCTGCTGCTGTCGAACTTCTTCGACGGCATGGGCACCATCATCGGGGTCAGCCGCGAGGCCGGACTGCTCGACGAGCAGGGCAGGGTGCCGAATCTGGGCCGCATCCTGACGGTGGAGTCGGTGGGCGCGATCGCCGGTGGTGGCGCCTCGGCGTCCTCCAACACGGTCTTCGTGGAATCCACGGCGGGGGTCGGCGAAGGGGCCCGGACCGGGTTGGCCAACCTGGTCACCGGTGGCCTGTTCGCGCTCGCGCTGCTGTTCACGCCGTTGGCGAAGCTGGTGCCGGCGCAGGCCGCCACGCCGGCGCTGGTGGTGGTCGGCGCGTTGATGATGACGCAGATCAAGCACATCGAGTGGGACGACCTGACGGTCGCGGCGCCGGCGTTCGTGACGATCGCGCTGATGCCGTTCACGTACAGCATCACCACCGGGATCGGTGCGGGGTTCGTGCTGTATGTGGTGCTGCGGACTGCGGTGGGCCGGGCGCGGGAGATTCCGGTGCTGTTGTGGGTCGTTTCGGGGTTGTTTGTGGTGCATTTTGCTATTGATCCGATTGAGCAGGTTTTGGGGGTCAAGTAGGGGGCTGGGGCGGGGGCGCCGGCGCGCCGGGTCGGGGTCGCATTCGAGAGCTGGGGCGAAGTCTGAGACTGCGGGCTCGGAAGTGGGGGTGGCGGGTGGGCGGTGCTGGGGCTTTGTCGGGGGTGGGCGGCCGGTTGTGGCCTGCTGGTGTCTTCGGGAATATCTCCGGGGGGCAAACCATTGGAAGTTAGCGAGAGTAAAGAGTTAAGCTAAACAACGTGTCCCCGTCCGAACCCGACCGTGCCACGGTGGCTGCTCTCCGTGCCTCGGTGCTGAAGCTCTCCCGTCGCCTGCGCAATCAGCGGGCCGACGAGACGCTGAGCCCCACCCAGCTTTCGGTGTTGACCGTGCTCGTTGTGCGCGGCGCCATGACTCCGGGTGAACTCGCCCGGCAGGAAAAGGTGCAACCGCCTTCGATGACACGGGTGATCGCCGGCTTGGAGGAGCGCGGCCTGGTGCGGCGTGAGCCGCACCCCGACGACCGCAGGCAGGTCGTGGTCTCCGCGACCGAGCCCGCCGCCGCCGTGGTGGAGGAGAACCGCAGGCTGGGCAACGCCTGGCTGGCGGAGAACCTGTCCCGGCTCACGCCCGAGGAGAACGAGGCGTTGCGCGCGGCCCTGCCGGTGCTGGAGAAGTTGGCGCAGGCCTAGGAGCCCGGCGCGCAGGCTCGACGGCCTTGCGTGTGCGGGAGTCCGCGTGCCCCGCGTCGTGGTCGGTTCAGGGACGGGATGTTCATCCGGCCCAGGCCGACCGTACGACGAAGGGGGAGCCCGTGGCGGCGACAGCCGGCACCTTCTCATCACTACGAAACCGCAACTTCCGGCTGTTTGCCGCGGGGCAGACAGTGTCGAACACGGGTACCTGGATGCAACGCATCGCCCAGGACTGGCTCGTGCTCAAGCTCACCGGCAGCGCGACCGCGCTCGGGGTGACCACCGGGCTGCAATTCCTGCCCATGCTGTTGTTCGGCCTGTGGGGCGGCGTGATCGCCGACCGCTACCGCAAGCGCCTGTTGTTGATCGGTACGCAGACCGTGATGGGTCTGCTCGCCGCCGTGATGGCGGTGCTGGTGTTGAGCGATGCCGTCCAGGTGTGGCACGTGTGGCTGCTCGCGTTCGGACTGGGCATGGCCACCGCGGTGGACAACCCCGCGCGGCAGGCGTTCGTGATCGAGATGGTCGGCCGCAAGGACCTGGCCAACGCGGTCAGCCTGAACTCGGCGAACTTCCAGCTCGCCCGGATCGTCGGCCCCGCGGTCGGCGGCCTGCTGATCACCGCGATCGGCACCGGCTGGGTGTTCGCGGTCAACGCGGTGTCCTACATCGCGGTGTTGCTCGGCCTGCTGGCCATGCGCGAGTCGGAACTGCGCACGATGCCGGTGGTGCCGCGCGAGAAGGGACAACTCCGCGAGGGGCTGCGCTATGTGCGCGGTCGGCCCGACCTGCTCGTGGCGATCGCCCTGGTCGGCTTCATCGGCACCTTCGGCTACAACTTCGCGGTCACCCTGGCGACCTTCTCCAACGACGTCTTCCACGCCGGACCCGGCTCGTTCGGGCTGCTCAACACGGTGTTCGCGGTCGGCTCGCTGGCGGGTGCCCTGTTCGCGGCCAAGCGTGGCCGGACCCGGCTGCGGGTGCTGGTCGGTGCCGCGATCGTGTTCGGACTGCTGGAGACGATCGCCGCGCTGATGCCCGGCTACTGGAGCTTCGCGCTGCTGCTGGTGCCGATCGGGATCGCCGGGCTGACCTTCAACACGGCGGCGAACTCGACCGTGCAACTCGGCAGCGATCCGGCGATGCGCGGTCGGGTGATGGGCATCTACATGCTCGTCTTCATGGGCGGCACCCCGCTGGGCGGCCCCCTGACCGGGTGGCTGGCGGAGAGCTTCGGGCCACGTACCGGTTTGCTCGTGGGCGGCCTGATCTCGTTGGCCGCGGCGCTCGTGGTGGGCGTGCTGCTCGCCCGGCATGCCGGAATCCGGCTGCGGCCGAGCACCGTGGTGCGGGCGATGCGGCCGGCGAAGCCCGCCGTCTCGGCGACACGGTCGGAGTTCGGTAATCCTGTGGTCAAGATCTGACAGAGTGTCAGCACGAGTGTGCGACACACCTTTTCTTGACGTGGGATTCACACTCAGGGGTGACGCAGGCCATCGACACGTCACCCGAAACGCTGGAATCCTCGATGGATGGACTACGTGCGGTTCCAGCACCTGTTCCAGGCGGAAGGTCTCCGTCTGGGCCAGGCGGCCGTCACGGACATGGACGCGCCGGTACCGTCCTGTCCCGGTTGGACGGTCGCCGACGTCGTACGACATTCCGTGCTCATGTACACCGATGCAGCCGGGCAACTACGCCCGCAGCACCGCCCGGTCGGGGGCGACCCGCTCCCGGTCGCGGGCAGCGCAACCAAGGGGGATCTGCTCGACACCTACACCCGGGCGCACGCGGCGCTCGTGACC
Source organism: Embleya sp. NPDC005971 (assembly GCF_040629175.1). Taxonomy (NCBI): domain Bacteria; kingdom Bacillati; phylum Actinomycetota; class Actinomycetes; order Kitasatosporales; family Streptomycetaceae; genus Embleya; species Embleya sp. NPDC005971. Next base: position 11,050 of record NZ_JBEXUX010000038.1, on the reverse strand, counting down.
GAGATGGCCCGGCGGGACCCGCTCGACCCGATCGAGGGGGAGAACCTCGACCCGGGCGTGGCGGAGGGCGTGGACGGCGACGGGCCCGACCCGGGCACCGCCGGCTTCCTGATCCGTCGGATGGCGCGCGAGGCCGCGGTGCACCGCGCCGACATCGAGATGGCCGTCGGCACCCCGGGACCGCTGGACGCCCAGCAGTCCCTGGACGGCATCGACGAGGTGCTGGGCGTACTGCTCCCGGCGCACTACGACGGCAGCGCGCGCGACGGCGCGAGCGGGCGCACGATCGGCGTGCACAGCAACCGGCACCACTGGCGGCTGACCATGCAGCGCTCCGGCGTGGCCATGTCCCGCGACCAGGGGTTCGCGGACGCGGCCGTCAGCGGCGAGCCCGCCGAACTGTTGCTCTACCTGTGGGGCCGACGCCCCGGCACGGTCGTCTCGCAGACCGGCGACCGCACCGTGCTCGCCGCCTTCCGGCGCAGGCTGGCGGTGTCGATGGTGTGACCGCGAGCGCGGGCGCCCGGCCGGAATTCGACCGCGCGCCCGCGCCGCGTAGTCTCTGGGGCGTGAATCCCCGCACCAGAACCCGCATCGTCACGGCCACCCTGGCCCTCCTGCTCATCGCCGTGATCATCGGTGCCCTGATGCGTTGAGGCACCGACGCCGGACCCGGCGCGGCGCGAACTCGCGCGTCGTCGCCGGGGCCGGCCCCGATGCACGGCGATCCGCGACGTATGCGACCGAGCTGTCACAAAGTGCCGCCGCCTCGACGGTGATCGGGGCCGGGCCGGCAGGCTGGACCCCATGACAGGACGGGACGGGTGAAGCGGGTGGGACGGGGCCGGGTGGGACGCGGGATGCGCGGCTTCGGAGCCCTGGCGGCCGCCGCCGCCCTGGTGATGGCGATACCGGCGTCGGCGGTGGCCGACGCGGACGTGTTGTTCACCATCAAGGACGAGCGGATCACCGAGTCCAGCGGCCTGGTGGCCAGTTTGCGGCACCCGGACGTCTATTGGACGCACAACGACAGCTCGGACGCGCCCAGGATCTACGCGATCGGCAAGGACGGCGCCACCAAGGCGACCATCACGCTGTCCGGCGTGGACGCGCGGGACTGGGAAGCGATCACCGTCGGCAAGGACGACGCGGGCAATCCGGCGGTGTTCGTCGGCGACATCGGCGACAACCTGCACGGCAAATGGCCCGAGGTGTGGATCTACCGCTTCGCCGAACCCGCGACGCTGGCCGACGCGACGGTCAAGGCGACCAAATTCCGGGTGAAGTACGACAACGGTCCGCGCGACGCCGAGGCGCTGCTGCTGGATCCGCGGACGAACAAGCTGTACATCGCCAGCAAGGAGGGCGAGGGCGGCCTGTACGAGCAGCCCGAGCAGCTCTCCTCGACGGGGGTCAACACGTTCAAGCGGATCGCCGCCGGCGGCTCGACGGTGACCGACGGCGCGTTCGCGCCGGACGGCTCCCGGTTCGTGCTGCGCGGCTACTTCTCCGCGACCGTGTTCGCCGCGCCCGGCAAGGAATTGGCCGGGGTCGGCGTGCCGATCCAGCGCCAGGGCGAATCGGTGGCGTGGAGTCGGGACGGCAAGGAGCTGTTGTTCGGCAGCGAGGGCAAGGGCAGTCAGGTCCGCCGGGTCGAGCTCAAGGGCGACAACCGCCCGGACCTGGTGCGCAACGCGCCCGGCGGCAAGCCCGGCTCCGGCTCGGACGGCGGGGGTGCCGCGGACGCGACCACGTCCGCCGGCGACGAGAGCGGGGGCGAGTCCGTCGCGGACAAGGCCAAGACCTACAGCCCGGTGCTGCTGGCCGTGGTCGGCCTGGGAGTGCTGTTCTTCGCGTACCGGCGGCTGGGCGGCCGGAACGGGGACTGAGCGGGAACGGGCCGCCGCCCCGGACCGAGGTGGTCCGGGGCGGCGGCCCGTCAGGCTTCGCGGACGCGGATCAGAGCTGCTCGATCACGTAGTCGACGCACGCGGTCAGCGCCTCGACGTCGGCCGGCTCGACGGCCGGGAACATCGCCACCCGGAGCTGGTTGCGGCCCAGCTTGCGGTAGGGCTCGGTGTCCACGATGCCGTTCGCGCGCAGCACCTTGGCCACCGCGGCGGCGTCCACCGAGTCGGCGAAGTCGATCGTGCCGACGACCTGGGAGCGGGCCGCCGGGTCGGTCACGAACGGGCTCGCGTACGCGGACTTCTCGGCCCACCCGTACAGCCGGCTCGACGAGTCGGCGGTGCGCGCGACGGCCCAGTCCAGGCCGCCCTGCCCGTTGATCCAGTCGAGCTGGTCGGCGAGCAGGAACAGCGTGCTCAGCGCCGGCGTGTTGTAGGTCTGGTCCTTGACCGAGTTGTCGATCGCGGTGGCCAAGTCGAAGAACGGCGGGATGTAGCGGTCCGACGCGGCGATCCGCTGCGCGCGCTCCAGCGCGGCCGGCGAGAACGCGGCGAGCCACAGACCGCCGTCGGCGGCGAAGTTCTTCTGCGGCGCGAAGTAGTAGACGTCGGTCTCGGCCGCGTCCACCGGCAGGCCGCCCGCCGCGGAGGTCGCGTCGACCAGCACCAGCGAGCCCGCGTCGGCGCCGGCCGGTCGGGCGATCGGCATCGCGACGCCGGTCGAGGTCTCGTTGTGGGTCAGGGCGTATACGTCCACGCCCGCCTCGGCCTGCGGCAGCGGGTGCGTGCCGGGCTCCGCCTTGAGTACCGTCGGCTCGTCCAGCCACGGCGCGGCCTTGACCGACGTGGCGAACTTGGAGGAGAACTCGCCGAACGACAGGTGCTGGGACTTGCGCTCGACCAGGCCGAATGCGGCGATGTCCCAGAAGGCGGTGGCACCACCGTTGCCCAGGATCACCTCGTATCCCTCGGGCAGGGAGAACAGGCTGCCGACACCTTCGCGAACCCGGCGCACCAGGTTCTTCACCGGCGCCTGCCGGTGGGAGGTGCCCAGGAGAGAGGTACCGGTCGCCGCGAGAGCGGCGAGTGCCTCGGGGCGTACCTTGGACGGGCCCGAACCGAACCGGCCGTCGGCGGGCATGAGCGCTGCGGGAATCTGGATCTCGGCCACGCGAAGAGCGTAGTCGCGCCCGATTCGCGAGTGACGCGCATTCCGAACAATGAGACGATCCCGCCCACCATGCGAGCATTCGCCGTCTCGACGGCCGGCCGACCCGCCGCGCCCGACCGGGTCCGGCGACCCGAGCGCCCGGCACGCGCGAGGATGACGGGGTGACGGCACAGTTCGGGGACCTCGAAGACGCGTTGCGGGCACGAGTGCGGGGCGAGGTCCGGTTCGACCCGCAGGCCCGCGCGCTGTACTCGATGGACGCCTCCAACCACCGCAACGTGCCGCCGGGGGTGGTCGCGCCGCTGGACGCCGAGGACGTGCTCGCCGCGCTCGCGGTGTGCCACGAGCTGGGGGCGCCGGTCACCGTGCGCGGCGGCGGCACCAGCATCGCCGGGCAGGCCACCGGCAACGGCGTGGTCCTGGACCTGGCCCGGCACCTGAACCGGATCCACCACGTCGACCCGGCGAACCGGATCGCGCACGTCGAGCCCGGCGTCGTGCTCGACGACCTGCGCCGCGCGGCCGGCCGACACGGACTCACCTTCGGCCCGGACCCCTCCACGCACAGCCGCTGCACGCTCGGCGGCATGATCGGCAACGACGCGTGCGGGTCGCACTCGGTCGCCTGGGGCCGGACGAGCGCCAACGTGGAATGGCTCGACGTCGCGACCATGGACGGCACCCGGATGCGGGTCGGCCGCGATCAGCCGGTGCCCACGACCGGCCGCGCCGCCGAGATCCACGCCGCGCTCGCCGAACTCGCCGACGCCAACCTGGCGTTGATCCGGCGGGGCTTCCCGGCCCTGCCGCGTCGGGTCTCCGGTTACGCCCTGGACCGGCTGCTGCCCGAGCACGGGCGCGACCTGGCCCGGGCCCTGGTCGGCACCGAGGGCACCTGCGCGGTGGTGCTCGGGGCCGGCCTGCGCCTGGTCGAGGCGCCCCGGGCCCGCGCCCTGGTGGTGCTGGGCTTTGCGGACGACTTCGCCGCGGCGGACGCGGCGCCCGCTCTGCTGCCGTATGGGCCGCTGACCGTGGAGAGCCTGAGCGCGGGCCTGGTCGCGTTGGCCGCGTCCGCCCGCGAGGTCGAACTGCCGCCCGGCGCGGCCTGGTTGTTCGTCGAGTTCGGCGGCGACTCGATCGCCGAGGCGGTGGCCCGGGCGCACGCGTCGGCCGGCTCCGGACCGGCTCGGGTGGTCACCGACCCGGCGGAACAGCGGGCGTTGTGGCGGATCCGCGAGGAGGCGTCCGGCACCGCGACCCGGATGGCGGACGGCTCCGAGGCGTGGCCGGGCTGGGAGGACACCGCCGTGCCGCCCGAACGGCTCGGCGCGTACCTGCGCGCGTTGGCCGAGCTGATGGACCGGCACGAGTTGCGCGGACTGCCCTACGGCCACTTCGGCGAGGGGTGCGTGCACATCCGGATCGACTTCGACCTGCTCACCACCCGCGGCGTCGCGGCGTTTCGGGCGTTCTCGTCCGACCTGGCGGACCTGGTCGTCGCGCACGGCGGCTCACTGTCCGGGGAACACGGCGACGGGCAGGCCCGGGCCGAGTTCCTGCCCCGGATGTACGGACCGGAGATCGTCGAACTGTTCGGCGCCTTCAAGGCGATCTGGGATCCGGCGGGATTGTTGAACCCGGGCATCCTGGTTCGTCCACACCCTGTGGACGGCAATCTGCGCTTCACCGGGACGCGTACGCCGGTGTCGGTGGAGTTCGGCTATCCGGCGGACGGCGGCGACTTCGCGGCGGCGGTGCGTCGCTGTGTGGGGGTGGGCAAGTGCCGCGAGTCGGCGGACACCTCCTCGGGCGGGGTGATGTGCCCGTCGTACCGGGTCACCGGCGAGGAGGCGCACTCGACCCGCGGACGCGCCCGGTTGTTGCACGAGATGCTGATCGGCGACGTGATCACCGACGGCTGGCGCTCCACCGAGGTGCGCGACGCGCTCGACCTGTGCCTGTCCTGCAAGGGCTGCCGCAGCGACTGTCCGGTGGATGTGGACATGGCCACCTACAAGGCCGAGTTCCTGCACCACCACTATCGGGGTCGACTGCGGCCGGCGGCGCACTACGTGCTGGGCAACCTGCCGCTGTGGGCCCGCGCGGTGGGTGCGGTGCCCGGTCTGGCGGGCGTGATCGACGCGGCGGCGCGGGTGCCGGCGCTGCGCCGGGCCGCGCTCGGTGCGGCCGGGCTCGATCGCACTCGGGAGATCCCGTCGCCGGCCGCCGAGCCGTTCACCCGCTGGTGGCGCGATCGGCCGCGTGCGAAGGGTGGTTCGCGACCGCGCGTGGTGTTGTGGCCGGACACCTTCACCAACCGTTTCCGGCCCGAGGTCGGGCGCGCCGCGGTCGAGGTGCTGGAGGCCGCAGGGCTGGAGGTGGTGGTGCCGCCGGGGTCGGTGTGTTGCGGCCTGACCTGGGTCTCGACCGGGCAACTGGGCATCGCCCGAAGGGTGATGGGCCGCACGGTGCGCGTTCTGCGGCCGGCGATCGAGGCCGGACTGCCGATCGTGGGCCTGGAACCGTCCTGCGCGGCGGCGCTGCGCACCGACGTACCCGAGCTGCTCGGCCCGGCCGCGGCCGGTCTGGCGGACTCGGTCAAGACCTTCGCCCAGGCCCTGGAGGAGTACGCGCCGCACTGGTCGCCGCCGGTGCTGGATCGCCCGGTGACCGGCCAACTGCACTGCCACCAGCACGCGGTGCTCGGCGACGCGGCCGATCGCCGGCTGCGTGCGCGCGCCGGGTTGACCGGCGAACTCGCGGGCGGTTGTTGCGGGTTGGCGGGCAACTTCGGGTACGAGGCGGCGCACGGCGAGTTGTCGCGCGCGGTCGCGGCGGACCGCCTGCTGCCCGCGCTGGAGGCCGCCGGGCCGGATGCGGTGACCCTGGCGGACGGGTTCAGTTGCCGTACCCAGATCACCCACGTGAGCGACCGCCGGCCGCTGCACCTGGCCGAACTCCTGGCCGCCGCATTGCCCCCGGGCCCCGGGCGCGCGGAATCCGGCGGGTGAGTCGGCCCCGCCCACGTCACCCGGCCGGACGCGGCGGGGAATGTCGGCGGGCGACGGCGACTTGGCATCGGCATGACCGACACGTCGTTCAACCCACGCACGCTGCTCGCGGAAAGCCGACTCGGCGTCCTCGCCACGATCAAGTCGGACGGCCGCCCCCAGCTTTCCCCCGTCATGCCCTTCTACGACCCCGAGACCGGCCTCCTCTACGTCTCGATGACCGAGGGCCGCGCCAAGACGGCGAACCTGCGCCGCGATCCACGAGCCGCCCTGGAGGTCACCGGCCCCGACGGCCGCTCATGGGCCACCGCCGAGGGCACGGTGACCCTGACCGGGCCGGGGGCCACGCCCGACGGCCCGGAGGTCGAGGCCCTGGTGGACTACTACCGCCACGCCGCCGGCGAGCACCCGAACTGGACCGAATACCGCGCGGTGATGGTGGCCGACCGCCGAGTGCTGATGACCATGACGGTCGACCACGTCTACGGCGCCGACCTCGGCTGAGCCCGACCCGGGATCGTCACCCGATACCGAAACGGCCACCGCACGACCGTGCTCGCGCGGTGGCCGCCCGTGCGGCGTCGGGCGCCGGGTTCAGACCAGGTCACCCGGGTCGGTGTTGGCGCCGCACAGTATGACGGCGACCTTTTCCCCCTGGGCCGGGGCGTAGGCACCGGTGGAGAGGGCGGCCAGGGCCGTGGCGGCGGCGGGTTCGACGACGATGCGGAAGTTGTCCCACAGGGCCTGACGGGATTCGATGATGGCCTTGTCGGAGACCAGGACCGAGAACGCGCCGGTGCGTCGTGCCGTCGCCAGGGCCGTGCGGGAGACCCGGCGCGCGCCCAGCGAGTCGGCGGCGATCGAGTCGGTCGGCACGTCCACGACCTCGCCGGCCTCCAGGGCGGCGTTGAGCGCGCGGCAGTGTTCCGGTTCGACCGCGACCGTGCGGATCCCGTGTTCCTCGGCTGCGGTCGCCACGCCCGCGAACAGGCCGCCGCCGCCGACCGAGACGATGATCGTGTCCAGTTTCCCGGGTACGCCCGCCACCATCTCCGGCACCAGCGTGCCCGCGCCCGCGGCGATCAGCGGGTTGTCGTACGCGTGCGACAACAGCGCGCCGGTCTCGTCGGCGTAGCGCCGCGACGCCTCCAACGCGTCCGCGTACTCGCGGCCCACCAGCAGCACGTCCGCGCCGTACGTACGCAGCCGCTCCACCTTGATCCGCGGCGCGGTCTCCGGCAGGAACACCGTCGCGCGCACGCCCGCGCCACGCGCCGCCCACGCGCACGCGAGGCCCGCGTTGCCGCCGGAGGCGATCACCACGCCGGCCTCGGGCATGGTGCCCGCCTCGATGTGCGCGGTGGTGAAGTTCGCCGCGCCGCGGGCCTTGAACGATCCGGTGTGCTGGATGTACTCCAACGCGAGCCACACGTGCGGCGACGGGTGAATCGGCATCATGGTGACCGGTTGGGTCTGGCCCACGATGCGTTCGGCGGCGTTCCTGATGTCGCCGTAGGTCAGTTCGGGCGTGGCGGTATCCATGACGCCCGACCCTATGGCTTGGCCGCCCGCCCGGGCCCGCGTCGGCTGCGCGCCTCCGGGCGGCAGCGCGTGCGCAGGGCGCGCGAGGCGATCGTGCGCCCCGCGGTGGCATCGGCCGACCGGGTGGGGTCGCGGCGTGTGATCGCACTCTCGGGCGCATCATGTGGACAGCCTGGTTAGGCAAGCCTTACCTTCGGATCATGACGTTGCTCGATCTTCGGCAGCTCGCACCGTGCCCCGCGTTCGCGGAGACCTTCCGGGCGCTCGGGGCCGCGTGCCCGCTGATCGCGGTCGAGCCCGGGCGTCCGGGAGCGGACCTGCTGCACGCCTCGCGGCTGGCGAGCGACCCCGACGTGATCGCCGGCGCGCTGGCCGCCGAACGGCGGCGCATCCTCGCGACGCTCGACGCCGAACCACGCGCCGACGCGATCGCGATGTGGGCCCTGCACGGCTACGCGTGGTACGCGTGCCTGATGCTCGCCGGGCCCTGGTTCCTCGGTCGCCGCGTTCCGCTGGTGAGCCTGGACGAGGTATGGATCGACCTCGGATCCGAACGGTCCAACCGCTGCTTCACGGTCACCTCGAACACCTTCGCGTGCCTGCCCGACGACCCGGACGCGGGCGCCGCCGGCGCCCGCGTGGTCGCCGACCAGGCCGCGCTGCGAGCCGAGCTGTTGCGCACGGTGTCCGCGCACCTGGAGCCGCTGCTCGGCGCCTTCCGGCCGCACCTGCGCCGGGGCGAGCGGGTGTTGTGGGGCATGGTGGCGGACGAACTGGTGAGCGCCGTCTGGTATCTGGGCCGCATGCTCGGCGAGGCCGAGGGCGAGCGCGCGGTCCGCGAACTCGGCGAACTGCTCCCCGGCGACACCGGCCGGTTCAAGCGCGACGCGGGCTTTCGCACCCTGCGCGGCACCGAGGGCCGCACCCACTGCAACCGCACCCAGAGCGTGTGCTGTCTGTGGTACACCGTCGACCCCGACGCCCTGTGCGGCACCTGCCCCCGCGCCGACGACGCCCGCCAGGTGGCCATCCTGGAGGGCCGCGCCTGACCGGTGCCGCGCGGCGGACACGACGGAACCCCGCACCCCCTGCGGGGGACGGGGCTCCGGATGAGCGTCGAGCACTCATACCTCAGGTCAGGTTGCGGACCGTGTCGTCGTAACCCGCGACCTCGGTGATCGGGCGGGTGCCCGGGCCGATGTACAGGGCGGCCGGCCGCACCAGGCGCGAGGTGCGCTTGTGCTCCAGGATGTGCGCACTCCACCCGGCGGTCCGGGCGCAGGTGAACATCGAGGTGAACATGTGCGCCGGAACCTCGGCGAAGTCCAGCATCACCGCGGCCCAGAACTCCACGTTGGTGGCCAGGATCCGGTCGGGGCGCCGAGCCTGAAGCTCCTCCAACGCCGCCTTCTCCAGCGCCGCGGCCACCTCGTAGCGAGGCGCCCCCAGCTCCTTGGCCGTGCGCCGCAACACGCGCGCGCGGGGGTCCTCGGCCCGGTAGACCCGGTGACCGAAGCCCATCAGGCGCTCGCCGCGATCGAGGACGCCCTTGACGTACGCCGTGGCGTCGCCGGTGCGCTCGATCTCCTCGATCATGTGCAGCACGCGCGAGGGCGCACCACCGTGCAGCGGGCCGGACATCGCGCCGACCGCGCCGGACAGACACGCGGCGACGTCGGCACCGGTGCCCGCGATCACACGCGCGGTGAACGTCGAGGCGTTCATGCCGTGCTCGGCCGCCGACGTCCAGTAGGCGTCGACCGCCTTGACGTGCTGCGGGTCCGGCTCGCCGCGCCAGCGGATCATGAAGCGCTCGACGATGGTCTGTGCCTTGTCGATCTCGCTCTGCGGCACCATCGGCTTCTCCAGGCCGCGGGCCGACTGGGCGACGTACGACAGCGCCATCACGGCGGCCCGGGCCAGGTCGTCCCGCGCCTGGGCGTCGTCGATGTCGTGCAGCGGTTTCAGACCCCACACCGGAGCGAGCATGGCCAGCGCGCTCTGCACGTCCACGCGGACATCGCCCGAATGGATCGGGATCGGAAACGGTTCGGCCGGCGGCAGGCCGGGGTTGAACGCCCCGTCCACCAGCAGGCCCCAGACATTGCCGAACGAGACGTGGCCGACGAGGTCCTCGATGTCCACACCTCGGTACCGGAGCGCGCCACCCTCCTTGTCGGGTTCGGCGATCTCCGTCTCGAACGCTATGACTCCTTCGAGCCCGGGTACGAACTCGGACATCAGGCGGCTCCTCATGCGATCTCGACTGACTTGTGGTCCTTCATACCCCGCACTGCCACACCGTGTCTTCCCCCGAACGAGGCCGGGGCGCCGGGTGCCGATCATGCTCCGCACGCCGGGTCCACCGGTGTCTCGGGGAGGTGTTCCGCTCGGTCCGGGCAAGGCCGGGATGGTGCCTCGCCTGAAGGTATGGGCCGATCGAAGTCCGTCGGTCAGGATATCTCTCGATATCGAGACGACCTACGCCGGAACACGCCGGACCGAGTGAGGTCCGGCACAAACCGCCGGGTTCGGTCGCCCCGATTGTCACCCGCTCGGGGGTGACCGTGCCGGCGACGGGCGCCGAGTGGTACTCGTTGTCCGTGGAGTTCACCGAGCTTGCCGCCATGCGCCGGCAGTACCGAGGCGAAGGCATCGACGTCGGCGCGTTGCCGCCGACCCCCTTCCCGTTGTTCACCGCGTGGCTGGCCGAGGTGGCCGCGGCCGAGTTGCCCGAGCCGAACGCGATGGTGGTCGCGACCGCGACGCCGGACGGCCGGCCGAGCACGCGCACGGTGCTGCTCAAGGAGTTCGACGAGCACGGCTTCGTCTTCTATACGAACTACGGCTCGCGCAAGGGCGGCGAACTGGCCGCGAACCCGGCGGTGAGCCTGCTCTTCCCGTGGCACGCGCTCGCCCGCCAGGTGATCGTGAGCGGCTCCGCCGAACGGGTGTCGCGCGAGGTCACCGCCGAGTACTTCCGCTCCCGGCCGCGCGGCTCGCGGATCGGGGCCTGGGCCAGCGAGCAGTCCCGGGTGGTGTCCGGGCGCGAACAGTTGGAGAAGCGCTACGCCGAGGCCGAGGCCGGCTTCGCGGGCATCGACGACATCCCGCCGCCGGAGTTCTGGGGCGGTTTCCGGGTCCGCCCGGACGAGGTCGAGTTCTGGCAGGGCCGCGAAAACCGAATGCACGACCGCCTGCGCTACCTACGCCGGGGCCCCGAGGGCACCCCATGGCAGGTCGAACGCCTGAGCCCGTAAGCACAAGCCCCCACAGACAGCCGCACCCCCAGGCGCGTCAGCGCCCCCGACTCGGGCTCACCCTGGTGATCGACGCGCGCAGCGCGGAGAGCGGCGGAGCCGCAAAACGTTGACTTCGTGGCCCGGAGCGAAGCGCAGGGACACGAAGTCACGAGCGAG
>NZ_JBEXUX010000037.1:0-102930 GCF_040629175.1 Embleya sp. NPDC005971 | reverse complement strand
GGCGGCGGGCGAACTCGCGGGCGCAGAAGTAGGTGCCGTTGAGGGTGATGTCCACGACGGTGCGCCACGCGTTGGGGGACATCTCCTCGGCGGGCGCCGGGAAGTTGGCCGCGGCGTTGTTGATCAGCACGTCCGGGAGTCCGAACGTGTCGACGGCCGCGTCGAAGGCCGCCTCGATCTCGGCCGGCTCGCGGATGTCGCAGGTCGCGGTGGCGATCCGGGCACCGAGGCCGGCCAGGTGCTCGCGCGCTGCCGCCAGGTGCTCGGCTTTGCGGCCGGCGACCACGATGTCCGCGCCGAGGCGGGCGTATTCGGTCGCGATGGCCTTGCCGAGGCCGGTACCGCCGCCGGTCACCAGCACCACGGATCCGTCGTATGTGTCGGGTGGCAGGGCTCGGGCGCCGGGCGGGGCGGGTTCCGGCAGACCCGGGTACGGGTTTGACGTAGAGGCAGCGGGCAGGTCGGTCATGGCGGGGGTTGCTCGACTTCCGGTGTGGTGCGGTGGGCGGTTCCCTGTGCGGAGGCCGCGTACGGCGGTGTCGCGCGAGCGCGCTTGGGGGTCGGCCGCTACGGGGCGAGGCCGAGGCGGTCCATGAGGACCGAGCCGGCGTTGAACAGTTCGACGCCGGCGACGCGGTCGGTGAACACCGGACCCTGGGTCGATTCGGCGTACACCCACATCGGCAGGTCGGCCGCGAGCGTGCGTTGCAGGTCGGTGTAGGCGGCCTTGCGAGCGGCCGGGTCGGTGGCGGCACGGCCGGCCGCGAGGGCACGATCGGCGTCCGGGTTCTTCCAGCCGATCAGGTTCTGCGGGCTGGTGGAGACGAACGCGTTCCAGGCGCGGGGTTCGGGGTCGATCACCCAATCCTGGTAGAGGGTGGCCTGGTAGTTCCTGTTCACCGCCACACGGGTGATGTACGCGGTGATGTCCAGCGGTTCGATGCGCATGGACACGTTGCGGTACGCGCGCAGCCGGCTCTGTAGGTACTGGGCGATCTTGTCCGTCACCGATGCCTTCGGGACGACGAAGGTGAAGTCGGTCGGGCGGCCCTGGGCGGCGAGTTCGTCGAACAGGCGCTGTGCCTCGACCCGGTCGGGGGCCGGTTGGGCGGCGCCGGGGTCGAAGAACGGCGAGCCGGTGTTGAAGTAGCCGCGGGCCGGAACCACGCCGAGATCGAGGGTCCTGGCCATCTCCGCCGGGTCGATGGCGAGCGCGAGCGCGCGGCGGGCCCGGACGTCGTCGAAAGGAGCTCGGGTGAGGTTGAACTGCACCGCCTGGCCGCCGTTGGCACGTACCGGCCGGCTGTGCAGGCCGTGCTTCGCGCGGTCGAGCAGCGCCTCGGCGCCGATGACGATGTCGGCTCCGCCGGAGCTCAACGTGTTGTACTGCTGTTCGATGTCGCCGACGACCTTCACATTGACCTGGTCGAGATGGGGCAGGCCCTGGTCCTTTTGCCAGTAGGCGGGGTTCTTCCGGTAGATCTGCTCGGCGCCACGGGTCCAGCGCGCGAGGGTGAACGGCCCGGCGCCGATCGGCTGATTGCGGTACACGTCCGGCCCTTTCGCGAGCACGGAGGGGGCCGCGATGAAGGTCAGGTCCACCGCGACCGTGCGATCGAAGGTGGGGTTGGGCGCGGCGAGGGTGATGCCGAGGGTGAGCGGGTCGACCACCCGAAGGGTGAGCCCGAGGGCGGCGACACGGTGTTGTGAACGCACGTCGGGCCTGGCGTGCATCTCCCAGTTGGTACGCACCGCGTCGGCGTCGAACGGGGTCCCGTCGGAGAAGGCGACGCCCCGGCGCAGCCGGAGAGTCCAGGTGGTGCCGTCGGTCGTGGTCAGGGCCTCGGCGAGGTGGGGCTTGACGGTGTCGGACTCCGGGTCGAGGTAGACCAGCGGGTCGTAGAGCGCGGCCATGCGGGCGTTGTCGGCCGGCGCGCCACCGTAGCTCGCGCCGAACGGGTCGAGGGAGTTCGCCTCGCCGGTGGCCAGCATGGTGAGTGTGCCACCGGCCCGCGGGGGCCTGGTTCCGGCCCTACTCCCGTCCCCGGTCGGCCCGTTCCCGTTGCCGTCCGTGTCCCCGCCCGCGCATGCCGTGGTGGTCAGCAGGGCGGCGGCGATGAACGTCGCGGCGACCGTTCGGGGGCGATCGGCATGTCCGGCAGCGCGCATGTGTGGTTCCTCGCATCGAAGTTGGAGCGTCCGGCGAACGGGTGGTGGCGGATGGTCGGGGGTCAGCGGCGGAAGCGTCGGGCGAAGTGGGCCCGGCGGCGCGCGAGGGAGACGGCGCGTTCGGCGCGGGACGTCCGGCGCGCGTCGGCGGGGACGCGGTCGTCGAGGTCGGCGAACGGGACCACATGGGCGACCGGCGTGGGCGCGGTGCGGGCCCGGACCCAGCGCCAGGCGACGTGCCCGGCGGAACGTCCCTCGGTGTCCAGCCAGTTGGGCAGTCCGGGGTCGGTGTGGGCGACCACGATGCGCACGACGCCGTCGGCGTCCACGTGTGCTTCCTGGCCGTTGAGGGCGTTCTGCCGGTTGTGGATGTCGAGCGATTCGAACCACGGCCTGCTGTAGAGCATGACGCTCCAGTAGTCCGCGTCCGGCGCCTCGGTCTCGATGAGCAGCGCCTGGTCCGGTCCCAGTTCGTAGGCGCCGCCGCCGTAGCGGATGCCCTGGGCGCCGCCGGGTACCGAAGCCGGCGGCGAGATGCGGTTCGGGCCGCCCGCGCGCTCGTACACGGTGTCCATGAAGGGGCCCCAGTACTCCATCGTGGCCCGCTGCCACACGGTGGCCTCGGCGATGCGGGCGGCCAGCCGGGTCGGCGTCAGCGGCGCCGGGAACCGGCCTGCCGAGCCGATCCGCTCGATGACGAACTCGCCCGTGCGGTCGAGGTCCAGGTCGCACACGTACACCCGGATCGACAGGTATCGCGCCCGCCGATCCAGTCGCAGCCACGGCCCGGTGTGCTCGCCGGGCCGAACCGCGGCGACGACCAGTTCGAACGACCCGTCCTCGGCGACGTCGAGGGCATCGATGTCGCACTCGGCGAACACGCCGTACTGCTCCATCTGCATGTCGCCTTCGACGACCGACACGATGAGGTTGCGCACCCCGGCGAGGTTGCCGGTCACCCGGTAGCCGTGGTCGGCGTCGACGCGGGCCCGCAGGTACACGTTGTCGACGTTCGGGCCGCCCCACTTGACCACGTCGTCGTCGAATCGGTGGAACGTCGGGAACGCCGGATCGCCGTGCTCGACGGTCGACTGCAGCGCGTGGATCGCCACCCGGGTCAGGTGGCGGAGGCCGTCGGCGGGATCGGGGTGATCGCCGGCGCGGATCGTGCGACCCAGGTCCGCCAGTTCCGCGCAGAACCGGTCCCACGTGGCGAAGCACGCGGCAGTGGCCTGCTCCGGCGTCGCCGGTGTCTCGGGCGTCGCTGCGGTCTCGGGCGTTGCTGCGGTCTCGGGTGTCTCCAGCCTCTCGGGTGTTGCCGGTGCCTCGGGCGCCGCCGGCTGCGCCGGGTCGTCGAGCGTTTCGAAAGTGTCGGCCATGAGGCTGCCCGCCCTTCTGATCTGAGCACGTTTTGAGGCGACGCCTTAATTAAGGCACCGCCTTAGTAAGGCACGGTGCACATGCCGAGTCAAGGGCCATCCCCACCCGGGGAAGGCGCGCTCACGGGCGGCTCCGACGCGCCCCCGGGCGTGCCCCGGATCCCGTCTCGGGCAGTCCCGCCCCGCGGTCACGCAGGGTCGGCACCCGCTCGCGACGATGGGTCGAACCCGCTCCCCGGACGGCCCGAACCGGCTCGCACGAACCGTCGAACCCGCTTTCCCGGATCGCTCGAACCCGCGGTTACGCTGGCCCAATGCCTCGCGACGCGACCACCACCCGCAACCGGATCATCGATGCCGCCGAACAGGTGTTCGCCGAGCAGGGCGTCGGGGAGTCGAACCTGCGCGACATCCACCGCCTGGCCGGGCAGGCCAACAAGTCCGCGCTGCACTACCACTTCGGTACTCGCGACCGGCTCCTCGACGCGGTCATGGAACGCCACCACGCGCACGTCGACCCGCTGCGCGCCGCCCTGGTCGAACGGCTCCGCGCGGCCCCCGCCCCACCGGACATCCCGGCCGTCCTCGACGCCCTGGTCGCCCCGCTCGCCGCCCAACTCGGCACCCCGTCCGGTCGCAACCGCATCCGCATCGTGGACCGGATGCGCCACGACCGCGGCCTGTCGGCAGCCACCCTCATCCCCGAAGACGCCGCTCCCGAACTGCCCTGGCTCTTCGATCGGTTGAACGACCATCTCGCGCATCTCCCGCAGTCGGTACGGGAGTTCCGCGTGCTCTCCTGGTCCGCCATGTCCACCGGCGCGCTCGCCGACTGGGCCCGCCACAGCAGCGGCACCACGGCTCCGCTCGGCTTCACCACCGACGAACTCGTGGCAAACCTGGTGGTCATCGGCACCGCGCTCCTCACCGCCCCCGCCCCCGCCACACCCGCGCCTTCACACGACCGGCAGCGAGCGTGACCACCGGCCGCCCGCGTCGCGGCCGCGCGCACGGACGGCCCCGGCAGCTCCCGGCGAGCGGTCGGCCCTGCGGTACCTCGCGTTGTCGACGACCGTCGGCCCGACCGGAACGGAACGACCGGTTGCGGGAGTACACGCGGTGCGTGCCGACCACGACGTGACGGCGACCCCGGGAAGCCGCGACCGACACGGCGGGACCAACGCGTGCGTCATCTCCCACAGAGTCGTCACCGGTCCGCCCGCGCAGGGCGGCCGGGCGACACCAGGAGCAGGCACGTAGACGGTACGACCGGCGCAGGGAAGGGAATTCCGCGCCGGCGCATCGAGCCGACGAACCCTGGGAAGCCGTCGGGGTGGTCGGGATCGCGACGGGGGCTCGGATGTGGGGGCGGGCGGTCCCCACGTCGCCGACGAGACCGGAGCGGTGAGGTGCAACTCGGGTAGTTCGCCGCCGTGTTCGACCCGCAGGGCGTCGAGCCGGCCGGAGCGCACGACCCACCCGCCGGCGATGCCGTCGATGTCGTCGCCGAAGCCCCGAAAAGGCCCGTCCGGCACCCGCCGGGAGCGAAACCGCGATCCGTGGGGCTTGCGCTCCAGTCGGCACTGCCGTTCACACCCATTGCCCGGAACGCCTCGGTGCCGGCCAGGCACTCGGCGTGCGCGGGACCATCAGGCCCCACTCGACCGCCAGACGAACGACCGCTGCAAGCGGTGCAGTTGCGTATCGATCTCCCCGACAAGCGGCAATGGCGCGGAGATCGCCCGCCCGGCAGCCGAACGGGACCCCCCTCCCGACGCCGGAGGCCATAGCCGAGACCGTGGGCTCTGTCGTGCAGATTGCTCGACGACCAATCCCGCCGGAATCCGGTGCCGTATTTTGCGATGGGGGCGACTGGAAGCCGGACGCTACCGGCCCGCCGAGGGGGCTGCCGCACCGTGCTCACCTGTTCCGTCGCATCGGGCGGGTCACTCGTGTGTGCGCCTGTCCGCAGTCGGTCGATTCGGGCCACGTGGTCCACGCGGGTCGGGGTGCAGGAGGAAGGTGAGTGTGAGGCCGACGAGGAGAATCGCTGCCACCAGGGCCGCGGTGGCCGAGATGGCGGAACTGCTCGACGGGAGAACGCTCGTGGGGCCCTCTCGGGAGCCCGCGAGGGCGATGTAGGCCGCCACGACGAGGGTGATGCCGGCGGCGGTGCCGATCTGACGTACGGCGTTGTGGGTTGCGGCGGCGACTCCCGATTGTTCGCGCGGGATCTCGCGGAGGGCGATGTGGGTGAGTTGGGCGCCGGCCAGGCCCACTCCGAGTCCGTACAGGCCCAGCCACGCCGTGGGCGTCCACCAGGTCGACGGAGACAACGCGGCCAGGGCGAACGCGCCCATGGTGGCGATTTCGATGCCGAGGCCGGCGCGCACCCAGCGGAGCGGGGCATGGCTGCGGGTCCGGCTCGCGAGGGCTCCCGCGATCAGCACACCCACGGACAGTGCCGTGGGCGCGGCGGTGACCTGGGTGGGCGAGGCGTGGAAGGTCTCCCGTATCCAGCCGGGGATGACGGCCAGGAGGCCGAACTCGCCGAGGGCGATCACGCCGGCGATCAGGTTCGCGGTCCTGAAGCCGGTGTTCGGGCGCAGCGCCGACGGCGTACGGCGGGGTCGCCGGAGGACGAGGACCAGGGCGGCCGCTGCGGCGAGTGCGGCGGGGGCGATGGGCAGGGGCCATGGGCGTCCGAGCAGCTGCGGGGTGTCGTGGGGTTGCCACCAGCCGTGGAGCGGACCGTCGACGACGGCGAAGGCGGCCGTCACGAGAACGATGGCGACCCTGGCCGTTTGGCGTTGGTCGACGGTGCTGTGGTGGCCGGGGATGGGGGCGTGGCGCGTCAGGGCGATGAGCATCACCGCGGCACAGGCGGGCGCCGGTGCGGCCATGGCCCAGCGCCAGGAGTGGTGTTCGGTGAGCCATCCGCTCAACAGGGGGCCGATGGCGGCGCCGGCGCCGATGGTGGCGCCCCAGAGTGCGAAGGCTCGCGTCTGGTCGTGGCCGGGGAGGTGGTGTCTGAGCAGGCCGAGCGAGGAGGTGGTGAGGACGGCTCCGGCGAGGCCCTGGGCGGCGCGTACGAGGAGGAGTTCGGTGGGGTGGGTGCTGGTCGCGGCGGCGAGGGCGAGGACCGCGAAGGCGGCGAGTCCGGCGAGGAAGACGCGGCGGTGTCCGTGGCGGTCGGCCAGGGCGCCGGCCGGGAGGAGGGCGGCGGCGAGGGTGATGGCGTAGGACGCGAACAGCCATTGGGTGTGGGTGCGATCGATGTGCAGGTCGGTGGCGATCCACGGGAGGATGGCGGACACGCTGCTGGTGTTGGCCACGACCAGGGAGGCGCCGAGCCCGGGTGCGAGTACGCCGCCGCGTCGGAGTGTTGTGGTCGAGGGGGCGGGTGGTGCGTTCATCCGGGCGCCGTTCCTGGGTTGGGTGGGTCGGTCGCGGAGCCGTACCCGTGTGTGGGGTGGTTGACGAGCGTCGGCGGGCATTCGGGCGACGGTGCGGTCGGGGTGTCGGGGTGGGTTAGGATCGCGCAACCGTTGTCACCCACCGCACGCTCTCGAACCCGTGGCGCAGCCGTCCGGGATACGGTTCGTGCGCCTGTTCGTCTCATCGTGTGAACCCGCCGGGTCTGTCCGGTCCGTTCGGCGTTGCGTCGTGTCGGTGCCGGGCGATCCCGTCGATCGCGGCTGGGCGCGGGGGCGGGCGTGCGTGGCACGTATGAGAGGACGCGCGCCGTGGAGGTTCTGTCCGAGGTCTCGCGCACGCTGGGCGAGTACCTGCTGCTGCCGAACGAGACCACCGAGGAATGCACCCCGGACCGGGTCGATCTGACGACCGCGTTGGTGCGGCACCGGGTCGGCGAGGCATCGCCGTTGCGGGTGGCCACTCCCCTGCTGAGCGCGATCATGGAGGCGGTGTCCGGCCCGCGTCTGGCGATCGCCCTGGCGCAGTGCGGCGGTTTGTCGTTCGTCCACCAGAACCAGCCTGTCGAGGCACAGGTCGAGGATGTGGCGACGGTCAAGCGGCACAAGGCGGGTTTTCGGCCCGCGACGGTGTCGCTCAAGCCCACCGCGACGCTGGACGAGGTCGCGGAGCTGGTCCGGGAGTCGGGGGCGGAGCAGGTGCCCGTGACCGAGGACGGAACGGTGGGCGGACGGCTGGTGGGGCTGATCGGTCCCGGTGACTTCCACCGGGACCGCCACGGCGGGGGCGCGCCGGTGTCCGCGCGCATGCGCGGGGTCGGGGACCTTCTCACCGCGCCGGTGGGCGTGTCCCTGGGTGACGCGAACGCGTTGTTGTGGGACCGGCGCGCGGACGTGCTCGCGGTGGTGGACGGCGCGGGCGTGCTCGATTCGCTGGTCCTGCGCCGCGACTACGACACGCACAAGCGGTTCCGGCACGAGAGTGTCGACGGTCTCAAGCGGTTGCGGGTGGCCGCCGGGGTCAATACGCGTGACCATCGCGATCGGGTGCCGGCGTTGGTGGAGGCGGGCGCGGACCTGTTGTGCATCGACTCCTCGGACGGCTACTCCGTCTACCAGGCACGTGTGCTGGAGGACGTGCGTTCCGCGCACGGGGAGGGGGTGTACGTGGGTGCGGGCAATGTCGTGGACGGTCGGGCGTTCGAGTACCTCGCGGACGCGGGCGCGGCGTTCGTCAAGGTGGGGATCGGTGGCGGCAGCATCTGTACGACGCGGGCGCAGAAGGGGATCGGCCGCGGTCAGGCGTCGGCGTTGTTGGACGTGGCGCAGGCTCGGGACGCGTATGCGCGGCGGACGGGCGAGTATGTGCCGCTGGTGTGCGACGGGGGCGTCCTGGAGGACAGCCACATGGCGATCGCGCTCGCCATGGGCGCCGACGCGATCATGCTCGGTCGCTACTTCGCGCGCACGAGCGAGAGTCCGACCCGGCGGGTACGGGTGAACGGGCAGGACTACAAGGAGTATTGGGGCGAGGGTTCGATGCGGGCCCGCAACACGGCCCGGTACGAGCACCACGAGCACACGCAGGCGGTGGCCTTCGCCGAGGGCGTGGACGGGCTGGTGCCGTACGCGGGCAGCCTGTACGACGCGGTCGCGATGACGACGTCGAAGATCCGCGCGACGATGGTCAGTTGCGGCTCCACGTCGCTGGAGGCGTTCCGGGAGTCGGCGCGCATGGTGGTGGTGTCGGAGCAGAGCTTCCGCCAGACCGGCGCCGAGGTGCTGGTGCGCGAACGCGCCGACACCATCGGCTGACGTACGACGAGGCGATCGCCGCGTTGTGGGGGTACGCCACCGACACCGGCTACGGCCGGATCGCCGCGCTGCGCCGTGGCGATGGCGTGTACGGCCTCATCCGCGTGTGCCGTTCTCCTTGTCCTGCCACCACCAGGTGGCGCGGGTGTCGTCGAGCGTGGCGAGCCGGACCTCGGCCACGGTCGGGCAAGGCCGTGCAGGTGAGCCGGCGAGGCGGGCGCAGAAGGGGACCGGCCGCGGGCGGGCCACCGAGCACGCGGGCGGTGTCGACCAGGTCCGCCCGCCCCGGCACGGCGCACCAGTCGAGCAGCCGGAAAGTGTCGTCACCAGGCGGGTCGAGGGTCGCGCAGGTGCTGCGGAGTCTGTTCGGGCAGGGCGCGCGAATCGTCGTCGGTGCGCAGGATGAAACCGGGATGCGGTGGGTAGTCGAGGTTCGCCGGTGCCGGGAGGTGGAAGCGGCGCGTACGCGCAAGCGGGACCTCGGTCAGCACCCCGTCGTGGAGCATCCACAGGCCGAAACACTCATCGTCCACGTCATGCATCAACACCTGCACACTGCCCGGGTGCGGCCACTCCAGGGACTCCAGATACCGCAGCAGCCCGGTCCTGCCACTTTGGCGCGGGAACTCCGCCGCCCACCCGTAACCGCCCAGCACGGCGATCGGCTCGAACCGCCCCCGCCACGGACGACTGTCGTCGAAACGCTCCAACGGCTCCATCACCTCGTGCGCGTGCAACGCCAACACGACGACCTCGGCATCCATACCCATCCCGTGATACCACCCCACTCCCGGCACCCGAGGCAACCCGATTCCCGCCCCGAACGAACCACGACACCCCGTTCGGACCCGCCGGGATTCCCCGTTTTGTCGAACGACCTCGACCGGGACTTCCCCGATGCCATGGGAGCTTTCGTGAGGCGGTCCTCGCACTCGCGAGCGGGTGTGCCTCGTGGCGACGGCACTCGGGTGTGCGCGGACCGATGAGTTTCTCGGCGCGTTCAGGTCATCATCATGACGGCACGTAACACCTACCAGAGGGCATGACGGGTCGGCTCGGCGGTGCTGCTTCCCGGTGTCGGTTGGCCGACCATGCCTCATCGAGGAAGTGACATGTTGGACAGCGAACCGGACACCGTGTTGGGGTCGTTCTCGTCTCCGGACGCGCGAGCGACGCCGTGGGCGTCGGCATTGGCGGTCATCGGTGCGGCGGAGGTGTTCTGGCTTTCCACGACGCGGCCCGACGGGCGACCGCACGTGACGCCTTTGTTGGCCGTTTGGAGTTTGGGGGCCATGTGCTTCACCACGGGTGGTCGCGAGCGCAAGGCACAAAACCTCGACCGCAATCCCCGCTGTGTGCTGACGACCGGCACGAATGCCCTGACCGGTGTGGACGTCGTCATCGAGGGTGTCGCGTCCGTGGTGGACGGGCGCTCCGAGCGTGAGCGGGCGGTCGCGGACTTCGAGCTGAAGTACGGCGCACATCTGACCAGCCCGGAGGGGACCTGGTACGGGTTGGGCGAGGCTGTCATCGGGGGCGACGTCAGGCTGTATCGAGTCGCGCCGACCGTCGGATTCGCTTTCGGCAAGCTGCCGGTGGCCAGTCAGACTCGCTACACGTGGCCCGGCCGGTGACCACGATGGCCTCACTGCAGCAAAAGGTCCAAGACGTCCTGGACGGCCTCGTCGATACGGGAGCCGAAACCGGCTTGCAAGTGGCGGTGTACCACCGCGGTGCGCTCGTCGTCGACGCCGTCGCCGGTGTCGCCGACGGCCGGACCGGGCGCAGGGTGACCGCGGAGACCCCGTTCTTCGGTTTCTCCGCCGGCAAGGTGGTGACGTCGCTGATCGCTCACCTGCTCGTCGAGTCCGGTGTCGTCGGGTACGACACGCCCGTGGTCGACCTGTGGCCGGAGTTCGGTGCCCACGGCAAGGCGACCGCGACTCTTCGGCACGTGTTGACACACTCGGTCGGTGTGCCGGCGATGCCTCGTGGCATCGGCCCCGCCGACCTGAGCGACTGGTCGCGGGTGTGCGGCGCGATCGCCGACGCCGAACCGCGATGGCGCCCCGGTACTCGGACGGGATATCACTCGTTCACCTTCGGCTTCCTTGTCGGCGAGGTCGCACGCCGGGCCGCGGGCAAACCGATGCGGCAGCTCTTGCGGGAGTGGATCGCCGTGCCGCTGGGCCTGGACGGTGACCTGTTCTTCGGTGTGCCCGCAACCGACCTTGCCCGCCTGGCACGACTCGAAGACGCCGCGCCACAACCGGTCGTCCCACCCGACGGCAACGCCATGCTCGCGCCCTGGGAACTGCGACCGACCGCGGCGATGGGCAACAGCCACGAGATCCTGCAAGCCGACATCCCCTCCGTCGGTACGTTCACCGCGCGGGCGATCGCCGCCATGAATGCCGCGCTCCTCGACGGTCGGCTCATCGATGCACACCGGCTCGACGAGGTGACGGCGGTGGCCTTCGAGGGCACCGACCTCGTCTTCGGCAACCATGTGCGACTGGCGCTGGGCTACCCGCTCGGCCGCATCGGCGCTCGGCCGGACGAGGGGCTCACCACGTTCGGCTGGGTCGGTGGTGGCGGCAGTTACGTCTATGCCGATACCGCCACCGGCACCTCGTTCGCCATGACCAAGACCCGTCTCACCCCCCACTTCGACACCGCACAACGACTCGCGGACCTGACCGCAGCCGAGATCCATCCCCCTGCTTGAGTCTCGGCACCGGAGGTTGTTTTCCGTTTCTTCAGCCGGGACAGCGCGTGTTCCGCCCGAACTCGCCTCCGGGCAGCGCGGATGCGTTCACAGCTCGACGAGGACGTGTGAGGCGCGATCGTGTGTGGGCCAGGACGGCGGCGGGTGGGCGAGGGCCACGGGCCCACCTGACCAAGGGGCCCCGGACGTGATGCCACCGCGCGCGAGCGGTCCCTTCACCCGCCTCGTACGCCCACGCGATGCTCTGCGCCACGATGCGCCGAACTCCCGCCTCCTGTGCGGCATCGACGAGATTACGGGTGCCGACGGCGCGCATCCTCGCGTTGGCCACGAGGTCGACCGCGGACAGATCGGTGAGTTGATGCATCACCACGTCGGGCTCGGCCCGGCTGACCACGCGGGTGAGCGCCTCGCGATCGTAGACGTCCGCGGACGCGACCTGGACGCCGTGTGCTCGCAGATCGGTCGAGGCTTCCGGGCGACGCGTCAGCGCTGTGACACGATGCCCCGCGGCGACGAGCGCGGGGACGACCCGCCGGCCCAGGACGCCGGTCGAACCGGCAATGAGAATACGCATGTTCGCAACTTCGGCTTTCGGTCGTGGTCGGGCCGAGGCGTCGGTGCCCCGGGCGGTGTACGGGTTCGGCGCTCACCCGGTCGGTCGAGGCGCCCGGCGGTCCCGCCGTACGAGCAGTTCCTCCGCGTCGACGAGGGTGAGCATGGGCTCGCCGGGGACGCCGACCATGACCACCACGAACCGGCTCCACGCGTCCGCGAGATTGTTGCCCGCCCGGTAGTGGATGACGTCGCCGCCCGGCTCCCAGAACGCCTCGCCGGCGCGAATGATCCGCTCGGGTTCGCCTTCGAGCTCGAACACCATCTCGCCTTCGAGCATGTAGCCGAACACCGGACCCGAGTGCCGGTGAGGCGGCGTACCCGCGTCTCCGGGCGGCAACTCGACCGTCATGGCCATCACTTCGGCGGCCGTGGGCAGAAACGGCGGAGTCTGGTGGAGAAGGGTCGTCAGTACCGTCCCACCGCGCTTTTCGGTCATGGCCGCAACGGTAGGCGTGCATCGGTCCGCGCGAGTGGTCCACTCGGAGTCGATTCCGATGGACCGGTCGCGCGGCACGTGAGCATCACCTCGGCGGCCCCTTGGCGCACCCACTCGACGTGTTCGGCCGACTCGTGCTTCGAGGGCCGCCGGATCACGGGCCTACGCGGGTGGCGGGTGCGCGACAACGGAACTCCCCGAAGGACTCGACCGGTTGATGGCAGACCTCCCTTACCGTTCATGACGATTCCGAGCCGCCACCGCACACATCCACGGCCCCGAGTTCCGATCGCGGATGGGCGGGTCGGCCGCGATGCCAGGTGGAGCGCCGCCGACGCGCCCATTCGACGCCCGTCCGCCCTTCCCGCCGTCGGCCCGGGCACGAACCCCCGCCCCGGGAACATCCGGCCTTGGTGAACGAGCGTCGCGCCCGGCCGGGCGGGCGCGGTGGAAGGTACTCCTCGTGTGGCCGCCGTGATCTTTGAGCGGACGTTAAGGGACGGCTCAACACCGCTTAAGGACGTGCCTTCGGGAAGGCCGCTACGGTGGCGGCCCGACGCAGGTTCCCCGTGCCGGGAAACACCGTGCCGCGCACGCGGCCGGGCGAAACTGCGAGGTCCACCAAAATCGCCGTCCACATCCGATCCGCGCCCCCGGCCCCGCAGCGCCGGTCCCACGCCCGGCCCCGAGACGCCGTCGCTCCCGCGCGTCCGCGCCCCCCGGTGCCCGGAGCCATCCGGGAAACGACGATGCGGCGCGCCCGCCGGGCCGCCGCCTCCCTCGCGCTCTGGGTGACGACGACCACGATCGTGACCGCACTCGCCTGGTGGGGGGTGCGCGCGGTGCTGCGCGACACCGTCTTCGAACGGCCCCCGTTCCCGGCCGCGCCGCAACACAGCCCGTCCGCACAGGCCCGGCCCCAGTCGTCGGAAAGCCCCGCGGCGCCGACCCCGACCGGCAAGAAGGTGGTGGCGGCCCCGCCACCCGCATCCACCCGTCCGCCGTCGAAGTCCCCGACACCGAAGAAGAGTCCCGCCGACGCGAACACGACGCCCGGGACGTACCAGGTCCTCGGCGGGCGGGCGTCCTTCGAAATCGGTGCCACGTCGGCATCGCTGATCGCCGCGACCCCTGCGCCGAACTGGGCCGCGAAGGTGTGGAACAGCGCCGAGTGGATCCGGGTGGACTTCACCAAGGACGGGCACACGTCCTCGATTTTCGTCACCTGGAACGACCACCCGCCCGTGGTCTCCACCCACGAGGAATAGGCGGGCCGCACAAACCCGTGTCGGGTGTGCCCTTCGGTCCGGGGTTCGTTGAGCCGGATGTGCCTTCGGGCCGATGCACGGGATGTGCGCAGAGGCTGCTCCCGGCCGTGGGTGGTTTCGAACGGACCGCCGCGCTCCCCGACGGAGCCGATGCCGTCCGTACTTCCAACCCGACGACGGCGCGTACCCAACGCCGCCGGGTTCGGAATCGACAGGCGTGGTGCCGCGTCCGGCCCGTCCGCTTCTTCCTACCGCCCGGTCGACCGGGCCTCGTGCCGCCCGGTCCGGCCGACCACCTCGCGTACGGCGTGCGGGCCGCGGTGCGTCGTGCTCGCCCGCTGCGGCCCCATCGAAAGCCATCGACCTCAGGAAGTGTCGGTGCCCGTCCGCGGGGGCATCTCCCAATACGCGTGTCGACGCCGCGCCCTGCGGGAAGATTCCCGCACCCGCCGGCGATGTTCTTGAGATTCTTTTAAGGCGACACTAGGCCAATATTAATCATGAACCACCAGGTGGACGAGTTCATTTGTGGCACGGGCTGCTAATCTTTCGCGTCGTGAGAATCAATGGAAAGAACATGGCGGGCGTCACCGCGGCCATCGCCGCAGCGGCCGCTCTCGGTCTGATCGGCGCAGGACCCGGTTACGCGGAAAAGTCGGGCGGCCGGCCGGCGTCCTGTCCGACCTCCGGAGAAATGCCGGCCATAGGGAATTCGCCGCGTTTCACCGACAACAATGTGGCGCTTTTCGCGGGTGGCGACTACACGGCCGACGGTGCGGCCGCGGAGGCCGAGGGCCTGTTGGTGGTCAAGGGGCGGGCGACGTTCGCGAAGAGTTCCGGCGGCGTGTTCAACGTGGGCCGTGTGGGCGCCGGTTCGGGCATCCTGCCGACCTCCGGCAACGTCATGCTGGCCGTCGGTGGTGATCTCTCGATCGCCAAGGGTACGACGGTCGACGTCGGCTCCGGACTCACCACCGGGCCCAAATATGGTGGTTCGGTACAGATCGGCGGCTCCTTGAACGCCGCCGGCTCGTTGCAGACCAACGGCGGGGCCGGCCCGTCGCAGATGGGGCCCGCCCGGGCGATCGAGCCGTACGCCGGCTTCGACCGGACCCTGCAGGACGAGTCCGCATCGCTCGGCGCACTCAAGCAGACCGGCACGGCGATCCGCTCGGGCGCGACGGTGACGTTCAAGAGCACCGCGGCGAGCGTCCGGAACATCCAGGTGTTCGCAATATCCGCGGCGGATATCAACGGCGCTTCGTCGTTCGTATTCGAGGCGATCCCGGAGAACTCCTCGGTCCTGGTGAACGTGACCGGCACACCGGGGGTATCCATTTCGCCGATGTCCGTCGGATTCAACGGGGAACGCGTCGATATCTATTCGTCACCCAAATACGGCCAGGCCGCTTCGCGCATCCTGTACAACTTCCGCGAAGCCGCGTCCCTGACCCTGGGCGGCGGCGGCAATTTCATCGGGTCGATCCTCGCCCCCAAGGCATCGGCGGATCTGACGGCGAGCACCAACGGCCGTCTGTACGTCGGTGGGAACGTAAGAATGCACGGGACGGGCAACGAAAGCCACAACTATCCGTGGAGTGGCACGCCGGCCTTCGCCTGCAAGCCCGAACTCCCCGCGCCTCCCACACCGTCCGCATCCGTCCCGCAGCCCTCCCGACCGGGTACGCCCGAGCAACCGGGCCTGCCCGACCGGCCGACCCCGTCCGCGGAGTCTCCGGGCGCCACGCCGCCGAAGTCGGCCGGCCCGAACACGCCCGGCGACGGCAAGTCGCTGGCCGAGACCGGTGGTTCGCACGCAACCGTCCTCGCCGTGTCCGCAACGGCCGCGGTCGCCCTGGCGGGTGGCGCGGGCGTCTTCGCAACCGCCCGGCGCCGCCGCCGGACGTGACGGCACGGCGACGCTGACGGGACCGGGGCGGGGCGGCCGAGACCGCCCCGCCCCGGTCCCGCTCACAGGACCACGTCGCGGCACCGACCTCGCCTCCGACTCCGAGATTGGCGTCACAGTGAACTACGCAGACCTTGCACCCGTGGAGCCGCACACCCCCGCCTGGACACCGCCGGCCACCACCGACCCGGTCCCGCCCGTCACCTGCGGCGCGCCCGCCCGTCGCACCGCACGCTTGCCGCGCATCACCGACGCCTTCCCCCAACCGGTCCTGCTCGTGGACTGCAACGGAACCGTCGTCGGCGCCAACACGGCCGCCGTCGACGGTCTGCAGGCACCCACGACCCACCTGCTGGGCCGCGGGGTTCTGGACATCCTCCCGCAGTTCGACCTCGGCCGTACTCCGGGCGGCGTCGCCTGCGACGACGACCGGGACGACGAGCCGACGCACATGACCGTACGGTGCACCGACGGCTTCGAGTTCACCGCCGAGGTCGCGATCCGCCTGGTGCGCCGAGCCGACCTCGACGACGAACCGGCATCGCCGATGTCCCCGCCGGCCGGGCCCGCCCCGCACGGTCTCGACCACGACGACCGCGACTTCCTGATGGTCACCGTCACCGACGTGACGTCACAGCTCTCCGCGGAGCGCGCCTGCCGGCGCCTGAACCGGCAGACGGAGCTGATCCTGCGGGCCACCGCCGAAGGCATCGTCGGAGTGGACATCCGCGGCCGGATCGTGCTCGCCAACCCGGCGGCCACCCGTCTGCTGGGACGCCCCGCAAGCGAACTCCGCGGCCGCGAACTCCTGCCCCTGGCACTGCACTCCACCGAGGACGGCAGCCCGCTGCCCCCGGAGGAGTCGCCGCTGACCGACACCCTGCGGACGGGACGCAGCCACCACGACCTCGGCGCCGTGTTGTGGGGCCGAGACGACACGTGGCACCCGGTCCGGCTCAGCACCGTCCCGATGACCGACGAGGGCCACCTCGTCGGCGCGGTCGTGGCCTTCACCGACCGATCCGCCGTGCACGCGGCCGCAGTTCGCCGCGACCGGCTGGCCGCCGTCCTCGACCACGAACTACGCGCCCCGCTCGACCGGACGGCGCAGATCCTGACCCGTCTCGTCGAGGACCCGGCGGGCGTGCTGTGGCCCGAAGCCAATCGCATCCTGCGGCAACTCGCCGAGGACTGCGGCCAGGCCGCGCACCTGGCCGACCGGCTGCTGCAACCGGCCGACGGCTCACCACAACCGACGGCCGAACTCGCCCGCCGGCAGCAACCCGCGGCGCACGTCGCGACGACCGCAGCCACCCATGCCCAGCCCGCCGCACAGCCCTCCGCACAGCCCGCCCGCCGGGGCCGGCACGCCGACAACCGCGACGACGACCTCCCCGACGCCCACGCCACCGCGCAGCGAAGCCGCCCCTTCGGCCCGCCCCCGGTCACCGTGCCGGGCACCGTCGTCGACGCCGGGCCACCACGCCGCCGGCACCGACAACTCCCTGCGGCGCCGCGCATCGTGGTCCGCGCCCTGGAAGCCGGTACGACCACGTCCACCGCGCCCGCCGACGGCCGAGGAGCCATCGGCGCCAACCGGACGTGAGCCCGGTGCGTATCCACAACGCCCGTATCCGCCCGCGCACTTGAGACTTCAGGAAGGACCGAACGTGGGACAGCATCGCCGTCGCGACAGGACCGGGAGCCACCGGCGCCCGACGTGGCCGCAGGCCGGGGCCGCACCGCTCGGCGCGCAGCGGGGCGTGGCGTACGCCGTGGGCGCGAGCGTGCTGGCCTTGGGTGTCAGTGTCACCGTCGTCGACCGGGCGACCGCCCCACGGCACAACGTCGTCGAAGCGGCACCCGCCGCAGACGGGTCCCCGGCCGCCTCCGTATCGCTCATCCCGCCCGTACCACCCGCTTCGTCGGCGAACTCCGACGCGCCCGCGGCCCCTCGGACCGCTCCGCCCGCCACCCGCCCGACCGCCCGTTCCGAGCCGATCAAGGCCGCCAGGCAACCCGCCGCGGCACCACCCCCGGCCCCTCCCCCGACCAAACCGCCGATCAAACCGCCGACCAGGGAAGCACCGGCACCACCGCCGGCCGGGTCGACGTTCGCGAGCACCGTCCTGCGCATGGTCAACGGGCAACGCGAGGCCGCCGGACTCCGCCCACTCGCGACGGACGCCGAACTGGTGCGCGTCGCGGACACGATGAGCCGGGACGCGGCCACGCCGAGGTATGCGAACGACACTCGCACCAGTGCACGCGACCGATGGAACATCGGACCGTGGACTCGCGGCGGCCTCCCGCGGATCGCCGGGATCGGCGGCGCGAGCCTCGCCTTCGGCCAACCCTCCCCCGAGGCCGTCCTCGCGCTGTGGATGCACAGCCCACAACACCGGGCGAACATCCTGGACCCGCGCTGGACACGCGTCGGAGCGGGGGTCCACATCGACGCAATGGGTGTTCCCCACTGGACGCTGCTTCTCGGGTACACGGTCCACCGACCGTGATCCGTCCGGTCCCCGACGATTCACACGGCCATCCGATCCGCTTCCGGGGAATTCCATTCGGCACGTCTTCCCTACACTTTTCCTCGCTCCCGGCGGTCCGGTCGCGGGGGAAACACACGCGGCCGATTGTTCGGTCGAGCCGAGGGCGAGAGCATGGATCGAGCAATTCTCGAACTATTCAACGACTGGGGCCTCGTCGGGCATTGTGGATTCTTCCCGAGGCATCCGGACGAACCTTTTCCGCTTGCCGAAGGCCGTCGACGCGGGCGCGGGAACGGGCGGCGAGCGTCCATGGCCGGGCTCATCCGACCTGGTCGCACAGATGTACGCACCGGCACCCAAGGAGACGAAGTACCCGCTCCTCGTTCCGTGTTCGGGCGTCGAGGCAGCCTGCGCAGCCGAGCCCGAAGGGCCGACCCACGACGGATCGGCCTGCCGACGGACACCGTCCACGCGACTTCCGAATCGCCCGGTCGTGCACGACGAAACGGGTGCACGGTCACGTGGGACAGGCGCTCCTTTGCCGACCCGGACATTGTCTTCGGCAACAAGCCGGAGCGGGTCTCTCAAACTGACGTCAAGGAAATCATAAGTTGATCTTAAGTACCGTCGCGGTCGGGCTTTTCGTCCTGACAAGCCTTCGGTTCACCGCTATTTTCCCGCCTATGCCGCACACCGCCGCACAGCACCCTCGTCCCGACGGTATTCACAACGCGGCGTCACGCCCCGGAGGCCGACGCCGCCGCGCGGCCCCCGTCGGTACTTCCCCGGAAGCCGCAGTGCCCACCCGACTCGCGCCCGGTCCGCTCACGACCGGGAAGACACCACCACTGGTGGCACCCGTGTCCTCCCGGGGACCGGTGGCGCCACCCGTATCCCTGTCTCCGTGTCCGTCCGCGTCCCCGTTCCCGCCCGCTTCCGCGTCGACCGACAACCCTCCGGCGGCATCCATGCCCGCACACGCACGCACCCTGTCGTGGACACAGATCGAGCCTCCCGCCGTCCCGCGCACGGCACCGTCACCGTCACCGCAGGCTCCCCCCGCCGATTCCCCGAAGTCCGCAACGCCTCCGGCACCTCCACGACTGCCCGTCCGCGCCGAAGACCACCCCATGCCCGGGAGCGAGGGGCCCAGGACGGGAGCGGGCACGCACCGAACCGTGGCCCCACCGCGAATCTCCCCCCACGTCCCGCAGTTCGCCCTGCTGTTCGTCGGCGGGACGACCTTCGGCATATGGGCCGCACAGATCCGACCCAGCACGCGCCTCGCCGCCCTCCTGGCGACCGCAGCGCACCTGACGGGGTTGCTCGCGGGTCTGGGCATGTTGGCGATGCTGCTCCTGATGACGCGTATACCGGCGGTCGAACACGGCATCGGCGCGGACACACTGGCGCGTTGGCACGCACGCGGCGGGCGCACAATCGTCCTGCTGATGCTCGCACATACCGGACTCGCCTGGTGGGCCTACAGCGCCTACAACCACGTGGGGCCCGTCGACGGGCTGCTCGACATCCTCGGCTACCCCGCGCTGGCCGCCGCCACGTTCGGCTGCGGGCTCCTGGTCGCGGTCGCGGTGTTCTCCGCGCGCGCGGTGCGCACCCGGGTGAGCCACGAGAGCTGGCTTCGGATCCATCTGCTCACCTACGTCGGGACGGCGATCGCCTTCTTCCATCAGCCCGCGGGCCCCGACCTCGGCGGAGCGCCGGTCCTCGCGTGGTTGTGGACCTTCCTCCATGTCCAAGTCGCGGTATTGCTGGTGTGGTACCGGGTCGTCGTCCCGCTTCGTGCGCTGCGCCGTCACGACATCCGCGTGCTGCGCGTCTACGACGAAACCCCGGACGTCGTTTCGGTGCTCATGACCGGCCGCGGGCTCGCGTCCCTGGACGCCGCCTCGGGTCAGTTCTTTCGTTGGCGATTCCTGACCCGCCGCCTGTGCCGGACGTCGCTGCCCTTCTCGGTCTCGGCGCCCGTGCGCGACGACACGCTGCGCATCACGGTCAAGGTCGTCGGGGATCACACCCGACGCGTCAAACGCCTGCGGCCGGGCACCCGGGTGCTCGCCACGGGCCCGTTCGGTGCGATGACCGCCCGACGCCGCACCCGCCGCAAAGTACTGCTGATCGCGGGAGGCATCGGGATCACCCCGATGCGCGCCCTGTTCGAAACGCTGCCCGGCGAACCGGGCGACATCACGTTGCTCTACCGGGCGACCGACTCGGCGCAACTCGCGCTCCGGGAGGAACTGGAAGAGATCGCGTGGCGCCGCTCGTGCCACGTCCACTACCTGCTGGGCTCCTCGCGCGGGCCCGACAACCCCGTCACGTCCGCGCGACTGCGCCGACTCGTACCCGACATCGGCGAGCACGACGTGTACCTGTGCGGCTCGCCGGACATGACGCGCGCGACCCTGCGAGTTTTGCGCCGCGCCGGTGTGCCACGCGGGCAGGTCCACGCCGAAGTCTTCGACGCCTAGCGCGTCTTCGATCCCCCGCCGAGCAACTCCCGCGCGGCCGACGCCCGCACGCGCCGACACCTCCCCTTCGCTCCTTCGTTCAAGGAACCGTCATGACTCTTCGTCGCACGGCCACCGCCCTCTCGCTGACGGCCACGAGCGTGTTGATCGTCGCCCTCACCGGCGTTCCCGCACCGAGCGCGCCGGTTGCCCCGGACCGCACGAGTTCGCAGGGCGCGCCGGCGACCACTCCGCAGGCGGCGCCCGGTTCGGGGACGATCGTGGGAGCCCGGGTGCCGTGAGATCGCATCGGACGACCATGCCTGAACGGGCCGGTAGCAGAAACCGGCCGCTTATTTCGCTTTCCCTCCGCCTCCTTTCCGGCCTTGATTTCCCGCAGGGTTTCGATTCCCGATCTCCATGGCGACGCCGAGGCACTATGGTCTCGGGTCATGGCTCAGGTGCTCTTGGTTGAAGACGATCATTTTGTACGTTCCGCTCTGATTCGATTCATCACGCAGGAAGCTCATGGAGTTCGCAGCGTGGGAACCGCCCTGGACGCTCTGCGTGAAATCGCCCGGCAATCCTTCGACGTGGTCATTCTCGACCTGGGATTGCCGGATCTCGACGGTGGTGAGGCACTGAAGATGTTGCGCGGCATATCCGACGTCCCGGTCATCGTCGCGACCGGTCGTGCCGACGAGGCGGAAATCATTCGGTTGCTCAACGCCGGCGCCGACGACTATGTGACGAAACCGTTCTCGGGAGAGCACCTCCGGGCACGGATGTCGGCGGTGATGAGACGCTACGACAGACGCCGCGACGCCCGCGACGTATTCGTCTGCGGTGCGTTGCGCGTCGATGTCCTGCGCCGTGAGGTGGAGTTCGACGGTAGGACCGTGGACCTGACCCGGCGCGAGTTCGACCTGTTGGCGTGCCTCGCATCCCAGGTGGGCGCGGTGGTGACCCGCCGTGACATCCTCGCGCAGGTATGGGGCCACGCCCAGGGCGACGACCAGACCATCGACGTGCATCTGTCCTGGTTGCGACGCAAGCTCGGCGAAACGGCCCGGCAACCACGCTACGTGCACACCGTGCGCGGTGTGGGGGTGAAGCTCCAGGCACCGACCTGACCCGACCGAGCCGCCGCCGGGTCGGGCGCGCCCACCGCACCCTCGGCGCACGGCTGATGGCTGATGGCCGACGGCTGACGGCTGACGGCTGACGCGGGAATTCCGCCGGCTGGGGACACCGAGAGAGATCCCCACACATCCGTCGAAAATATCCGTGCTCAGGTGTGCATCACGAATGGCGAAGCAAATGACACCGAGGGTGGCCGCCGCACCCCACCAGCGGACCCGGCATGTCCACGACCGCGCCTCCCTTAAGTACGACTCATCTCCCACATAAACGCTGCTCTGGATCGGACCGATTCCTTCGTAATCCCTTCTTCGGCTTCCTCGTTGACGTTAGGTTCCAATGCAGCCCCCGTACCCCACACGAACGAAGGACAACCGTCGGTGAAGAAGCATCCGGTGCAAATTCTGGCAGCGTTTCCGTTCACGCTCGCGCTCGTTCTCTCCGGAATAGGCACGGGAACGGCGTTCGCGCATGGCACGTCGCTGAATCCTCCGAGTCGTATCCAGTTGTGTTCGACCCAGGGGGGCGAGAATCCGGAGAACTTCCGACTCCCGGCGTGCCGCGCCGCCAAGGCTGCGGTGGGCGACGACCCCGCCCCGTTCTACGACCCGAACGCGGTCAACATCGCCGATGCCGCAGGCAGGCATCGGCAGATCATTCCCGACGGCAAACTGTGCAGCGCGAACAACCCCCAGTACGCCGGTCTCGATCTCCCGCGCGCCGACTGGCCGACGGCCAACCTGCCCTCCGGGGGGTCGTACACGTTCCGCTACAAGGCCACCGCGCCCCACAAGGGCACGTTCGAGTACTACATCACCAAGAACGGCTTCGACGTCACCAAGCCCCTTCGCTGGTCCGACCTGGAGGCGGCGCCGTTCGTGACGGCGACCGATCCCTCGCTCGAAAACGGCTCCTACGTGGTCCAGGGCCGCTTGCCGGCGCGGTCCGGCCGTCACCTGATCTACATCGTCTGGCAACGCTCCGACAGCGGCGAGGCGTTCTACTCCTGCTCGGACGTGGTCTTCGACGGCAGTGGCAGTTCCGTCCCCGCCCCCACCGGCAAGTCCTCCCCCGCCACTGCGGCGGCGGGCGGCGGACACGACGCGCACACCCGGCCCGCCTCGGGGACTCCCACCGCAGCCTCGTCGAAGCCCCGCACGGAACCGGCCTCACTCACCCCGTCGAAGCCCGCTGCGGCACCGGTGCCCGAGTCCGAGTCCGCGGCGCCGGAACAGGCCCCGGCACCGGTGAACCCCGAACTCGCCCGGACCGGCGGGAGCGGATCGCAGCCCGGGCTGATCCTGGCCGGCGCCGCAGCCGGATCGGTCGCCATCGGCTTCGGATCCCTCGTCTACGCCCGCCGGAGGACCTCGCGCTGATCACGCCCGACGCGAGCGGCGGCACCGTCGTAAAACGGTGCCGCCGTGTTGCCCCCGCCGCACACGAGGCGTCCCGCGTCGCCGCCCACACGGCCGGAACAGACAACCGTCGTCGGTCGGTTGATGTCGCAGTCCGACTGTGAGGCGCGGGCCGCAGCGTCGCGCGGGAACGGTGAAGCTCAGGCGGGCGGCGACGGCGTGGATCGGGCGGGCGAATCGACGAGCGCGCCCCCCGGCGGGTCGACCGGACGGTCGACCTTTCGCCGGCCGGAGTCATCATGCAAAGCGTCAAGGCTGCACGTGAGCGACGACGAGGGCTCGGCGCCCTGCGGCACGAGTGCGCCGCCGATCCCCGCTCAGCGACGGCCGGTGGACAGGATGACGAGGAACTGGCCGCCACCCGCCTCGATGTCGGCGGTCACCGGCAGCCCCGGTGCCAATCGGGAGAACCGGTCCACCAGCCAATCCGCCGCCGCTTGGGCGTCCTGCCGGGTCGGACAACGGCCCACCATCTCGCGACCCCCCTTGCGCTCCAGTCGCGCGGCAACGGCGATCAGCGGGGCGGGTTCGACCACGTACGGACGGTCCGGCCAGGCGATGACCACCTTGACCGCACCCTTGCGGGAATTGCACCCGCGGTGCGCGAGCCGCTCGGCGACCTTGGCCTTCCGGTCGGTGGTCCGACTGTCGACACTGGGCCCCTGCGGGTCGTTCACCGACTTGTCGGGGTCGACCGGTTCGTCGCACACCCAGCATCGCCAGCCGTCGCGCTCGGCCACATCATCAAGGAGACTCACCCGAGCAAACTAGCCTGCCCAGCCGCCACTCCGCGCACCAGGCCCTCGCCAACCGGGTGACCTGTGGGGTCTCGAAGCCGTCCTCCTCACATCCACTGCCTCGCGGATCGCCGACCACGGCGTCGAAGAGTTCGGTGGCGCGCCCGAGCGCCACCGAACTCCTGGACCCCGAGCACAGGCGAACGGGGCACCCATGGCGCGCGGCGACTCCAAGCGGCAACAACTCTCCCCCGGGCGTCGACGTCGGCGCCGTCCTGCGCCGTGCGTGCCGCAGGCGGGTCGCCGGCAGCGCCGTCAGCGGCTCGGACGGCGGTCCTGGACCGGGTGATCGGCGTGATCGGCGCGCGCATGGAGGAGTTCACCGGGATCGGTGCCCGCGAGTGCGGTTTCCCGCTGCGTCCGTCGCAGGCCACCGGCGCTCGCGGCCGGCAACAGCGTGGTGCTCAAGGTCGACGAGAAGACGCCCATCGCGGCGCTGGAGTTGGCCGCGATCCTGCGTGATGCCGGGCTCCCGGCCGGTGCGTTCCATGTGATCACCGGTCCCGGCGAGACGGTCGGCGCGCACCTCGTCCGCCACCCGGACGTGCGCAAGGTGTCGTTCACCGGCTTACGACGAACCCGATCCGATACCCGCCGGATCCGTATACGGCGGAGGTATCGGACGGCGGTTCCACCGAGGCCCCGCGCCGGCTGGATGTCGCGGGTCGCGGCCCTTTCATTCGGGGGTATGCGATCCGGATCGTGGCGGGAGGTGGATCGCTTCCATGGGGCAAAGTGATGCGGCGTCTTGCGCTTCGGTGTTCCACGGAGGCGCGTCGGGGTGGGGCTGGGCTTTGCCATCCGGGGATCGCGTGAAGTGGTTCGGGGCCGTGGCGGTGCAGATGCCTGAGGCGATGCATCGCGAGAGGTCTACGCGGGGGCGGGCCGGCGGCGGTTGTTCGGCGTTGCTCTCGGGGTCGGCGTCGGATTCGGCGTCGGATTCGGCGTTGGGCTCGGCGTTGGGCTCGGGCATCGGGCTACCAGGTGATCGGGAGTGTGCGGGGGGCTCTGGTTTTGAGGCCGGATTTCCAGGTGGGTGAGCCGGCTTGACGCAGTGTCGGGAAACGGTGGAGCAGGGCGGTGACGGCTTCCTGGAGTTGTGCCCTGGCCAACTGGGCGCCGACGCAGTGATGGACACCGTGGCCGAAGGCGAGGTGGGGGTTGGGAGTTCGGGTCAGGTCCAGGTCCTCGGGGTCGGGGAACACGGAATCGTCGTGGTTGGCCGCGGAGTTGACGGCCATCACGGCTTCACCTTCGGCGATGCGGACGCCGGCGAGGGTCATGGGTTCGGTGGCCACGCGCAGGTTGGCCTGGACGTTGGTCTGGGCGTAGCGCAGGAGTTCCTCGACGGCCGTGGGCACCATTTCCGGCCGGTCGCGCAGCCGGCGGTAGTGGGTCGGGGTGTCGAGGAGGAGGTGGATCAGGCCGGCCAGGCGGTCGGCGGTGGTGCCGTAGCCGCCGGCCAGGAGGACGACGCAGAAGGAGATCAGTTCGTCCTCGGTGAGGCGCTCCTCGTGGTCGCGTGCGGCGATCAGGGCGCTGAGCATGTCGTCGGCCGGGTGGTTGCGTTTGGCCGCGATCAGGGTGGTCATGTAGCCGGTCATCTCGGTGACCGCGTCGGTGACGGCGGTGTCGGGTATCGCGGTGAGGCTGCGCAGCGCGTCGCACCAGGTGTCGAGGCGGTCGCCGTGCTCGCGTGGGGTGCCGAGCAGGTCGCAGATGACGGCGAGAGGCAGGGGGCGGCACAGGAGTGGGACGAGGTCGGCCGGGGGGCCGTGGTCGGTGAGGGCGTCGAGGAGGTCGGCGACCAGGCGGGCGATGTCGTGGCGCATCGCCTCGGCGCGGCGGGCGGTGAAGGCGGCGGCGACGAGTTTGCGCAGCCGGGTGTGCTCCGGCGGGTCGGCGGCCAGGATCGAGTCCGGCAGGGTGGGGACGGCGGCCATCCTGGGGCCCGGGCTGCGGGTGGCGCGGGTGCGGCTGAAGCGGGGGTCGCCCAGGACGGTGCGTACGTCCGCGTAGCGGGTGACCAGCCACGCGGGGTCGCCGCTGGGCAGTCGGATGCGGGCGCAGGGGTTGTCGCGGCGCAGCGCGGCGAACTCGGGGATGGGGCCGAGGCCGTCTTGGTGCGGGAACGGGAACGCGCAGGTGGGTGGCCCGGGTTCGATGGACGGTCGGTTCGAGGTCGGACTCGGGTTCGGGTTCGGGTTCGGGTTCGGGGTGAAGGGTTGGGTTTGTTGACCTGTGCTCGTGTTTCGGGGGTCGGTGCCGGGCTCCGTCACGGCGTCTCCTCGGTGTCCCGTTCGTAGGCGGAGACGTGGTAGGTGCTGGCTTGTGTGAAGGGGTCGCCGGACCAGGTGCCCCGGCGGTGTTTGAGGCGCAGGCCGGATTGCCGGGCCGTCAGGTCGAGTTCGCCGGGCGACGCGTAGTGGAACGAGACGCGCAGGTGCCGGGTGCGGTCGGCTTCGTGGATGAGGTAGTGGGATCGGTAGGTCTGGGTGGCAGGGTCGATCCGGCGGTGGCACAGGATGAGGTGTTCGTCGGTTTCGGCGACGACTTCGGGGATGCCGGAGGCTGCGGCGACCGCCAGGGCTTCCGGGAGGTGCGCGTCGAAGACGAGGAGGCCGCCCGGTTCGAGGTGGGTCGCGGCGGCGGTGAGGCAGCGTTGTCGGGCGGTGCCGTCGGGGAGTTCGAAGAAGGTTCCGCCGGCGAGGTAGATCAGCGAGAAGGTGCCGGGGACCGGGACGGTGGCGAAGTCGCCGACGGTGATGGGGATGTCCTCGCCGCCGGGTTTGCCGCGCAGCCGGCGGATCATCGGCTCCGAGGCGTCGACGCCGTGGACGCGGATGCCGCGTGCGGCCAGGGGCAGTGCGATGCGGCCGGTGCCTACGCCCAGTTCCAGCACGGGGCCGGGGCCGGCGAGCGCGGCGAGGGTGTCCACGGTGGCGTCGGTGATTCCCGGTTTGCCGAACCAGCGGTCGTAGTCGGCCGCGTGAGCGTCGGCATAGTACGGGTGCGCGGGTGACTCGCGGGGGGTGGCGGGCGTGGCGGGGTGTATGGATGTGGTTCGGCGCGTGGTGGTGTGGGTCCTTGGCACATTGGCTCCTCAACGCGTGACGGCCCCGCTGCCGGGGCACTTCGGCGTTCGGGTGGTCCGGCCGCCGATCCGATCCGGGGCCGGGGCGGTGTTCCGGGTCCGCTTTCGGTCGTTGCGCTCGGTCGGTCAACCGAAGGGGTGGGGTCCGCGTGGGGTCGTCGGTGTGTGCCGGTGCGCGTCGTCCGGCCCGGCGGGAAGCCCGGCGGCCCCGGGGGCGACGACCCGGATCACCGTCGCGCCGAGCGCGCGGGCCGGGCCCGCGGTGGTGTCCACGAGGACGATCTCGCGGCCCGTGTGCGCGGACAGGGCGTCGAGGCCGGAGGGCACGACGGGCGGCGTCGAGCCCGGTGGATGTGCCGTGCCCTCCTCGAACAGTCCCGCCTCAAAGGGCGGCACGTTCTGCCGCGTCGACCGCGTGGTCCATGAACTCAGGCTGTCCTGTACGTGATAGGCCCACAGGGCGTGTTGCACGGCCGTTTCCGGAGGGCTGCCGCCCCGCCACCGTTCCCAGGTGGCCCGGGCCACCGCCGTGTCCATGCTCCAGCGCACCATCAGGGCCTCGTAGGCCGCCTTCTCGATCAGCGTCGGCAGATCCGCCTCGGGGCCGCAGCGGGCGCCGAAGGACTGGCGGGTGCCATCGGGGGCGTGCAGGCAGACGACCACGCAGCGGGCGCCGTCGGGGGCTGCGAGGTCGAGGGTGGTGGCGAGCACGCCGAGTTCGGGCAGCAGCTTCGCCAGGGGCTCCGGCGGTCCGGCCGGAAGGAGCCGCACGGGTGGTGGGTCGAGGCCGTACCAGCTACGCCGCACCAGGTCGCGTTCGAGCACTTCCCAGGCGGCGTGTTCGGCGGCCGACGCCGGGTCGGGATGCGAGGCGACCCCGGTCGAGCCCGCACGCGGCCCCGGGTCGCAGCCGGTCGGCGGCCGGTGGTGCAGGAAGACGGCATCGGCGGGCAGGTAGGTTTCCTCGCCGCTGTCGAACCGGTGTCCCCGGACCCAGAGTCGCCGGGTCTCCCGGGCGGTCGGTGCGGTGTGCGGCGGCCGCGCTGGTGCCGGGTCGTCGCCGGCCGGGTCGAGCGCCGGGACACCCTTGCGACACAGTTCCGCGTACGTCCCGATCATGCTCGCGTCCGCTTCGGCGGCGCGGCCGGCCAGGATGTTGCCGACGCGTTCCAGGAGTTCGCCGCGCGCGCTCGCGGCGACGCGCTCGCGGTCGTGCCCCGCCGCGCTGCCGACCAGGATCGGTCGGCCGCCGGAGGCGTCGACGGCGTCGAAGTGCGGCGAGCGCGCCGCGATCCGCGCGAACACCGTGTCGGGGTCGCTATCGTAGGGGCTGAACACCTGGGGATCCCACGCCGACTCGGGCATCACCCACGCACCCGAGTCGCCTCGACGACCGGGGCGACCTGGTCCAGCACGGCGAGGCCGTGATCGGTCAGCGCGTGCCGATGCTCGACCAGGGTGCCCGCGGCCTGGGTCGCGGATCGCTCCAGTTGCTCCAGGCGGGCCCGGATCGCGGCCGTGGCGCGCGTGCCGCCCGCACCGGTGCCCGCGTTCCCGCCCACGCCGGTGCCGGTGTCCAGGACGCGTCGGTACAGCAGCACGCTCCTGGCCAGCACCACCGCCTGCTGGAACAGGCCGGTGAGCGGTCGCGGGTCGGCGCGCAGCGGGGTGGCCACCAGCGGGCCGTCGCCCTCGGCCGGACGCAGGAAGGGCTCGTCGGCGACCGACGCCGCGTTGCAGCGGGTGTGCGTTCCCTCGTGCACGAGCGCTTCGGCCAATCGGACCGGGCCCGGCAGGCCGTCGGCGCCCGGCTCCAGGCGGTCGCGGCGCACGAACACCGCGCCGTGTACCGAGAAGTCGGTGAATCCGTCGATGGCCGCCCCGTGCAACAGGGCGATCTGGACCAGGATTTCTCGGAGTTCGGCGTTCGCTTCGGGCCAGGCGGCGGCAAGGAGCACGGTCGTCGCGTGCCATGTCTCGGTGTCCTGCGCGCGCCAGGCGACCGTGGTCGAGGTGCGTGCGGGTTCCGCGCCGTCCCCGTCTTCGTGCCCTTTCGGCTTCGGGATCGCCTTCAGGGCCCGGGCGACGCTGCGGTCCAGATGTGCGCGCGGGGCGACCAGGTCGACCGGCCAGGGGAGTTCGGCGGGTGGATCGGCGATGTCGGCTCTGGCGTGATCGAGCAGCCGGCCGAGGGCGGCGAGGCGCTGCGCGTCCGGTGGGTCCTTGTGCAGCACGCGCTGGGCGAGGTGGGCGGTCTCGACGACGGCGGGGTGGGTCGCCTCGTGAGGGGTCGCCACGAGGTCGGCTCGGGCCAGGACGGAGCAGGTCATCCGCGCCAACGCCGCGCGTTCTCTCACGCTTTGCCCGGCATCTGGTTCCACGCGCATCGTGACTGCCTTCCCGTGATCCCGGTGCGGGAGCGGCGGACCGGCGATCGCCGATCCGCCGCGTGTCGGTCGGTCCGCCTCAGCTCGGCACGTCGATCATCAGGGCCAGTTCCGGCAGTTCCTCTTCCGAGATCAGTTCGATGTCGTCCTGCATATCGGACTCCCTTCGGTTGCCGGCTCCCCGCCGTCGGCGGCAAAGGCCGGGATCGTCATGCTGGGTCCCGACGGCGGCGAATACAAGAAGTCGTGAAGGTGTCGCGTTCCGTGGTGAGCGGAGTCGGTTCAGCCGGAATCCGCCTTGCGTGCATCGGGCCGAGCCGAGAAGGCCGAACCCGGGAAAGTACGCCCAGCAGCGAGTTCGCCGGTCGGACCCGGGGCCGGTAGTACCGGAGCCGAACCCCGTCAACGCGGTATCCGGCCCGCTCGCTCGATCGAACCGCCGGAAAATTGGCCGGAAACGTCGGACCGCCCTCCCGCGCGGCGCGGCACAACCGCGCGGGCGGCGGCGCGAACGAGTGGGCGGGCGTCACGACGTCGTTTCTCGAAATCACCGGGCCGACAGCAGCGTCACCACGTTGCGCGTCACGGTGCGCACCCGTTCGTCCAAGGGCAGGACCCGCGCCCAGTCGGTCGTGGCGGCGGTGAAGACCGTGCCGCCGTGTGTGTACAGACCCATGGTCGCGGCTCGGATTCCGCTCTCCCGCTCGCGAATCGGGTGGTACCAACCGGAGTTCGGGTCGGTGGGGAGTTCGGCGACGCCCAGGATCGTGAACCCCGCCGGACTCCGGTCCTCCCCCGTCGGCGCGAGCGTGCCGTCCGGGCCCCGACTCAGCGCGGCTCCGTCGCATTCGTAGCCGACCAGGGCGTGTTCGGCGCCGAGAACGTCGCCGTCGCGCAGTCCGGTGCCGGCGAACAGCGGGTGGTCGGCGTGGCGAACGGTCAGGCCCAGGCCGGTCCGGCGCCCGCTCCAGTGGCCGCCCGCGTTGCGGTAGCTGACGCCCGTGAGGGTGTTCTCCGGTGCGATCTCCCACCAGTGGCCGGGGACTTGGCGCAGCCCGTCCACGTCGGCGTGCACGGGGACGCCCGGCGGGTACTTGGCGCAGTGCAGGACGCTGCCGCCGGCGCCGACCGTGACCCGCCACCAGCAGGTGTTGGCGCCGAAGAAGGCGATGTTGCCGCCTCGGTCGCGAAAGGCGGTGACGTGTCGGCGGGTGGCGGCGCTCCAGTACTCGTCGTGGCCGACGGACAACAACAGGCGGTATCCGTCCAGGGGTCGGTACGACTCGTGCAGGTCGAGGTCGGTGCAGTAGTCGACCGCGAAGCCGGCGCCTTCGAGCCACGCGATGAACGGGGCGTCCCAGTGTGCGAACGTCTGACGCGGGGTGCGCGGGTCGTGCGCGTCGGGGTGCCCCTTGACCGGGCCGCCGATTCCCCCGCCGGGCCGACGCAGGCCGACGGACCTGGTTCCGCCGGGCGGTGCGACGCCGTCGTCGAATCGCGATCGATACAGGCTGCCACCGCCGCTCTCGTTGTAGGCGTGGTAGGTGAACAGCGGGACCTTGTACAGGATGCGTGCCCTGGTGGGGCCGCGCGGGGTGACCACGAACAGGATCCGCGCGTGGCGCGCGTCCAGTGTTTCGGCCCGATCGAACGCGGGGTACGGCGGCGTGTCGGCCGCGGCGTGGAGCACGGCGAGGTACACGCCCGAGGGCCAGTCGCCGGGAACGGGGAAGTCGTACGCGGGCCAACGCCAGTCCCCTTCGGGTCGACCGTCGGGCGCGAAGCGGCCCTCGCCCGCCAACCGACCCATGTATCGCAGCCCCACGCCGCAGCGGTAGAAGTCGGCTCGGAACCTGCGGGCCCGGGTCGAGACATGCAGCCGGAGGGTGTCGCCGGCCCGCACACCCGCCCGGGCGGGATAGCCGTCGACGCGCGGTCGGGTATCGGCGGCATCATCGGAGGATCCGGTGCCGTCGAACGTGTCGGACATACGCCTCCCACAGGTCGTTCGATCCGGCCCACCAGCACCGGCCGGCGCCGACGCATGCGGCGCCACTGCCTATCAGCCCCACCCTCGCGAAGACCACCGCGGCACCCGGATCCGGACGTTGTGCCGGGACCCGTGCCACGCCTACTCCATCGGACGGACACCGCCCACTCGCCCTTGGCACGCCTGTGATCACCCGGCCGCACCCGTCGTACGCCCGTGACCACACCGCCCCTTCCCGCTTCGCTCGACCCCGACCGGTTATCACCCTCCCCCACGCGTCACTCTTGGCACTCGGGTGATCACGAGTGATGATGAGCCGGCGTCGCCGTCTCCGCGCGCATCCGAGCCCCACCCCTCGACGAAGGGCCGATCGGACATGCGCATCGCCTACCTGCACGGCGGCAGCATCCCCTCGCTCTGGGCCAACAACGTCCATGTCATGCGCATGTGCGACGCGTTCGCCTCGGCCGGGCACCAAATTCGCCTGTACGCCGCGCCCGGCACCCATCCGGTCGACGACGTGTACGCCTACTACGGGGTCAGGCATCGATTCCCGATCCACACCGTGCCGGTCCCCGAGTACACCCCCGCGGGATACCGGCACCGCGCCGAACGCGTCCGCGAACTGCTGGTCGAGGACGGCGTCCCCGACCTGATCTACGGCCGGGATCCCTACAGCCTCGCCGCCGCCGCGGATCTGGCACCGTTCGTGTACGAGGTCCACCAACTGCGCGAGGACCTGTCCCCGCCCGAAACCGAACGGCACCTGCTCGCCCGGCCCCGGCTCGCCCGGGTCGTGGTGATCACCCACGCGCTCGCCCGCGACCTGCGGGCCAAGTACGCGGACCCGGCTCCGCTTCCGATCCTGATCAGCCCCGATTGCGCCGACCCGCCCCAACCGCCCACGGAGGTCGTGCGGTTGCCCGGCCGCCGGGACGTGCCCCGGGTCGGCTACGTGGGCCACCTCTACGACGGCCGCGGCATCGGCCTGAT
Organism: Embleya sp. NPDC005971; assembly: GCF_040629175.1. Taxonomy (NCBI): domain Bacteria; kingdom Bacillati; phylum Actinomycetota; class Actinomycetes; order Kitasatosporales; family Streptomycetaceae; genus Embleya; species Embleya sp. NPDC005971. The sequence continues at coordinate 70,386 of NZ_JBEXUX010000037.1, read as the reverse complement.
CCTCGACCTCGCCCACCGACTCCCGGACCTGGACTTCCACCTGGTCGGCGGCACACCCGAGGACCGAGAGCGCTGGGAACGGCCCGGCACCCCGGGCAACGTGTACTTCCACGGCCATCGGCCGCCGGCCGCGCTGCCCGGCTACTACCCGCTCTTCGACGTCGTGTTGGCGCCGTACGAGGAGAAGGTGTACGTGACGGGCAGGCTCGCGGAGACCGGTCGATGGACGTCCCCGATGAAGCTGTTCGAGTACATGTCCTACGGCCGGGCGATCGTCGCGTCCGACCTCCCGGTCCTGCACGAGGTGTTGACCGATCGGGTCAACTCCTTGATCCGACCACCCGACGACCCGGCCGCATGGGCGCACGCCGTACGGGAGTTGATCGCCGATCGGGGGTTGCGCCGAGCCCTGGGCGCGGAGGCCCGACGGCAGGTCCTGGACCGGTACACCTGGCGCCATCGCGCCGACGCCGTACTGGCCGGCCTGGACCTACCGCACACGGTCGACGGCCCGAAAGCGCCCTGACCACACGCGGGCGAGCGAAGGTCGGGCGACCCGGGCCTCTGCCACGGTCGGGAATCACTCTTCGGTTGTCGGGCTGTCGAGCAGCCAGGTCACCGGCCGAGCGGGGTCCGGGTCGTAGCGACAGGACGCTCCGGTGTGAATGGTGTCGCGCAGCAGCCGCGCGAGCGGGGCATCGTGGAGCTCGATCCGGTCGAGGGTCGACGCGATCGCCTTGCGCACGGCGATTCTCGCTCGCTCGTGCGCGGAGGAGAAGCGTCGGCGTCGACCGCCGAGGCCGGTGGCGGTGCGTACCTCGGCGAGCAGGGCCTCGCGTTCGAGCCGCAATCGGTCGAGTCCGGCCTGGTCGGTCCACGACTCGGCTTCGTCCAGTTCGACGTCGATGGCACGCAGCCGGTCGTGGTAGGCCGCCAGAGCCTGTCTGTCGACCACTTCGGCCGTATCCGATTCGGTGACCACGCCGGCATGACCCGGTGCCGCGGCGGACAGGTCGAGCACGCTCGACTCGACGCCTGGGCTGCGGAGCAGTTCACGCAGGTAGAACAGTCCCTTGAGGTCCGGCAGCACGACCGTCGTGCCGTCGGCGCCGACGACCCAGCCGAGTGTGCCGTCCCGATGCAGGTGCACGGTGACGGGAGGGGCCGGCCGCATCGCCGCTGCGGGGGCGATCAGCCGGTCCCGCCACCAGGCGGCCCCGATTCGCCGGTAGGCGGATGCCGCGTTGTCGCGCCACCGCGTCGCGGAGGGCCCGCCGAGTGCTTGTTCGGCGCGGTGGAGGTAGTCGTCGACCACGCCGTGGAAGGTCACCGCACCGGCGTTGAGCACCGCTCGGCCCGCAAAGGGTTCCAGCAGGCGGACACCGTCGGCCACGATGGCGTCGCTGTGCAGCGTGGCGGCGACCTCGACCAGCGAAGTGACGGTGAGCAGGAAGTCGACATCGCGGGCCACGGTCCCCAGCCCGGCGCCGGTGAGCCGGTGCAAGAGCTGCCGCGCACGGTCGGGTTCGTCTGCGGCGAGCCAGAGCACCGCGGCTTCGGCGGACACCGAGGGCACCCCCTCGCCCGCACCGTACGCCTCGAACGCGGCGGCCTCGCTCCGCAGGGTCGCGGTGTCACCGATCTGTCGTGCCCGGGCGGCAACGAGACTGTGCACGACCGCCTCCCGGTCCGGCTCGGCGGCCTTGCCGCCCAGGTCGTGGGTGATCGCGATGAGCCGATCGGCTGTGTCGAGGTCGCCGGTGACAAGGGCGTGCATGGCCCGGCGGGACGCGGCGAAGAAGGCGGCGCGGGCCGAGCCCGACTCCTCGGCGATGATGTCGAGCGCCCGAAGCCGGCGCTGTACGGCGACCACGTCCAGGCATTCCCACGCGGTGGTCAGACACCACAGCTGAGCGGTCAGCCGCTGTGCGGGATCGATGAGGTGGGCCGCGACGTCGGCCAGACGCGCCGAGAGGGCCGGCCGTTCGGCGAAGTCGTCCGGCCCCCAGTTTGCGAGCAGCGCGGCGTCGAGGGCGTCGGCGACGACCTCGGGGTCACCCAGGCGGTCGGCGATCGTGACCGCTTCCCGGGCGAATGCCACCGCTCGCCGGGCCTCGCCTCCGTAGGCCCACGCCCGCGCGAGCGCGGCGGCGAGTCGGCAGCGGCTCGCCGGCCCGACCGCGACCGTGTACGCCTCGTGAATCAGGGCGGGCACCTGACCCGCATCTGTGCCGAAGTACTGACTCGACGGCAGTCTCAGCGCCGCCGCGGCCATACCTTCGGCGTCACCGTTGTCGCGGGCCTCGTAATAAGCCGCCAGCAGTTCCGCCCGGGCGGCGGCGACCTTGTCGGCCGCAGACTCCATGATCGGATCATACTGCGGCCCGACCCGCGGTCACGGTTTGTGCAGGTGTACGGACCTGGCGTGTTCCGCGACGCGGGCTCGATCCCAGTCGCCGGTGCAGTACACCGAGAGCTGCGAGATCGACCCGTCGATCACGTCGGCGCGGAACAACTCCCGGCAGTACCAGGATTCGTCGTCCTGCTCCCACTGTTCCTCGACTTCCAGGACGAAGCCCGTCGTCGTGGCGTCGAACCGCGACCGGGGCACCCGACCGGCGCCGGGGTGCCCGGCCTTGCGCAGCGCGACGAGGTCGTCGATTCCCCGTGCCTGCAGGCGCCACTGCGGCAGCGTGAAGTCGCAGAACGCGTCCGGCGCGAACAGGCCCGCCGGCGGGATCCCCGTTTCGAGAAAGGTGACGAGCCGGTCGGCCAACTCGTGCTTCGTGGTGTCGACGATCCGCTGGTCGAGGTCGACGTACCGGCCCTGGACGACCGGCGCGTCGACGAGGACCGGAGCCTCGTCCTTGTGTGTTGGCGACATGACGTCCTCCTCGGCGATTGTGCTGTCACCGAGAAGGCGTGACACGAAGGCATCACATCGTGACGTCACGCCGCAGGAGTTGCCCGGACCCGGGCTGTCGGCGGCACGTCGTGCGAGGTCGGCAGTTCCCGTCCCAGGCATGCGAGCGGGGACGAAGCCATCACCACCGGGGACGACATCATGCCCGCGGCCGTTACCAACAGGCTGGTGCGCAGCCCCCACTCCTCCGTGAGGAATCCGCCGACCAGGGAACCGAGCGGGGCCAACCCCATGCCGACAAACGTGATCGTCGCGGCCACGCGGCCCTGCATCCCGTCCGGAGTGACGGCCTGCCGCACCGCCATGACCGTGACATTCACCAACTGTCCGCCCATCCCGAACACGAAGCCGGCCGCAAGGAGCGCGGGAACCGTCACCGCAGAGGAGCCGTGCGGCGCAGGCACGCACAGGAACGCGCCGTCGCCGAGTGCCGCCGCGGCCACGAGCACCGCGCCATGGCCGAACCGGCTCGGCAGGCGGGCGGCCGACAGCGAGCCCAGGAGCGCACCCGGTCCCGCCGCCGCGAGCGCCAACCCGACGACGATGCCCGGCAGGTGCAGTTCCCGCGGCAGGAAGAGCAGGTAGACGGTCATCATGGCGGCGAAGGAGAACTGGAACGCGGCCGAAGCCAGGCACACGCTCCGAAGCACGATATCGCCGGCGACGAAACGCAGGCCGGCTCCTCGTGGGTGACTCGCTGCGTCAAAACCCTGGCCTCGGCCGGCCCGACACGAAAGACGCTCCCACTCGCATCTCGCGCAAACCTGGGACCTGCCAGTATGAGCATGTTCGGGTCGGTTCTCGTGGCTTGGAGGCTTGATGCGTGCAGGTGTCGTGGTTGCCGCTCGCCCCGGTGTGGAGGATCTCGCCGTGCGGGCCGAGGAATTGGGCCTGCACAGCTTCTGGGTGAACGACACCCCGATGGTCCACGGTGACCCCTTCGTCGCCTTGAGCCTGTGTGCGAAGGCCACTCGGCGCATCAAGCTGGGTATCGGCGTGACCTCACCGGCGCTGCGCTCGGCCCCGGCCGCCGCGAGCGGGATCGCCGGTCTCAATGCCTTGGCGCCGGGCCGGATCATCTGCGGGGTGGGCACCGGGAACACCGCCCGTCGCACCTTGGGCATGCCGCCGACCACGACGTCCGCGCTGGAGGGATTCACCGCGGGGTTGCAGGATCTGTGTGCCGGGCGTTCGACCGAGTACCGCGAAGGTGACCGGGTCCGCGACATCCGGTTCCTCCACGCCGGGGCGCACGTGAACACCACCGATCCCATCGAGTTCGTCGTGGCCGCGCTCGGATCCAAGGCCGCTGCCGTCGCCGGCCGCCGCGGCACCGGCCTGATCTCCTTCGGCCTGCTCGAACCGACCGCCTGGCGCGCACTCCAGGACGCCCGCCGCCAAGCCGTTCACGGCACGTCCCGCGACCCCGACTCCCCCGTGAACTCCTACGTGGTCACCTCGCTCCACCTGCTGCACGAGAACGAGGATCCGCACGGCGACGCGGCTCGGGATGCGACAGGTCACCTCGTCCTGTCGTTTCTGAACTACGCCGCGGACGCGCCCGCCTTCGCAGAGCAACTCGGCCCCGATGAACGCGAGGCGGTTCGTGAACTCCTGGTCCGGCGTGGCACCACCGCCGTCGCGCCGGACCGGTACACCCAGCTCTACCCCAACTACCTCGGGCGCATCGCGCCGCAGGACCGGGACCTGGTTCTACCCTCGCTGATGGACATCCTGGCCCTGATCGGCACACGCGACGATGTCCTCACCCGCATCACTGCCCTGGAACAGGCAGGCGTCGACGAACTCCTCATCCAACCGGTGGTCGACCCGCCCACCGAAATGGCCCGACTCGCCGAGCTCCTCACCTGAGCACGCCGCTCGCCCGCACCACCGCCCCGGCTACCGACCTCGATTCCGTCGGCCGACTCCGGGTCGGCAGTGGTCGCCATTCGTACCCGTATGTCCCAGGCCGTCGCGGCCTACCACTACGCTCTGGGCGAGGGATGGGGCGAGAGACTGGCCGAGGAGTACGCGCAGCCGGTCTACGAGGGGTGCATGCGGTAGCGCCGCCGGCCGGCGGTCCGTGCGATCCGGCGTAGGCCACCGGTCTGCCGTGCCGCATGGGCGCGGCAGGTGCCCGCCGGCGAGACGAAAGCGCGACGCGACCCCGCCATCGCTTCCCGGCGGGGTCGCGCCGTGTCGGGTGTGTCCACCCCCGCCGCCCGGGCGGCGCAGCGCCGTGCGGCGAAGGTCGATCCCGCCGCGGTGTACGCGATCACCGTGCGCGAGGTCGAGCATGGACCGAGCGGGCCCCGAGCGGAGGAAGTCGGCCCGATGGCCGCCGGTTCCCGGATGTGCCAATGCGCACGGCACGCGCGGGTTGGTCAACCACTCGCGTTTCGTCGCCGGCGGTGGATGAGATCGGCGACAGCCGCGGTCCGGCTCAGGTGGGGCGAGTGACTGCTCTCCCATGTCTCCGAGGCCGAGCAACGGGCCGCGAAGCGCCCGACCAGTGGAGCCGCGATGGCACGGTCGTCGCGGGCGGCGACATAGAGCGAGGGTGTGTCGCGCCAGCTCACGTGGCCGGGTGTGGCCCCGAAGATCGAGGGCGGTTCCGGACGCAGCAGCTCGATCGCGCGGGTGGCCGCCGCTTCGTCGACGTCACCGTAGAGGTTCTTTCGAGCATCCTCGGGATCGAGTCGAAGCCGCCCGTTGTCGTCGAGGGTGGCGAGCAGCCCTTCGACGGGGGCACCGGTTTCCTTCGCGACTTCCTCCAGGAGTTGCGCGGGTGACTCACCGACATCGAGAAGCCAACCGGCCAGGAAGATCAGTCCCGCCGCGCCGCGTACCGTTCCGGCGGTCACACCTCCGAAGGAGTGCCCGACCACCAGCGGAGGCTGTTCGGAGGCGGTGACGATGTCCTCGACCAGGGCGGTGCCGTCGGCCAACGACAGCTCGTGGAGGTCGGGCACTTCCACACTCAGATCTCGGGAGCGCAGCAGCCCGACCAGGTCATCGTAGTGAGCCGGTTGATGCCAGGCACCGTGCAGGATGATCACGTCGGTCATCCCCGCAGGCTACTCCGGGTCGACCGCCAGCGTTGGCCTCCGCGCCCCCGGGCGCCGTCATGCCCTTCGTCGTATTGGCCTGATCCGCACGGTAGTTCACCCGAATCGACGCAGCGGCGACCAGCGTCGAGCGAAGCGGCAGGACGGCATCGCACCCGACGAAGTCGGCATCGGCGGCGAAGGCGCGCTCGGCGCCGGACGGCAACCCGGTGACGGTCGGGACCGCGCGACGGCCCACGGAAGCTCGAATCCCGGGAGGACACGCCGGAGTTGCCGACCGAGGCCGCGGCGTACCCCCGTTGCCCGCCTGCGTCGGCCCCGGACATGGCGGATGACTGTTCCTCTCGCAGCATGTGATGAAACGATGACGACCCCTCCGGGGAGGGATTCCAGCGGCTCTACTGAACGGCATGAACAGCACAACCAACCCCTCCACCCGCCGTCGGCGCCCTGTCCGGCTGACCATGGGAATCGCCCTCGTCACCGCGACGGGGCTCCTCGGACTCACCGCCTGCGACGACTCGGACAAGCAACGCGGGGCCGCCGACGGCCGATCCGATTCGACCGTATCCTCGACCTCCGCCCCCGCCGGCACGGCCCGCGCCGGCCAGGAACCGTCCGGCGCCGGGAACAAGAACGCAAAGCTCGCCAAGCTGCTGTGGATGGGTGACTCCATCGGCGAAGTCGAGGCCCCCGCGCTCGGGGCGGCGATGAAGGCCAACGGCACGGAGTTCAAATCGATGGCGGCGGCCGGTGGCGGCGGTGTCATCGGCGAGGTGGCCCAATCCACCTGGGAAGAACTGCCGAAGGAACTCGGCTCCTTCAAACCGAACGTCGTCGTCTACCAGATCACGACCTACGACTGGGGCAAGGCGGCGGAACAACAAGCGAGTTACGAACGACTGGTCAAGACGGTGACCGACGCGGGCGCCGAACTCGTCATCGTCTCCGCGCCGCCGTTCAGAATCGACGACTTCTACAAGCGGCACGAGGCCGAGATCAAGTCCGCCCCGAAGTCGGCCAAAGAGGTGGCGGACAAGCACCCGGGCAAGGTGCACTTCCTCGACGCCGCGGCCCTGTGGGGCACCGACAGCGCCGCTGCCAAGGCGCAGCGGAGCAACGACGGCATCCACTCCTGTCAGCAGGGTTCCGCCGCGTTCGCCAACTGGCTGGGCAAGGAACTCGGCAGGCAGTACTCCTTCGCACCGGCGGCGGTGGACCGCTGGGCCACCGGGTCGTGGACCGGCGACAAGGTGTACGGACGCCTCGGCTGCAAGTAGTCGACCCCGGGCGACGCGCTCGCCTCCCCGGCCAACACGATCGAGGGGCGGAACGGGCCCGGGCTCGTTCCGCCCCGCGTCTTTCGGAGAAATACCCCATGCCTGCGCAGACTTCCCCTCGGCGTATCCATCGGCGGGTTCCCACGCCGTCCGCGACGCCCAAGAGCCCGCTCACCTCCGTCAAAGCGCACATCGGACCGCTGGACGGTCTGCGCGGTGTGGCCGTCGCGGCGGTGTTGCTCTTTCACGCCGGAAACTTCGGCGGCGGCTTCCTGGGCGTCGACCTGTTCTTCGTGCTGTCCGGGTTCCTGATCACCGGACTGCTGCTCAAGGAGGCGGCGGCCGGGAACGGCCGCATCAACCTCATCGCGTTCTGGGGCCGGCGGGCGCGCCGCCTCCTGCCCGCGCTCGCCGCCATGGTGTCCGGTACCTCGTTGCTGGTGTGGGCCTTCGGCTCGCCCGCGCTGATCCGCAACGCGCTCGACGACGGTCCGTGGGTGGTGGCGAACCTCGCCAACTGGCACTTCATCGCGGACCGGATGGGCTACTGGAACTCCGGCGACACCCGCGTCTTCAGCCATCTGTGGAGCATCGCCGTCGAGGAGCAGTTCTATCTGTTCTGGCCGCTGCTCCTGGTTCTGGTGGCCCGGGGCCGGAACGCGGGCCGAAACGTCGCCGTCGTCGCGGCGACGGGAGCTCTCGCCTCGCTGGCCCTGATGCTCCATCTCGCCGATCCGATCGACAGTACCCGGGTGTACGAAGGCACCGACACTCGTGCCTTCTCCCTGCTGTTGGGCGCTGTGATGGCCACCGGACCGGCCACTCGCGCCGTGGCCCGACTGGGCGAGCGCCCGGCCGGGTGGCTCTCGTTGGCCCTGGTGTGCGGCATCGGCGGGTACTGGGTCCTGGCCGACGGCGAGGATTCCCCCTCACTGTTCCAGGGGGGAATGTTCCTGCACGCGCTGGCCGCCGCCCTCCTCATCTCCTGCCTCACCCGGGCGCCGGGCAGCCCCGTCGGCCGGGTCCTGGGCGGCGCTGCGCTGCGCTGGACCGGTCTGATCTCGTACAGCCTCTACCTGTGGCACTGGCCGGTCTATCTGCTGCTGGACGAGGAACGCCTCGGCTTCTCGGGGTGGGGGCGGACGGCTGTCGTCGTGGCCGTTTCCGTTGCCGCCGCCGTACTTTCCAAGTTCCTGGTCGAGGATCCGATCCGCTTTCGGGCCCGTTGGGCGCATGGGCGGACCGGCGCCGTCGCCCTGGTGGCCACGTTCGCCGCGCTGGCGGCCCTGTGGGCGGGCATACCGGAGCCGAAGAGCGGCGCGACCTCCGTGGATGTCACCCGACTCACGGACGGGTATTGAGAGTTCCACGAGGAGGCCGGCCGGTCGCTTGACCGGCCGGCCGCTTGGTTCGGGGGGGCGCGCACACCGGGGCGGGGCGCGCGTGTCGCGGGCCGGGGCGGGCCGTGTCGGTCGTCGAAGCAGGTTCACGCCTGCGGGAAGCTGTAGCGGTAACCCTGTTCGTCGAACCACGTCAGGAGCTTCTCGAGCGCCTGAAAGGACTGTTCGCGATTGCCGCCCCCGTCGTGCATCAAAACGGTGGGGCCCTTGGTCAGTTGTTGTTGGACGCGGGTGACGATGGCGTCGACTCCGGGGCGCTGGTAGTCGCTCGGGTCGACGTTCCAACCGAGGGGGCGCATGCCGTGATCGGCGGCGATCCGGCGGCTTTCCGGGGTGAACGCGCCACCGGGTGCGCGGTAGTACCAGATCCGTCGGCCTCCGGACGCCTGGTCGATCATGTTCTTGGCGTCGAGGATCTCCTGCGTCTGGTAGTCGACGGGCTTCTTGTCCATGCCGGTGTCGTGATGCACCGAGTGGTTGCACAGGCGGTGGCCGGCGTCGACGATCCTGCCCAGCAGTTCGGGGTTGGCCTTGGCGTTGGGCCCCAGGACGCAGAACACGGCCTTGGCCTTGTGCTTTTCGAGCAGATCCAGGAAGCGGGGCGTCCACACGCCGTCCGGGCCGTCGTCGAGGGTGAGGTTGACCGACTTGCCGCCGTCCTCCGAGTGCCGCGAGATCGATGGATCGACCTTGCCGCTCTCCTTCGGACCCGGGCCGGTCGGCGATTCGACATCGGCGGCGCCCGGCACCGGGCGGGCCGCCTGGTGGGTGCCGCCGACGCGTCGGTTCGCCGCTGTGTCGGAGCCGCCACCGCAACTCGTGAGGGCGGCCGCGGTCACGACGAGGGCTATTGCCGCACCCGCGCCCCTCGCGATGTCGCCGCGACGTATTCCACCGATCGTCATGGGTATTCCTGTCTCGATATCCCGGGTCTTCGTTCGACTGCTCGCCGAGCCAAACACGTTCGGATATCGAAACCGGAGGCTGTCATCGTCTCGTCACATATCGCGCACGGATCCGTCATCCCGGGACCATACGGTGGTCAACGAGGCCCTGAGCCGCGCAAACAGGCGCCGACCCGCCCGCCGACCGGTTCGGCACGGGACCGGCACCCCGCAATCCGTCGTAAAGTCGAAGGGCACCGCTGCCTGCCGTCCATTGCCGCACCACACGGTCTTCGGACGGCCCGGACACAACCCCCGTAATCCTTATGATCCGCCGTGACGACTCAGCAGGGAATTGTCACCACCATGCCACGCGTATTGCTTATCGAAGACGATCCCGCAGTCCAAAGGGGCGTCGGTATCGCGCTTCGGCGGCGCGGCCACGAGGTCGCCGTCGCGCCCACCGGGGAGGCCGGACTCGCCACCCTGGAGGACTTTCGCCCCGATCTCGTCCTGCTGGACCTGATGTTGCCGGGCATGAACGGCCTGGAGGTGTGCCGCCGGATCCGGGAGCGACACCAACTCCCGATCATCATCCTCACCGCTCGCGGCGACGACATCGACGTCGTGGTCGGCCTGGAGGCGGGCGCGGACGACTACGTCGTCAAGCCGGCCGGCGGCGAGGTCCTGGGCGCCCGCGTCAAGGCGGCCCTGCGCCGCGCCGTTCCCGCCGACGCCGAGGACGCCACCGTCGCGGACCCGATGGCGCCGCAGGTCGACCGGTACGGCGATCTGACGATCGACCGGGCCGCGCTCATCGTGTCCAAGAACGGAACCGAGCTCACGCTCGCGCCCTCCGAACTCAAACTGCTGCTGTACCTGTCCGCCTCCTCCGGGCGCGTGTACAGCCGCGACCTCCTCCTCGAACGTGTCTGGGAGCACAGCTACGCCGGGGACGCCCGGTTGGTCGACGCGTGTGTGCTGCGCCTGCGCGGAAAGGTCGAGGACGACCCGCGCCGACCCCGCTACGTGCAGACGGTCCGCGGATTCGGTTACCGCTTCGGTCCGCTGTGACCGCCTCCGCCGCGCGTTCCGCGTCCCGGTCGCCGCGAACCCTCGGACGCCGGTGGTCGCTGCGGGGTCTTCGTCCCCGGCTGGTCGTCGCCTTTCTCCTCGTCGCCGCGTTCAGCGCCCTGATCACCTCCGCGCTGACGTACGACAAGGCCCGCGACGCGATCCTGGACCGCACCCAGAGCGCCGCGACCGACGAACTGCGCGCCCAACTCGACTCGCGTGCACCCGACCTGCCGTATCCGCCCAGCACGGAGAGCCTGCTGGGGCTGACCGTCCTGCTCGACCGCGCGGGCACCCCGCGCGACTGGCACACGCACGTCTCGTACCAGGACGGCCCACTCGTCCCCGCCGAGGCGCCCGGCGATCCCGGCGCGATCACCGCGGCCCTGCGCTCCGCGGTGTTGCGGGAGAACGGCGCGGTGGCCCAGCGCGTCGCGCGCCCCGACGGCCCGTGGCTGGTCATCGGGATGCCGATCCTGCACGCGGGGCACGACGACACCCCCACCCGGATCGTGGTGTACGCCGAAATGTCCCTGCGTGGCGAGCAAGCCGACATCCACGCCCTGGTCACCGCGGCCCGCTACGGCGCGCTCCCCGCCGTCGGCCTCGCCCTCGTCCCGGCGCTCTTCGCCGCCGCGCACGTCCTTCGCCCGGTACGGCGGCTCCGCGCGGGAGCCCACCGCATCACCGAGGGCGACCTCGACACCCGCATCCCCGTCCGCGGCAACGACGAACTCGCGGACCTGACCGCGACGTTCAACACGATGGCCGACACCATCGAACGCGACGCCACCGAACTGCGCCGCCTCGAAGCCGGTGCCCGCCGGTTCGCCGCCGACGTCTCCCACGAACTGCGCACCCCCCTCGCGGCGATGGTCGCCGTCACCGAGGTCCTCGACGAGGACACCGCCCATCTGGACCCCGACACCTCCGAAGCGCTCCGACTGGTGGCCGAGGAGACCCGCAAACTCGCGCGCATGGTCGACGACCTCATGGAGATCTCCCGCTTCGACGCGGGCGCCGCCACCCTGCACACCGACGAGGTCGACGTCTCCACCTCGGTACGCCGGACCCTGCGAGCCCGCGGCTGGAGCGACCGGGTCGACACCGAACTCCCCGACGGGATCCGCGCCGTCCTGGACCCTCGACGCTTCGACGTCGCCCTCGCCAACCTGGTCGGCAACGCGCTGCGGCACGGCGGCGGCCCCGTCCGGGTCGTGCTGCGCCGCGCCGGCGACCGGATCGTGCTCGACGTCGTCGACCACGGTCCCGGCATCGATCCGGCCGTGCTCGCGCACATCTTCGACCGCTTCTACAAAGCCGACTCGGCCCGGACCCGATCCGACGGCAGCGGCCTGGGACTTGCCATCGCCCGCGAGAACATCCACCTGCACGGCGGTACCCTGCGGGCGGCCTCCACCGCGGGCGAGGGCACCGTGTTCACCATCGAACTCCCACTCGCACCGCCGGCCGCCGTGTCGGCTCCCCGACACCTCGACGGCATCGGCGCAGCCGGAGCCGATCACGACGGCGAGCCCGCGTCGTCGGGCGAGGTCGGACACGAACGTCCGGAGGATCAGTGAAGCTCCCCACCACCGTGGTCGCCGCTCTCGTGGCCGCCCTCGTCGCCGGATGCGGCATCTCCACCACGACGCCACACGGAGTCGGGCCCCCGGCCAGCGGTGTTCCGCAAATCGGCGCCGTCCCCGACCGGGTCCGCCTGTTCTTCGTGTCTTTCGCCGGTGTGCAAGCGGTGTCCCGGCCCACCGAAACGCCTGTCGACCCGGGCGAAGCGATCACCCTGCTGTTGAAGGGACCGACCGAGGCCGAACGTCGACAGGGACTGATGAGCGCCCTCGCGGATCTGGTCGGCCGGGTCGGCGTCGACACCGGCAACGGCAGCGTCACGCTCACGCTGCCCGTGGACGCCGCCCAGGTGCCCGTGGAGGCGATCCACCAACTCGTCTGCACTGCGGCCAACGCCCGCGTCCCGGGTGGTCGGGCCCCCACCGAGGTCGACGTCAGCTTCCACCAACTCGACTCGCCGAACAGGTTCGGTCCCTTGCACTGCACCGTCGCCGGCTATCTGGCGCAGCCCGAGACGCCGACTTCCCCGGCGAGCTTTTTCGGCTGAGGTCCACGGGTCCGGCGTCCCGATCGTGTGGTGGTCGGGGCGGTGGTCGGTGGTGTCGTCGCGGCCGTTGCACGAGGCGAGTACGCCGCCGACCCGGGCTTGGGCGAGGGCCCGGTGGGCGCCCGAGGGACCGCTACGGCTGTCGGGTTTCGTCGGCGGGCTGCATGCGTTCGTGGCGGGTGTTGGTGCGTGGGGTGATGACCAGCAGGTCGCCCGGTTCCTCGACGGTCAGGCGATGCCAGCGGCCGGCCGGGACGATGTAGGACGTGCCCGCGGTCAGGGTCGCGACCGGTTCGCTGCCGCTGTCGTGGTCGCGCAGGTGGACGTGCACGATTCCGGAGAGCAGGCACAGGACTTCCTGGCCGTCGGGGTGTTGTTCCCATACGTCGGCGTGCACCGCGCGGTCGTCCGCGGCGTGGAAGGCCGTCACCGTCCACAGGCCGGGATCCCCGAGGCCCCGTCGTGGCCTCGCGTCGATCGTGCCGCCCTCTCGAAGTTGGATCACGGAGTCGAACAGGTCGAGGGGGGTGGTCGCGTTCATCGCCATCGGGCGGTCCTTCCGTCGGTCGCGCGATACTTTCCGAACATGTTCGGAAAGTATCACCGGCGTCGCGCGACTGTCGATCTCGCGCGCGGGCCCGGGTCGGCCGCCGCGGTTCGCCCGGGATCGCGGAAGCCGCCATCATGGGGCGATGCCACCGCCTGCCTCGTCTTCCGGCCGTACCGGTCGCCCGCCCCGGACCTCCCGCGCGCAGATCATGACCGCGGCCCGTCGGCTCGTCGACCGGGACGGCTGGGACAAGCTGACCATGCGCCGCCTGGCCGCGGAGGCCGGCGCCGCGCCGACCACGCTCTACCACCACTTCCGCGACCGGCACGACCTCCTGGCGCAGTTGCTGAGCGACTACGCCGACACGATCGTGCGCCCCGAACTCCCGGACGACCCCCGGGGGCGCATCCTCGCCGCCGCGACCCTCATGCACGACGTGTTGGCGGACCGGCCGTGGATCGTCGAGGTCCTCACCGCCGACGACGTGATCGGCGAATCGGCGCTGTGGATGGTCGAGGCGATCGTGGCGGGCGCGGTCGACTGCGGGTGCACCCCGGAGGAGGCGGTGGATCTCTACCGCGGCGTCTGGTACTTCACCGTCGGCGAGATCCTGGTCCGCGCCAATGCCGCGCGCCGCCGCGCCGAGGACGCCCATCGGCCCATCCGGCGCGACACGATCCTCGGTGAGGTCGACCCGGCTCGACTGCCGCACCTGGCCGCCCTCGCCGACCGCTGGCCCACGTTGGTCTCCCGGGACATCCACCCGCAGGGCCTGCGGGCGTTGGTCGACGGGCTGTTGCCGCGCGACCCGGACCACGACACGAACTCCGCGGCGGCGCGGGCACGTCGGTCCTGAGCAACCCGCCCACCCCACACCGTCGGCGGGGCGGGACCGACTCCCGCCCCATGATCGGAACACCGTCAGGCGACCACGCCGGATGGTGAACTCGCCCTGCCCGAAAGGGAATCGAGCCGAATCCGACCCCGCCGCAGCCGGCCGCACGACGCCGTATCACCCGATCGCCTTTCCAATGGTTCGCAAGGTAAGCCTTACCTGACTTTCTCGCTTCCGTGAAAGCCAACACCCCCATGCGCGCCCCCAAATCCGCCGCCGTCGCCCTCGTCTGCCTCTGCCTCACCGCACTGCTGCTCGGCGGTTGTTCCGCCGGTTCCGACAACTCGTTCGTCTCGCTCGCGGCGCCGCACATCGCCCGACGACTCGTACCCGGCACCGGCACCGACCCGGTCACCGCGGCCGCGGTCGGCGCGACGCTGCTCGTCGGCGCCGACTGGGTCGCGGCCTGCGCATTGCCGATCACCGTCCCCGTTTCCGCCGCCCCGGGACCGGCCGGCGGGTGCGTACCGATGCCGCGCGACCGGCCGGGCACACGTGCCCTGCCCGTCGAAGACCTGCTGATGCCCCTCGCCGGTGCGATCCTGGGATACGTCGCCGCCCGCGCCGACCGGTGGATCGCCGCCGGTGGAGCGCGAACGACCGGCTCGGGCGGCGAAGCCCGGGCGTGGGACTCACGACCCTGGTACGCCCGGGGCGTCCGGCCCTGTGGCCTCGTCGTCGGGCACCCGAGACTTGTCCCGGCAGGCCGTCGGCCCGATCGGGCCGCGCGATCCACGGCGGGAGCGTCGAGATGGACGACCGTACCCACGTACCCGACAGGGGCACCGTCTCCGCACCGGCACCACAGGTTCGACCCGACCGATCCTGCCGCGCCGCCGGTCCGGCTCACCCGTCCCCCACATTCGGCCGCGTCGAGGGGCCGTAGGGAGAGATCGACATGACCAACACTTCCCCGAGCCCCGTCGACGTGAGGTCCCTGGCCGCGGCCGGCGGTGCGGCCCCCTCGCTCCACAACAGCCAGCCGTGGTTCTTCCGGCCCACGGTAGACGCAGGTGGACTCGCGGTGTTCGTCGACGGCAGGCGCGCGGTCCCGCTCACCGACCCGGCGGGCAGGGCCATGCACATCTCCGTCGGCGCGGCCGTGTTCAACCTGCGCGTCGCCGCGCTGCACCTGGGCCGGAAACCCGTGGTGACCCTGTCGTCGCACGACACCCCCGAGTTTCCGGCGGCCGTGCTGGACCTGAGCCAAGGCGCCGACGCCGCATATCCGTACGGCCCGGACCTGTACCCGGCGATCGCCGAACGGCACTCCAGCCGCCTGCCGTTCTCCAACCGCGACGTACCGGAGCGCGTCGTCGGTGATCTCATCGCCGCCGCCGAAGCCGAGGGCGCGGTCCTGGACGTGCTGGAGGAGGGCGACGCACGCCGCGTCCTGGATCTGACCGCCGAGGCCGAGCGGCGGACGGCGGCGGACGTCGCACGGCAGGCGGAGACCCGCACGTGGTTGCGCCTGGAGGCGCCCGCCACCGACGGCATCCCCCGTGCGGCCCTGGGACCACAGGACCACGATGCCCGGGTACCGGTCCGTGCCTTCACCGGACACCCGCCCACCTCGCCCGTGACGACACAGCGTTTCGAGGCGCTACCCCAAGTGGCAACCCTGACCACCCGCTTCGATCATCCGCAGGACTGGATGCGGGCGGGCCAGGCCATGGAGCGGGCCTGGCTGTTGGCGACCGTCCACGGCCTGCGCATGTCGGTCCTCCACCAAGCCGTGGAGTGGCCCGACACCCGCGCGAATCTGCGCGATCCGCGAACCGGCCCCGGGTACGTCCAGATGGTGCTGCGGATGGGATACGGGCCTCCCGGAGCCCCCACTCCTCGTCGCCCCGTGTCGGAGACGCTCGACCCGACCGACCCTTGGCGCGAATGACGACCCGAACGGAGGCGACACGACGCGGCCCCCGATCCGCCAAGGTCCGCCGGACAGGGCCCGGCCGCACCATCCCGAGTGGGGTGCGGATGTCCGCTCGCCCTCCGCTGCCCGGACCGGCGATACCGCCCGGGAGGGCCGGTCGACCCGGCCGACCGGGCCGAACGGCTCCGACGCTCCTCGGGTCTGCGACGCACCATGAAGGTGCAGGCCGGTTCGGCGTCCCGGGAAGGTGAGGGCAATGAGATTGACTCCGGTCCTGGCGACGGCGCCCACGCGTCGCGTCGGGCACATGTACGAGGAGGACGGCTGGAGCTGGGTGTGGGGGTCGATGATGATGCTGCTCCTGCTCGCGGCGATCGTCGCAGTGGTGTGGTTCTTGGTGCGAGGCACCTCACGTGGTCGCGGGCCCTCGGATTCGGCCGGCTCGTCGGCGACCGAGGTGCTGGCTCGGCGCTATGCCCGCGGCGAGATCGACACCGAGGAGTATCGCGAGCGTTTGGCGGTTCTGACCCCGGGGCCCAACCCACCGCGCGGGGGAAGGACGCGCGGCCGAGGTGGGCCGGACGTGCCGGGCGATTGACGGCCGCGGCCCCGCGGTGCGCGAAGTGGCGTACGGTCCGACACCCGTCCGGGCCCGGGCAACCGGGCCGGTAACCTCGGCCGCGCGGAAACGGGCGGTCGGGGAGTGGTGTCTGTGCGCGTGTTGGCGGGTCGGTACGAGCTTGTCCGTTTCGTTGGCCGGGGCGGTATGGGCGAAGTGTGGGAGGGCCGCGACCGGCGGATTCGACGGCGCGTCGCCGTCGAACTCCTGCCGCACGCGCAAGGCGACGCGGCCGGGGCGGAGCTGTTCCTGCACGAGGCGCGCACCGCCGGGGCCCTGAACCATCCGGGCGTGGTCACCGTGTCGACACGGGCGAGGACGACGCCGACGGCACACTGTTCCTGGTCATGGAGTACGTCGACGGCCGGGACCTCGCCCGAGTGCTGCGCGCCGACGGGCCTCCGGCGGTGGCGGTCGCGGCCGACTGGGGGGCACAGGCCGCCGGTGCGCTCGCCCGTGCGCACGCGGAGGGCGTCGTCCACCGCGACCTGAAGCCCGCGAACCTCATGCTCGCCGCCGACGGAAGCGTCAAGATCCCGGACTTCGGCATCGCCCGGTTCAAGAACCCGTCGGGCACGCTGCTCCACGGGGGCGCACGCGTCGGGCTTGCGGCCGTCGGCTCATTCCGGGCCGTCACCGCTCTCCAGCATGTGCAGGGTCTTGTCGAGCCGGGCCTGCCTGGCCTCCGGCGTGAGAGCCTGGAGCAGCGGCAGGATCAGTAGATAGCGACCGGTCCTGTCGAGCGCCTCGAACGCCTTCCCGGCCGCCGGGTTCGCGTCGAGCACCGCCGCGAGATCGGGCGGTACGGTCGCCGTCTTCTGCGACGCGTAGGCCGCCGCCCATCGCCCGTCCTCCTGCGCCTTGCGCACCTCGGCCAACCCGGGTTCGCGCATCCGGCCTGCGGCCGTCAGCGTCGCCACCTTTTCCACATTCACTTGCGACCACAGGCTCTTGCGTCGACGTGGCACGTACTTCTGCAGGTAGTGCTGCTCGTCGAACGACCGCCGTTGCCCGGAGATCCAGCCGTAGCACAGCCCGACGTCGACCAATTCGTCATCGGTGACCGTCGGGATGCCGGACTTCTTCTTGGCTACCTTGATCCACACACCCTCGTGGCGCCCGTAGTTCTCGGCCAGCCAGCTCTCGAACGCCGCAGCGTCCGCAAAAGCGACGATCTCCGCGCCCGTGATCCCAGCCATGCGACCCAGGCTATCGCCCGCATGGCCGGAGCCGGTTTCAACAGGCGGAGTCCGCACACCTCCTCGGGCGAATCGGCTCCCCTCGGTCGCCACAGCGCAAACCCCGAAAACAGCCGAGGCCATCGCAGCCTTGGAGCTCGGACAGCGCGCGACGACCGACGCGGCGCCCGAACCGACGGCGGCGTAGCGGAGGGTGGTGTGGCGCGCGGCCCACCGGAAGCCCTGGGAGACGAGGTCGGCGAGGCTCACACGGCGATCGTCGCGGCGGGGCGGCGCGAGGTCAGGGGTCGTCGCCCCTGGTTGGTTGTGGCCGCATGCTTGCCAACGCGAGGAAGACCCACCACGGAATCACCACCAGGAACGCGGC
Organism: Embleya sp. NPDC005971; assembly: GCF_040629175.1. Taxonomy (NCBI): domain Bacteria; kingdom Bacillati; phylum Actinomycetota; class Actinomycetes; order Kitasatosporales; family Streptomycetaceae; genus Embleya; species Embleya sp. NPDC005971. The sequence goes on along the minus strand of NZ_JBEXUX010000037.1, from coordinate 52,111 downwards.
GGTGCCGGCTGCCGGCAGGGCCACGGCCAGGCGCGCGGGCACGCCGTCGGGCGGCAGTGGAATGGCGAACCACGCCCAGCACACGGCCGCGAAGGCCGCCGCCGGAGGCCCCGCGCCGAGCAGCGACACCAGCCACGCGGGCGTTCGATGCGCGGCCGAGGTATCACGCCGGCGCATTTCGGTGACGGATCGGTGGATCAGCGCGAGCACCATTCTCGGCCCGAGAATCGGTATGCAGAGGAACCAGAGCTTCTTCCATAGGCGTTGCCGCACCCGCTGACCTCCGTAGCCCGGGATCTCCGCTCGGCCCCGCACGTCCGCCAACGCCCGGATCATCAGGGCCGTGCCGTACCGCCGAAACGCCTCGGCCCAGGACAACGGCGCCGAGGTGGAGAAGGTTCGTGCCAGGTACCCGTGGGACGGCCGAAAGCGCACCAGGGCAACCGTTTCCCGCAGGCCCGAACACACGTCGTCGGGTATCTCCACGTCGAATCTCGGGCTCTGCGCCGACCACAGGCGCTCCAAATCGTCCGCCGCCGACAGATATCCGTGCCGCCGCAACTCACCGACCAGGGACGCCCATGACGACCGCTCGTTCCCGAACCGGCAGCTCGTCACCACCCCACGCGGCCTCACCCCACCCGAAGGGCGCATCGGCGTGCTCATCCCCCACAGTCTGGCACCCGACCCGGCGCCGGCCGAGGCATCGAACGCAGGGAGCCGGACGGCGGATTCCGATGCGATCCCGCCCCGCCGCCCCGGTCGGCACCGCGACACCGGATCCGGCATCGGCGCAGCCGGCGCCGTCACGCGCACACCGAGCCGAGCCGGTCCACCGCAGCCGGAAGTTGCCCGCGACACCGGCCGCGGCGACGCGAAGCGAAACGAGATCGACCCAATGCAGGCCCCGGGCCCACTTACTCGCTATGGTTGGCCCACGGCCGAGAGGCGCTGCAACGGGTCACGGCCCGCCACGCTCGGCCCGTTCGACGATCAAGGGCGCCTCCCGACGTATGGGAGGTGGACTGGTGGAAAGATCGTCCGAGACCAGGTTGCGGGAGCTGCTGCGACAGCGGGTCGTCGTGCTGGACGGCGCCTGGGGCACCATGCTGCAGGGGGCCTCGCTCACGGCCGACGACTACCGGGGCAGCCTGATCACGGCAGACCACCCGAGGGACGTCACGGGTGACCCCGACCTGCTCAACCTGACCCGGCCGGACGTCATCCTCGACGTGCACCGGCAATACCTGGCGGCAGGCGCCGACATCACCACCACGAACACCTTCACCGCCACCGGGATCGGGCAGGCCGACTACGGCCTGGAGGGCCTGGTCCGGGAGATGAACGTGCAGGGCGCCCGGCTCGCCAGGCAGGCCGCCGACGAGTTCGGCGGACGCTTCGTCGCCGGCTCGGTCGGGCCGCTCAACGTGACCCTGTCGCTGTCCCCCAAGGTGGAGGACCCCGCCTATCGGGCCGTCTCCTACCAGCAGGTCTTCGACTCCTACGCCGAGCAGTTCCTGGCCCTGCAGGAGGGCGGCGTCGACCTCCTCCTGATCGAGACCATCTTCGACACGCTCAACGCCAAGGCCGCCATCGCCGCCGCCCGCGAGGTCACCCCCGATCTGCCCCTGTGGATCTCGGTGACCATCGTCGACCTCAGCGGACGAACCCTGTCGGGCCAGACCGTGGAGGCGTTCTGGAACTCCGTCGAACACGCGAACCCGCTGATCGTCGGCGTCAACTGCTCCCTCGGTGCGGACGAGATCCGCCCCCACCTGGCCGATCTCGCCCGCCTCGCCGGCACCCACGTCGCCTGCCACCCCAACGCGGGGCTGCCCAACGCCTTCGGCGGTTACGACCAGACGCCCGAGGAAACCGGGCAACTGCTCGGGGAGTTCGCCGCCTCGGGCATGGCCAACATCGTCGGTGGCTGCTGCGGCACCACCCCGGCACACATCGAGAGGATCGCCGGCGCCGTCGCGGGCCTGCCGCCGCGCACCGTCCCGCAGACCAGGCCCGCCACCAGGCTCAGCGGCCTCGAACCCTTCGAAATCGGGCCCGACACCGGCTTCGTGATGATCGGTGAGCGAACCAACGTCACCGGTTCGGCCAGGTTCCGCAAGCTGATCGAGGGCAACGACCATCAGGCGGCCGTCGCCGTCGCCCTGGAGCAGGTCCGCGGCGGCGCGAACCTGCTCGACGTCAACATGGACGCCGACCTGCTCGACAGCGAGCAGGCGATGACCACCTTCCTCAACCTCATCGCGACCGAGCCCGAGGCCGCCCGGATCCCGATCATGGTCGACAGCTCCCGCTGGAGCGTCCTGGAAGCGGGCCTCAAGTGCATCCAGGGCAAGGGAGTCGTCAACTCGATCAGCCTCAAGGAGGGCCCGGAACCCTTCCTCGCACAGGCCGCGACGATCAAGTCCTATGGCGCCGGCGTCGTCGTCATGGCCTTCGACGAGCAGGGCCAGGCCGACACCACCGAACGCAAGGTCGCCATCTGCGGCCGCGCCTACGACCTGCTGACCCAACAGGCCGGGATCGCCGCCGAGGACATCATCTTCGACCCCAACGTCCTGGCCGTCGCCACCGGCATCGCCGAACACAACGGCTACGCCAAAGCGTTCATCGACGCCCTTCCGCTGATCAAGGAACGCTGCCCGGGCGCACGCACCAGTGGCGGCATCTCCAACCTGTCCTTCTCCTTCCGCGGCAACGACATCATCCGCGAGGCCATGCATTCGGCGTTCCTGTTCCACGCCGTCACCGCGGGCCTGGACATGGGCATCGTCAACGCCGGCCAACTCGCCGTCTACCAGGACATCCCCGCCGAACTCCTGGAACTGGTCGAGGACGTGATCTTCGACCGGCGGCCGGACGCCACCGACCGGCTGGTCACCTTCGCCGGCACGGTCACCGGTTCCGGCACCCGCCGCGAGGTCGACCTGTCCTGGCGCGAGGCCCCGGTCGGGCAACGCCTCGCCCACGCGCTGGTGCACGGCATCATCGACTTCATCGAGGAGGACACCGAGGAGGCCCGCGGGCACGCGGCTCGACCGCTCGACGTGATCGAGGGCCCGCTGATGGACGGGATGAAGATCGTCGGTGACCTGTTCGGCTCCGGCAAGATGTTCCTGCCGCAGGTCGTCAAGAGCGCCCGGGTGATGAAGCGGTCCGTCGCCTACCTGGAGCCCTACATCGAGGCCGCCAAGGACGCCGCCGACACCGAACGCGGCAATGGCAAGGTCGTTCTCGCCACCGTCAAGGGCGACGTGCACGACATCGGCAAGAACATCGTCGGCGTGGTACTCGGCTGCAACAACTACGAGGTCGTCGACCTGGGCGTGATGGTCCCGGCCGCCACCATCCTGGACACCGCGATCTCCGAGGGCGCCGACGCCATCGGCCTGTCCGGCCTGATCACCCCGTCCCTGGACGAAATGGTCGCCGTGGCAAGCGAGATGCAGCGCAGGGGGCTGAAGATCCCGCTGCTGATCGGCGGCGCGACCACCTCGCGCCAGCACACGGCCGTCCGGATCGCGCCCGCCTACGACCACACCACCGTGCACGTCCTGGACGCCTCCCGCGTCGTCGGCGTCGTCTCCGACCTGCTGGACCCCACCCGCGCCGAAGTCCTGGACGCCGAGAACCGCACCGAGCAGGCCCGCCTGCGCGAACTGCACGAGACCAGGCAGAAGCAGCCCCTGCTCACCCTCGGCCAGGCCCGGGCCAACCCCGAGCGGGTCGACTTCACCGAGCTCCCGGTCCCGGCCTTCACCGGCGTTCGCACCGTTCGGCCGAGCCTGGCCGAGCTCCGCGCGATGATCGACTGGCAGTTCTTCTTCCTCGCCTGGGAGCTCAAGGGCAAGTACCCCGCCATCCTCGACCAACCCGTCGCGCGCGAGCTGTTCGACGAGGGCAACGCCCTGCTGGACGAGATCGTCGAGGGCGAGCTGCTCCAGGCACACGGCGCGTACGGATTCTGGCCCGCCCACTCCCGCGGCGACGACATCGTGCTCGACGACGCCCCTGTCGGGGTCGGCTTCCCGATGCTCCGGCAGCAGACCGCCAAGCCGGAAAACCGGGCCAACCGCTGCCTCGCCGACTACGTGGCACCCGAAGGCGACCACATCGGCGGTTTCGCGGTCTCCATCCAGGGCGCCGAGGCCCTGGCCGCCTCATTCGAGGCCGACCACGACGACTACAAGTCGATCATGGTGAAGGCACTCGCCGACCGCCTCGCCGAGGCCTTCGCCGAGTACCTCCACCTACGCGCACGTCGCGACTGGTTCGAGCCCGACGCCGACCCGGTCCTGGAGGACCTGCACGCCGAGCGGTTCCGCGGCATCCGGCCGGCACTCGGCTACCCGGCAAGCCCCGACCACAGTCTCAAGAAGCACCTGTTCGACCTGCTCGAAGCCGACAGGATCGGCATGGGCCTGACGACGTCGTTCGCGATGACCCCGGCGGCGAGCGTCAGCGGGCTGATCTTCGCCCACCCCGACGCGAAGTACTTCACCGTCGGACGGATCGGGCTCGACCAGACCGAGGACTACGCCCGCAGACGCGGCATGGACCTCCGGGAGGCGGAGGCCTGGCTCCGACCCAACCTCGCCTACGACCCCAGGTAGTCGACGACTGGGGACCGGGTGGAGAAGCAACGGAGGAGCAACGAAGGAGCCACGGTCGAGAGCCGGGATGGAAGGCGCACCGGCCCGGCCGTGGCAGGCGTGTGGCGCAGCGTCGGGCAACGTCACGACCGCCCGATGCTGCCGGGGGTGGGTTCGGCGAGGTGGCGCCGATGGTACGACCAGGTGACGGCCGCCAGGAGCGGGGGCCAGAGCACGAGCGGCAGATACAGCACGCCGAGCAGGTCGGCCCCAAAATCGGTCATGTCCTCGTGCGGGAGAGCCCACCAGAACAGGAACTGGGCCCACAACAGCACCAGAACCACCACCGCGCCGCACGCGATCCGGGTGACCGGTACCGGCTTCATCCTCCTGCCGCCCACGAACGGGACCCAGCGCGGCGGATATTCGCCCCAGGGCCGCACCAGAGCCAGGGTCAGCAGTGCCGCCGACTCGGTGGACAAGCTGAGGAAGACCACCCAGGCGGCGCCCCATCCGTCCATGCCCAGGTCCGCGTAGCCCTGCTCGGTGTAGCCGCCGTGACTCCCGAACACCAACGCGAAGCGCCAGACCGCCGACGGCAACGGAGTCAGCGCCGCCACGTGCGCGGCCACGATCGCCCATCGCGGGGCGGGCGGCGCAGCGGATCCCGACAGGCTCGACATGACGATCCCCCGTGATTCGATCATGCCGAGATACTGTCAACGACGCACGAGCCACACGTCGACGGAAAGTCCCACACCCGGATCAACCCCAAGGATGACCACCCGACGCCGATCACACGGATCACCACGAGCCGGGTCGGTCTCCACATCCACCCTGGGCTGCCCGGAAGGACAGCGCACCTCACAAGTCCACGACGTCCAGGTCGCCTTCGGTGGTGACGACCACCATCCATGATCGATCTTCAGCCAGAAAATAGTGGTGCTCCGGCACTTCGAGCAGCGCAGTCACCACCTCGGACGCACCATCGTCGGTAAAGCGCACGCCGTAGGGCGAGATTCCATCCCCGGCGTGCTCGACGAATGAACCCGGTCGCATCCGTCGGCACACTTCCCCGACAGCCATCGACGCAAGCTGCAGGTCATCGTCGACTTCCCAATGCGCATGTTCACCCTGCACATTACGCCAGTCGATCTTGCTTCCCGTCACCGGAAAATTGAGTTCCAGCCAGTCGAAGGCAGCCGACGTATCCGTGCGCTCCAGACCATCGAGCGGCGATGCCGCATACACCGTCTCTTCCCAGTAGTTACCGGCCGTCATGTGCACCGTCTCCGCACCGGATTCGGTCACCGTCTCCCCGGAGGCGGGGCACGGGAGGGCATCGGCCATTGAAGCCTCTCATTCGCCCTCCACGTCGAGTCGCTTCGCTGACTCGAGCATGTATTGGGGCAGCTTTGAACTGGCCCCCAGCACCTCGATACCAACGAGGCGCCCGGTCTCATCGAAGTCGAGGTTGATCATTCCCTCGACCTCGACCGGGTCACACGGATACATGCGCGCCACCTTCGGACGCGCTTGCGGATGGACGAAGTAGACGTATGCCGCATCCGCCTTCCGATCGTAGGTAACTCTGACATTCGCCATGGTCAGCGTCCTCCCTGGAGGCGGTTGGATGTATGCCCGGTCCACATTCGTCCGGCCGGCCCGGGACCGGGCCGGCCGGGGCTTGGGCGCGGAGGGCGCGTCGAAGTGCGGACTCGCCCGTGCGCGGCGCGTCGGTGTCAGGGGCAGGCGATGTGTACCTCGTCCCCCTTCGCGTCCGCCTCGGCGCTCGGCGCGCCGTTCAACGTGGTGCTCGCGACGTCGTAACTGCCGTTCTGCCATTCACTGGAGGCCTTGCTCATCGCCTCGGCGTTGGCTTGGTACAGGTCCCGCCATTCCTGCAACGGTCGCGCCTCGTTCGGGTCGGTCGGCAGGGCGACGCCCTTGATCCGCGTCGTCAGCGCCGCAAGTTCCGTACTCGCCTGGGACAGGCTCAGGCCGACCGCGTCCAGGTCCTGATCGGCGACGGCCTGGTTGAGTTCGGTGACCCGTCGGGTGATGCCGTCGAGCTTGTCGCCACAGATCTTGTTGACCGTCTCGACGTACGTCGCACCCGTCTGCGCCGGCTTGTCGTCGCCCCTGGGGCCCGAATCCCCGCCGGCACGCGGGTTGTTGTCCCCTCCCCCACTCCCGCCGCCCGTCACGTCGAACGGGCCGATGCCCAGCGCGATCAGCACGCTGACCACGGTCGCGAGCGTACCCACCAGCGTGAGGACCAGCATGAGCCTGCCGTGTCCCTCCTCACGTCCGGGTCCGCGCCCGGACGGCGACGGCATCTGCTGCGGATACGACTGATGGGGCTGTTCCTGTCGGTAACGCATTCTGTCTCCGGATCCCCCGCGTTTCCCAAAGCTTCGATACCCGGCGCACGGGCGCCGGGTGGACTTCGGGTCGTGCCGGATCCCGCCCCAGTCGTCCGCAGGGCCCCCCTCGCGGAAACCGCCGACTGGATCGGGTCCCCCCGCTCCGACCCCTGTGTGGGGTGTTCGCATCGTCGACCCGGGCCGAGGCCCGATCGACGTCGATGTCCCGATGGACGGCACCGCACCGGTGGCGGTTCCCGAAGCGGGCCCTGGGAGATCACGACGAGGGATTACCATCGGCGCGAGCCCGGCCGCGGACGCCCGAACCGGGACATGGCGCCGATATGCGGCTCCGCCGGAACACGAGCCGGATCTCCGGCGGGACCGGGACGGGACCGGAATCGGTGGATGGGGGAGGGAACGGCCGTGCCGGTGGCGGCCGATGGCTTCCCGGCCGCCGTGTCCGTCCGCTGAAGTATGCTTCCCGCCGCCGCACACCGACTGTGAGGACCGAGAGAATTGACCGGCCTGTCCGCTTTCCCGCTGCCCTTTCTGGCCTCCCGTCCCATATCGTTCGCAACACCCCGAACGCTGCGGGAACTTCAGATGATGCAGTGCAGCTCACACATTCGGGCCAAGCCCGGGTGGTTCGACAAGATGCACGATGCCGACATCGTCGCCAGGTGGACGCGAGAAGCGGTCGCCCAGGGCCTGACCGAGGCGCAGGTTCGCTACGTGCTCGCCGAACTCCTGCATTACGCCGCGCTGCGGGACGAACGCACCGGCGTCGAGGTGTCCACCGTCGACGGGGTGTGGCAGTCGGACACACTGGTCGACGACGAGCTCGCGTCCCGGCTGCGCGCGGCGGTTCGGGTTCTGGAACAGGTCCCCGAAGCGGAACAGGACTGGCACCCCGGATCCGACGGCCAGGTGCTGGATCTGGTTCACCCCTCACTGTTCTGCCTGGTGAAAAACGTGAGCGGTGCGCCCGAACGGGCCTGGCACAACCCGACGGACCGCTACTCGAAGTACGAATTCTCGGAGAAATACCAGTGGTTGCCCACGGACGTCGACGTCAGTGACGGCGGCGATGTCGCCTTCCGTTCGTACGTCAACAACGTCCATCCCGTGAAGCATCGCGAACTGGCCGCCGTCCTACCGGACTTGTTCGCACGCATGCGCCCGCTGCTGGAGAACGTGCTCACCGATCTGCGCCATCCGCGGCCCGTGCGGATCGAGGCCGATCCTTACGGGTGGTACGACTCCGAGCCGGAGCACCCGAACAAATCCTCCTACGCTGACGACGAGGCCTACGCGGAAGCCCTCCGTGTCTGGGAAAGGGCCCAGGACGACTGGTGGGAGAACCGCCGTCCGGTCATCCCGGACGCCCCGGCCTTCACTCCGCCCGAATTGCCCGACGCATCCGCCCGCGTCGACCTGCGTGGCCGCCGTCTCCAGATCATCGTCAAGCTCGCCACCATTCGGCTCACCCCGGACAAGCCCGAGTACCCCGGCGGTTCCTGGCATGTCGAGGGGATGATGAACGAGCGGATCGTTTCGACCGGCATCTACTACTGGGACAGCGAGAACATCACCGAAAGCCGGCTGAGTTTCCGGGCGGCACTCGACGACCCGAACTACGAACAGAACGACGACAACGGCCTGCGTGACATCTACGGCCTGGAGGACGAAGACGCGCTGAACCTGGTGTTGGGATCGACCTCGACCCCGGCGGGCCGCTGCCTGGCGTTCCCGAACATCCTGCAACACCGCGTCGACTCCTTCCGCCTCGCGGACCCCAGCCGCCCGGGGCATCGCAAAATTCTCGCGTTCTTCCTGGTCGACCCGTCGAAAAGGATCGTCTCGACGTCCGATGTGCCACCGCAACAACCATGGTCCGACACCTCGACCATGACGCTGGAACAGGCCAGGAAGCACCGCGAACAACTCATGCGGGAACGCAAGTTCTTCGTCGACGAACACAACGAGCAGCTCTACGAACGCGAGTTCTCCCTCTGCGAGCACTGAACCTCTCGAACCGGTGGAGTGGGGAACCACTCCACCCCCAGGCGGGGTTGTCCGCGGTGAGAGGAGTATGCGAACCTCTTACGTCATCTCCGAAAGGGCTGGTCATGACACTCGGCATGGTTCTCGGCGACTCCTCTCGCGCTTCGACGCGGGAGCGGTGCCCCGACCTGCCCTGACCTACGCGCCCGTGCTGCCGCACGGGCCGTTCGCCCTGCTCCTCGTCGAAGTGCTCTTCGTGCCCTTGCACGTTCGATCACGAGGAGTACGTGGTGTCCACCATCCACTGGACCGAGACGAACACGCCCCGTTCCGCCCGCTGGCACTCCGAGAGCGCGACATCGGCTCCCGGCCGGGTCGTCGGCGCGGACGACCGCATGAAAGCCGACGACGCCTACCGACTCGCCTGCGAAGGCACCGCGTTGTTGTGGCGGGGCGACTTCCGGCACGCACGTCGACTGCTGCAGGCGATGGGCCGCCGCATCGACCGCAAGCCCGCACGGCCAGGCGACAGCCCGGCCGAGACCTTCCACCTGCATCGCCGGGCCCGCGGCCACCGGGCCCGGGTGCTGGGCAAACTCCTCGTTCTGCTGGACGAGGGCCACCGCCTGAATCTGCGCGGCGCACCCGATGTGCGCCGGGCATGCACCGAGGCGTACGGTGCGCCGGCCGAACCGATGGTTGTCTCGCTCACGGAACTGCTGGGCGTGATCGGAGCGCATCAGTGGCGCACGAAGGGAGTCGAGGTACCGGCCCTCGACGCTCGCATTCACCCGCACTACGGAGTGTTCTCCCCGGTCCGGGGCGAATACGTCGACCTCGTCGCACGTGCGCCACTCCCCACACCCGGCCGTCGCCCGGGCCGGCGTACCGCATTCGATCTCGGCACGGGAACGGGAGTGCTCGCCGCCGTCCTGGTCCGCCGGGGAATCGACCACGTCGTGGCCACCGACATCGGCCCGCGGGCCCTGGCCTGCGCGCGCGAGAACGTCCGCCGACTGCACTTCACCGGGCACATCGACGTCGTGGGCCCCGGCCTCTTCCCGGACGGGAGAGCGGACCTCGTGGTCTGCAACCCGCCCTGGATTCCGGCCCGACCCACCTCCGCCGTGGAGCAGGGTGTCTACGACCCGGGCAGCGGCATGCGCCGCGACTTCCTGGACGGACTCACCGCGCATCTCGAACCGGGAGGTGAAGGGTGGCTCGTCCTGTCGGACCTGGCCGAGCACCTCGGGCTCAGGACGCGCAGCGAACTTCTCGCCGACATCGAGGCTGCGGGCCTGCACGTGCTGGACCGGATCGACACCCGGCCCCGGCATCCACGCGCGCGGAACACCGCCGACCCTCTGCACGCCGCCCGGGCCGCGGAAGTCACTTCGCTTTGGCGTCTCGCCGGCGAGTGACGTTCCGTGCCGATTCCCCGGGGGCGAGCGGACCGAGACTTCGGCCATCGCCTCCGGGGGTCCTCGGGGCCGCCGACCGGGTGCGCCACCTACCGGGCCGAAGAGGAGGCGAGCACGACGATGTCGTCCTCGTGCAGGCTGCCGGCGACCACCGTGCCCTCGTGCTCCGCGACGCCGGTGACGAAGCCGTACGAGACGTCGTCGGCCCGCAGATCGTGCACGACGCGCGCGTCGAGGTCGAAGGCCATCACCCAGGCGACGGGTGTGGCCTTGGGCCGTAGGGCCTCGGGCAGGTTCCACAGCAGGACACGCGGGAGCCCGGGCAGGGGCAACAGCCGGTCCAGCAGCGCGTTGCGGGGTGCGGCGATCGACACCCAGACCAGCCCGTCGCTGCCCAGGCTCATGTTGTCGGGCAGGCCGGCGAGGTTCTCCACGAACGGCTCGTCGGTTCCGGCCTTCGGGCCGGTGAGCCAGTGGCGGCTGATCCGGTACCCGGCGGTCTCGGCCACCAGCAGGTGTGAGGCGTCCGGGGCGAGGACGAGTCCGTTGGCGAACTTGAGACCGTCGCGCAGCACGGTGACGGTGCCGTCGCGGTCTCGGCGGCAGAGCAGGCCGGTACAGGAGTGCTCGACGATGTCGCCGAGGTAGTGCTCCAGGTCCCAGCGGCGGGTGGACACGGTGAACCAGACGGTTTCGTCCGGGCCTTCGACGACGTTGCTTGCGAACGTGAGCGGCCGCCCCGCGATGGTGTCGACCAGCACCCGGACCGACCCGTCGGCGGACATCCGCAGCAGACCCCGGTCGTGGTCGCAGATCAGGATGCCGCCGTCGGCGGCCGGTGCCAATCCCAGCGGACGGCCACCGGTGTTGCCCACCACCGTGCGGGTTCCGGCGGCGGGATCGATACGCACGATGCTGCCGTCGCCGAGGCCGGTCAGCAGGCCGCCCTGCCTGTCGAAGATCACGTCCTCGGGACCGTGACCGCCGGTGCCGATGCGGCGGGCGACGACGAGACGGCCGGTGAGGGGTGTACGCCCGGCGTCGGCGGGGGCGCGGGGCGGAGTCCAGCGGCGAGGCGAGATGAGGCGGCGGTCGGTGCCGGCGGGAACACGCATCGGCTCGTAGGGCGACGCGGTCGGCGAGTCGGGCGAGATCACGCGACGATTGTGCTGCCCCGAAGCACCCGACCGTCGACGGCACGCCGTTTGCGATCGCGGAACGACAAGACCGAGGCGCATCGCATACGCGCCACCTTGGCCGGCGAGCAAATTCGCGCCGCCGGCCCGCTGTTGCGGCCTGAGGCACCTCCCGCGCGCCACACCGCTGCTTCTCGCCCCATGGAGAGTCGCCACCCCCCGACCGAACGTCGCACCGGCGGTGGTGTGTCCCGTTGCCGGGCGCGGATGCGTGCGTTCGAGTCGGTGAGGGTAGCGATTCGACCTTGCGCGTTCGGGTGGGACATGGCGCGTGGTCGTCGGCTGCGGTCTCGGCGGCTGTACGGGGCTACTCGGTGCGGGTCAGGAGGTTGTGGATGGTCGAGGTGGGCGACTCCGGGGACCAGGTGGGGTCTTGGCCGGTCAGGGCCGCGTAGATCCGGGGCCATCGGGTTTTGGGGGTCAGGAGGGATTCGATTTCGGTTAGGGCTTCCCGGCCCGCGCTGTGGATTCGGGCGGGGGCTTCGATGCGTCGGGTGGACTCGGCTGTCCAGCGCAGGATGGTGGCGGCGCCGCGGGCCCGGTGGACCAGGTCTCGTCCGGTCAGGTGGCCCCTGGTGACCAGGTCGTCCAGGTGGGTGTACCAGGTGGCATCGCCGAGGGCGTCCTGGCCGGAGGAGATCCAGGCGAGGGCGTGTGCGGGGCTGAGGAGGGCGGAGCGGCGGGCGGAGCGGACGTCGACCGGGCCGAGTTCGAGCAGCCTCGCGGGGGATTCCCGCTGGATAACCAGGCGGCTCAGCACTTCGCGGGGGAAGGGCTCTCGTTCGTGCTCGGCCAGGATCAGGTCCCAGTCCTGGATGTAGGGCAGGTCCAGTGCCTCGTCGGCGTCGGCCGCCCCGGAGCAACGGCGCAGCTTCGCGACCAACTTGTCGCCGCCGCGCTCGCGGTCGATGCGGGCGGTGAGCGCCGCGTCGGGGTCGGGCTCGGTGAGTGCCTTGGCCACCACCCGTCCGGCCGCGGCACCGAGTACGCCCTCCTCGACCAACGCGCCGATCCGGTCCGCGCCGCCGTACCGCAGCAGGCCGCGGACCCCGACGAGCCGGTCCGGCAGCGAGGCTTTCCGGCTCAGTTGGCGCAGCGCGTGCTCGACGATCCCCGGGTCGGCCGCCTCCACCTTCAGGCGCAGCGCGGGCAGAAGGGAGGCGGTGGGCCGGTGCTCCGCCAGCAATCGGGCGCGCAGCTCCGCGTCGAGCGGAAGCAGGTCGTCGGGGCTGGTCGCCGGCCGACCCTGTGGCACCCGGGAGAGCACCACACGTCGGATCGAGGCGCCCTCGTCGTCCAACGGGGGGCCGTACAGATCACTGTTGAGTTCGGGGTCGTCGAGACGCAACAGGCGCTTCAGGACCGCCGGGCTCTCACTGTGGGTGGCGACGATCCGGAGCGCGGCATGGTCGTTCGCGATGAACGGGTACTCGTCCAGTGCGGGCGACGGGTGCTCGACGTGCCGCGCGTACGCCCACAGCGAGGGGTAGGCGTGCGGGCCGAGCCGGGGCAGGATCGCGGCCAGCGCCTCGGGCGACGCGTGCAGCAGCAGGTCGCCGGCCGGCCAGTGCCAGGCGCGCCGCACCCGCCACTCGGCCTCGTGCGCCACTGCGGCCTCGATCGTGTGGGGGGATTCGAGACGCTGCCAGGCGGCCTCCCGGTCCTCGTCCTCGACGGCTGGCAACTCCGGTTTCGTGGAAAGGACTTCGGTGAGCGGACGGTTCGCCTCGGTGCCCATCGCGATCAGCGCGCGCAACCACCGGTCCGGGTCCACGCCCAGCCGATCCGCCACCAGCGCGTCGACCGCCCGGTTGATCGGGCCCGCCACGACCCGGAACCGCCACTTCCGGGGCAGCGGGGTCAGCGCCCGCGCCGGGAGGATGCCGAGCAGGTCGGTGGGCCCGACGATGCCGTGTCGGTAGGCGCCCTCGGCGAGGAACTCGCCGCCACCGCCGCGTCCCTCGCCGAAGTACTCGTGGATCCAACGCAGCCACATACCCGGCTCGGCCGGATCCGGCCAGGTGTCCCGGGACGGATACTGCGCGGGCCGCCCGGCCAGCCTGCCGGCCACGATCGCGGCGAGCCGCTTCGCCGTCGGCTCCGCCAAGCCGTTGTTCTCGCCCAGCGCCGCCAGCACCTCCGGCTCGCCCAGGTCGATCAGGTCGTTGGCGACCGATTCGTCCAACACCCGACGTGCCAGGGCCACCCGCGGCTCGACCGACTCGCTCGCGAAACACGCCTCGTAGAGCCAGCTCGGATATTCGTAGCCGGGCGCGTCGAACGTCGAGAGCGAGGCCAGGGCGGCGAGCACGGCCGGATCGTCGGGCACCGGCGCGGCCTCGGGATCGCCCTCGACCACACCGGCCTGCGTGCGCAGCAGGTGTACCGCGACCAGGTGCGAGGTGCGGTCCGGCTCGGTCGGCCGATTCGGGCCTTGGTGCCCGGTCTCCGCCACCGGGTCCGCGGCGGCCGGCACCGACGCGGTCGGCGCGGTCTCGGCCGCCTCGACCCGGGCTCGCGCGAGCGCGGCGGCGTCGGCCCGGGCCACCTCCTCGGCGTCCGGTCGGGGGCCCGCCGCCTGCCCGGCCAGCGTGACCAGTTCGGCGAGCGACCCGTCGAATCCGTCGACGAGGCCCACCGCGATCGCCAACGCCTCGGTGTGGCCCGCGAGATGATCCCGCGTCAGTTCGGCGAGCCGGGCTCGCATCGGGGCCACGACCAGGGTCGGGCTCAGCCGCTTGATACTCGCGATGACCGCGTGCCCGGGATGGGCGACGTCCACCAGGTGGACCGGGTCGAGCAGGCCGTGCTCGACGGCCGCGTTGGCCCAGTCCTCGTGCCGGTCGAACGCCTTGGTACGCAGCCACTCCTGCGGCGCGATGTCGATCGCGCGACGCCCGTATTCGCGCAGGAAGTTGACCGACTCCAGTTGCAACGAGGCCCGGTCCGCGTCGGTGGCGTCCTCGTGTCGGATCAGGTCGTCCAGCGCCTCGTACGCGAACGGTTCCGCCCGGTTGGCCGCCATCAGCAGCGGGAAGTCGTGTGCGTACGGCTCGTGCACCAGGTCGCGCACGGTGGTGCGACTGGTCCGGGTCTGGAAGCGGTGCGGCAACGTGGCCGGGTCGTCGTACGGCTCGCCGCTCGCACGCAGGTCGGCCAGGCCGTCCTCGGCCTTGAGCGCGGCCTCCACCCGCTTGCGGATCTGTGTGGCGGTGCCGTTGCCGGCGGCGGCCAGCAACTCTTCGACGCCGTCCGGGCCGTGCCGTTCCCAAACCTTGATGTACGCGTACTGCTGGGCGATCTTGCGGCAGCCGAACTCCAGGGCCCGCGCCGCCAGTTGGGGTTCGCCACAGGCCACGAGCGGGAGCAGGGTACGGCGATCGCCCCCGGCCTGCAGTTCCTTGCACAGACCCGGATCCAGCGGCACGCGACGGGCGATGGTGCGGCGCAGCGACGGGGTCGAGCGCATGCTCATGTACGCGACGGCGTCCACCGCCGGGACCTGCTTGGCGACCAGTCGGGCCAGTTCGCGGACGTCCAAGCCGATGTTGCGAGCCATCGCCTCCCAGGCCCGCGGGTCGGTGGAGGTGATCGCCGCCTCGTGTACGCGCTGCGGCAGCGAGCCGCTGGAGAGCAGGTCGCGGACCAACGCGTCGGGCAGCGCGGGCAACAGCTCACGCAGGTCGTCCGGGTCGGTCGAGGTGAGCAGGTATCGGTAGGGCTTGGTCAGGGTCGGCGGCGGGCCGCCGACCGGGTCCGCCGGCGCGGTGAGGGTGCCCGCCTCGATCTCGGCCAACAACGCGGGCAGCGCCGCGCGATGCCGGGGCAGCGTGGCCCGCAGCGTGTGCCAGCGGTCGGCATGCGCGCCGAGGTGCCGGTGCAGCAGATCGCGCAGCTCGGCGTGGTCCGGGAGTTCGAGCAGGGTGGCCACGGCGGTACGGGCGGGGGTCACCTCGTGGATGATCCGTGCCACGTCGGCGGGCTTGGCCCAGTCGCGGGTGAGCGCGGCGATTCGGGCCAGCGCGGAGTGCCTGGGCGTATCGATCGCCGCGCGCAGCACGGCCGGCGTCGGCCGGGCCACCGGGCCGACCGCCGTGGGATACGCGGCGTAGAGCGCGACGAGCAGGTCCTCCGGAGTGTCGACGTCGGCCGCCAGCACCGCGGCGATCGCCTCCGGCAGCGGCTCCTCCCGATGCGCTTCGGTCACCGCGGCCCAGTCGACCGTACGCCGCCAGATCGTCGGCCGGATGCCGGACCGCAATTCGGCGATCAGCCCGACGGCCCCCTCGGCTTCGGCGACCGCGGCCACCAGGTCCGCGTCGGCCGTCCCCGCGAGCGCGCCGACCTCGGGCCGCACGTGCCGCACCGCCTCGGGCAACAACGCGTCCCCGCCGAACCGTTGCAGCGAGAGCAGCCCCCTCAGTTCCTCCGCGACCGTCAGCGTCCCGGCACACACCCGCAACGCGTGCGCGACCAAATCCGGCCGATCGGCGACCACCGCCGCGCCCAGTCGGCGCTGCGACGCGGATTCGGCGGGCAGCGCGAGCAGTTCGGTGTGCAACGCGGCCAACGGATGCGGTTCCCCGCCGTATCGGCCCGGTGTGAGCACCACCCGGCGCATCCACGCGGTTGCCTCGGGGTGTGCGTACACGATGCGATCGACGACGGGGTCGGGCTGTGCCAACAGCGCGCCCAGATCGACCGCGGTCAGTGCCGGCCCGTTGGCGGCGACGGCTCGCCGGACCCACGGATCGGGGTCGAGGGTCGCCGCCGAGCGCAGGCTCGGGGCGAGTTGCCCGTCGCCGAGCAGCGTGGCGATCACCTCGTCGCCGATGCGACGGCGAACCCGACCGAGGTCGCCGACCGCGGCTCCTTCGAACAACAGCCCCACCAGTCGAGCCTTGTTCGTGACCTGAACTCCCGACACCACGCGCCCCCACACTCACCCTGTTCGGCTTCCGGATTCCGGGTTCCACCCCATCACAACGGCCCGACATCGGGACTGTCGACCCGACCACATCCGGCTGCGCACGATCGTGAGCGAAGACCTCCGTCGGAGCGTGCCGTCGGTGCCGGCCGGCGGCTCGGCGAACGAGGCCGCGGCGGGGGCCGCGGCCTCGTCGAAGGACCGGATGCCTATCGTGGTGCGTTGGGCATCACGGGCAGGTCGGGTCACCGGGCTGGGCCGGGACGCTCACCGCGTTCCAGGCGGCCTTGGTCTTGTTGAACAGGCCGCAGGTGGAGTCGAGCGCCTTGGCGGACTTCAGGGTCGCGGTGCGGTACTTCTTGTAGGTCATGCCGCTCGTCTTGAGCAGCATGCCGCCGTAGAAGATCTTGCCCGCGGTCTGGATGCCGGTGCCCGTGAGCTGCGTGTTGTTGCAGGTCGGGCTGGTGGGCTTGCCGCCACCGGGGTTCGTGCCCTCGGCGAGCAGGTAGAACCAGTGGTTCAGCGGCCCGGCCGCCGCGTGGGTCTCGGTGCCCGGGATCGAAGAGCTGTAGCAGTTCGGGTTGTTGCCGACCAGCGAGGGGTTGTACATGTTGCGGATCGGACCGTTGCCGACCAGGTTGACCGTCTCGCCGACCAGGTAGTCCGGGCGGTCGTAGGGCGACGGCTCGTTGGTGTACGCCTCGGTGAGCGCGCCGAAGATGTCGCCGGTGCCTTCACCCAGGCCCGCCTCGGTACCGGCGCCGCCGGGGGTGAACTGGTCTATGCCGTGCCCGAATTCGTGGCCCACGACGTCCATGGACGCGATCCACTGGTTGCCCTGGTTGTGGCCGATCTGGATCTGCGAACCGGTCCAGTAGGCATTGATCGCGGGGAGCCCGACACGTACCGGCCAGCTTCCGCCGGTGCCGTTGTGACCGTTGCGACCGAGCCAGTCGCGGAGCATGTTCCATTGCTTCTGGCCGGCCCACAGGGCGTCGACGCAGCCGGTCTCCTTGCTGGTGGCGTTGCCGTTGCCCCAGGTGTCGGTGGCCTTGGTGAAGACGCCGGCGCTGTAGTCGGCGCAGGACAGGCCGGGCCGAGTGGTGTCGATCGTCTTGTAGCTGCCGGCGCTGCCGCTGGTGTTGATCGTCAGCGGATTGGGGCCGTTCCACTGGCTGGTGCCGGAGCCGCCCTTGACGTCGTCGTAGGAGTCGAGCAGTTGCCCCGAGCGGGCGTCGACGAAGACGTGCAGCCGGCTGGGCGCGGTTTCGGTGCTGCCGATCAGCACCGTCTCCCAGGCCAGGTTCGCGGAACTCTCCTTGACGCGTACGACCAGGCGTCGCGACTCGACCTTGTCGACGACCTTGAGTCGCGAACGCGAGACGTTCTCGGCCGCCCCCTTGCCCACGGTCGGCTTGACGGGGACGTTGATCCGCAGATCGGTGGCCGACTCGGCGGCCCGGACGGTGCCGCTGCCGTCGGCCAGCACCGCGGCGCTCCCGCCGACCACGGGCAGCCCGCGGTAGGTGCGCTCGTAGGCCACGGAGTACAGGTCGTCGACCCACGGGGTCACCTGCTGCCGCACGTAGCTCTCGTCGGGGCCCTTGGCCAGGACGTCCAGGCCGCCCGCGGTGGCCCGGTCGGCGGCGGCCACCGCCGCCGCCAGACCCGGTGCGGGGGGCGGAGTCGCCGCGTTCGACTGGGAGGTACCGACCACGAGGCCGGCGAGTAAGGCCAGGACTGACCCGACCGTCACCGTGCTGCGTTTCATCGAGGCTCCTTCGATAGAGGACAAACCTCGACCACGAGTCCGGTCTCGTCGGTCGGCTCCGCGGGGTGAGCGGGACCGACCGTCGCGTGCGCCGGGTTCGTGCCCGAGCGAACGAAACGCTCACACGGGCACAAGTCGATGGTCAACGAATGTGATCGGCCCGGCACATTCTGTCAACAACGCCATCCGCGCACCCGCCGAGCGCCGCGGGCGATCCGCTCTCCGCCCCGGCAACCAGGCGCCCGCGAAAGGGAGTTGGCGCAAGAGGAGATCCGGACGCGGCCATCCGTCCCGATCGGTCGAAGGCGGATCCGGCTCGGCCGGTGCCACGCCGCGTCCGCACTGTCCGGAAACAGGCGACGTCGTCGGTCCGCCACGTTCCTGCCTCCGGACGACGGGTCCGCCGCCGATCCCCGGGTGTCGGTCCGCTGCTCGCGCCCGCCCCACGGGGGAGCCGTAGGCGGTGTGAGCAGGTCGGACAACGGGCGCGCGGGAGCACGACGGCGCGAATTCGTGGCCGTCGGCGGTGGGGTCGGCGCCGCCGCGGACACCGATCTCCCCGATCCCGTCGAGGATTTCGTCGGCGGCGTGCCGCGCGCACACGTCCGAGAGGCCGGATTCGACGCCCGTGCCCGGGAGCGCCGCGTGGGCGGACTCCGCCCACGCGGAGGCCGGCGCGAACTGCCCTACGGATACGGCCCGCGTCCCTCCGAGACGTCCGCGTGCAACGCGGGGTCGAGGAACTGGCCCGGTCAAGGCATAGCCGGCCGCCCGACGAACAGCCGCGCCGACGGCGTCATGTGGTCGGCTCCGTGGCCTGGAGTGCGCGGCGGGCCGTGCCGATGGCGTGGGGGTTCCAGCCGGGGCGGGGGACGGAGGCCATGAGCAGGCGGGTGTAGGCGTGGTTCGGGAGGGCCAGGACGTCGGCGGTGCGGCCGGATTCGACGACCCGGCCGCGGCGCATGACGATGACGTCGTCGGTGACGCAGCGGACCACGCCGAGGTCGTGGGTGATGAAGAGGTAGCCGATCCGGGTCTGCTCGCGGATGTCCGCGAGCAGGTTGAGGATCTGTGCCTGTACCGACACGTCGAGCGCGGCGACCGCCTCGTCGAGGACGAGGATGGTCGGTTCGACGGCGAGTGCCCGGGCGATGGCGACGCGTTGCCGCTGTCCGCCGGAGAGTTCGCGAGGGAGCGCGTCGGCGGCTCGGGTGCCCAGACCGACCTGGTCGAGGAGTTCGCGGATCCGCGGGGCCGGGTCGGTGCCGGGCTTGTGCAGTTTGAGCGTCTCGCGGAGCACGGCCTCGACGCCGGTGCGCGGGTCGAGCGAGAGGTACGGGTCCTGGAAGACCATTTGGATCTGCCGGGCGCGGGCCAGGCGTTCGGTACGGCCGCGGGGCTGCGCCGTCCGGTCCTGCCCGCGGACGCGGACGTGCCCGGCGTCGGCGCGGTCCAACCCGACGATGATCCGGGCGGTCGTGGTCTTCCCGGAGCCGGACTCGCCGACGATCCCCAGCGAGCCTCCGTCCGGGAGCGTGAAGGAGACGTCGTCGACGGCGCGCACGTCGCCGAACGTGCGGCACAGTCCGCGGACTTCGAGGAGGGGGTCAGGCATCGCCGCGGGTCCCTTCGAGACGGTCGCTGTGGTGGCAGCCGGCGGTGTGCGCGGGCTCGCCGGGTGCGGGCGTGCGCCGGGGCGCCTCGACGGTGCAGACCTCGTCCGCGTGTGCGCAGCGCGGCGCGAACGGGCAACCGGTCAGTTCCCGGCGCAGGTCCGGGGGTTGCCCGTCGATGGCGGCGAGTCGGCCCCGCGGGGCGTCCAGGTCGGGCGTGGAGTCCAGCAGCGCCTTGGTGTAGGGGTGACGGGGCCGTGCGAACACCGATGCGGCGGGCCCGGTTTCGGCGATCCGGCCCGCGTACATGACGTAGACGCGGTCGCTGATCGCCGCCGCCAGACCCAGGTCGTGGGTCACGAACAACAACCCCGTGCCGAATCGTGCGCGCAGGTCGCCAAGCAACGCGACGACCTCGGCCTGGGTGGTCACATCCAGCGCGGTGGTCGGCTCGTCGGCCAGCAGCAGGGCCGGGTCGCCCATCAGGGCGGCGGCGATCATCACCCGTTGCAGCATGCCGCCGGACAGTTCGCCGGGATGGCGGCGCAGCGCGTCGGCGGTCAGGCCGACGGCTTCCAGGAGTTCGACGGCGCGGGCGTTCGCGGCGGCGGGGGTCATGATCTTGTTGAGCCGCACGCTCTCGGTGAGGAAGTCGTCGATGCGGCGCAGCGGGTTGATGGCGGCGCGGGGGTCCTGGAAGATCATGGCCGCGGTCCGGGTGCGCAGGCGGCGCAGTTCTCGGGCGTTCATGGTCAGCACGTCGTCGCCCGCCACGTGCACGGTGCCCTCGGTGGTCGCGCCGCCGGGGAGCAGGCGCAGCACGGTGCGCGAGGTGAGTGTCTTGCCGGAGCCGGATTCGCCGACCAGGGCCACGGTTTCGCCGGCGCCGACGGTCAGGTCGACGCCGTCCAGGACCGGGCGGGCGGTGCGCGGCAGGCGCATGCGCAGTCCGCGGATGTCCAGGGCCGCAGGCGGGGTGTCCGCGGCCCGTTCGGCCGCGGGCCGCGGCGTGCCTGCGGGGTTGTGCTTCGTGGTGTTCATCGGTTCCTCCCGGCGACCTCGTCGGCCCAGCGTTCGCCGACCACGTTGAACGCGACGACGGTCAACACGATCACCAGGCACGGGACGATCGCGGACAGCGGATAGCCGCTCTGGATCGCGGACTTGCCGTCGAAGACCATGCGTCCCCAGTCCGGGGTGAGGGCGGGTACGCCCAGGCCGAGGAAGGACAGGCCGGCCAGGTCGATCAGCGCGTAGCCGAAGTTGACGGTGCATTGGGCCAGGACGACGGGGGCGATGTTGGGGACCACGTGCCGCAGGCAGATGTCGGTGCCCGAGTGGCCCTGGACCCGATAGGCGGCCACGTACGGGCGTTCGCGTTCGGCCAGCACCAGGGAGCGGGCCAGTCGGGCGACATAGGGCACGTAGGCGATCGACAGCGCGACCACCGGGGCGAGGAGCCCTTCGCCGTATACCGACGTGAACAGGATGGCGAGCAGCAGTCCGGGGAAGGCCAGCGTCAGTTCGGTGGTACGCGACAACACCGAGTCCGTCCATCCGCCCCGCCAGCCGGCGATGACGCCGACGGCGCCGCCGGCGATCGTGGACAGGACCACGACGCCGAGCGGGCCGAGGAGCGAGGTGCGGGCGCCGACCACGAGCCGGGACAGGGTGTCCCGGCCGGCCGCGTCGACGCCGAGCAGGTGGTCGCCGGACGGCGCCCCGAGGGCGCCGCCCAGTTCCACGGTGTTCGGGCCGTACGGGGCGATCCACGGCGCGAGCAGGGCGACCGTGACGACGAGCCCGACGAAGCCGGCGCTCACCGCGTACAGGGGACTGTGTCCGGCCGCGCGCAGCCGCGCGAGTCCGGGGCGGCGGGTCAGGGTCGTGCTCATGCGGTGGCCCTCGTTCCCAGAGTGATCCGCGGGTCGACGACGGGCAGCAGCAGGTCGATGATCAGGTTCACGGTCATGAACAGCCCGACGATGATGAGGGAGATGGCCTGGACGACGGGGAAGTCCTTGGTGGTGGAGGAGAGTTCGAGGAGCTGGCCGACGCCGCCGACGCTGAACGCGGTCTCGACCAGGACGGTGCACACCAGCAGGCTGGAGACGATCAGCCCGCCGGTGGTCAACACCGCGCCGAGCGCGTTGCGGAAGACGTGGCGGCTGATCACGTGCCGTTCGGGCACACCTCGGCTGCGGGCCACCGCGACGTGTTCGGAGCCCAGTTCCTCCAGCATGGCGCTGCGGGTCACCCGGGCGAGCATCCCGACCAGGTAGAGCGCGAGCGCGATGGCCGGCAGCGTCGAATGCCACAACATGGCGCCGATGCCGTCGCCGCTGCCGCTCCCGCCGGAAGGAAACCAGCCGAGTTCGACCGCGAAGAGGCCCTGGAGCAGGATGGCCGCGACGAACGCCGGGGTGCCGATCGCGAAGGTGGTGCCCACCAGGATCGTCGAGTCGGTCGCGCCGCCGCGCACCGCACCGGCCCAGCCGAGCGCGAGCCCGAGCACCACCACGATGACCAGGGCCATGCCGACCAGCAGCAGGGTGGTGGGCAGTCGGGACGACAGGAGGTGGGACACGTCGGTGCGGTATTCGATCGACCGGCCGAAGTCTCCGTGCAGGATGTTGCCGAGCCAGCGCAGGTACTGCTCGATGAACGGGTCGTTCAGGTGGTACTGCTTGTCGATCGCCGCGAGGGCGGCCGGGGACGCCGACCGCCCTCCCAGCAGGAAACTCGCCGGATTGCCCGGCGCGAGGTACATCGCGCCGAAGACCACGAACGAAGCGCCGAGCAGGGTGGCGGCCATTTCCAACAGCCGCCGGACGGCGAATCTCACGAAGTTCACCCCGCGGCCCCCACATCCGCCGCCCACGGGTAGTACATGTACGAGATCGTCGTCGGCGCGCCGGTGATCCGCTTGTTCAGGAAGACCGTGGACGGCCACTCGGCGATCGGCATCCACAACACCTCGGCCGCGGCCTGCTGTTGGAGTTGCGCCTCCAATGCGAACCGTTGCGCCGGGTCGTAGGTCTCGGTGATCCGCGCGATCAGCGCGTCGTACTCGGCGTTGCTGTAGCCGGCGTGGTTCTGGTAGCCGCCGGTGCGGAAGTTCCGCAGCAGGTCGACCGGGTCGGTGACGGACAGGTAGTACGTCTCGGGGAACATGTCGATGCCCTCGCGGGCCTTGGGGTCGGTGAACAGCGCGGAGAAGGCGTCGGGGGCGATGGTCTTCAGCTCGACCTTCAGGCCGATCCTGGTACCGGCGTCCTGGATCGCGGTGGCGACCAGGGAGACGTCCTGGCCGATCGGGCTGGTGGCGACGGTGACCGTCTTGCCCTTGGCGCCGGCCTGCTCGACGAGCTTTTTGGCCTGCTCGATGTCCTGTGCGTCGGGCGGCAGTCGGTCGAACGCGGCGGCCTGCGCGTCGGCGGGGGCACCCGCCCAGGCCGCGCGCGGGGTGATCGAGCCGGTGGTCTTCCCGTTGCCGGCGAGCGCGGTCCGCACGATCCCGGGGCGGTCCAGGGCCATCGACAGGGCCTTGCGTACCCGCACGTCGGCGAGGGTGCCCCGGATGTTGGTGACGTTGACGTTGAGGGTGCTCAGGCCCTCGCCGAAGTACAGGGTGCCCGCGCCGCTGGTGCGCAGCCGCTCGTAGCTTTCGCTGGGGACCAGGAAGCCGCCGTCGACCTCGCCGCCGAGCATCGCGTTGGTGCGCGCCGAGGCGTCGGTGAGGAACTTGAACTCGACGGTCCCGGCCTTGGCCTTGGCGCCTCGGTAGTCGTCGAAGCGCTCCAGTTTGAGGGATTGGCCCTTGGCCCAGTCGCCGAGCTTGTACGGGCCGGTGCAGTCGAGGCCACCGGTGGTGCCGTAGTCCTTGCCGGCGGCCTCGACGCCCTTCCTGCTCGCCACCACGCCGGCGGCGGTGGCCATGAGCTGGGGGAAGAGGGAGTCGGCCTGCTTGAGCTTGACGGTGACCCGGAGCGGTCCGGTGGCGGTGACGGTGTCGACGTTCTCGAACGAATCGGCCCACGCGGCCCCCAGGTCGGGGTTCATCTGCCGGCCGAGGCTGTAGACGACGTCGTCGGCGGTCATCACCGAGCCGTCGTGGAACTTCACGCCGGGCCGCAGGTCGTAGACCCACGTGGTGGGGTCCGGGTTGGACGCCTTCTCCGCCAGGCCCGGTTCCATGGTCAGTTGCGGGGTCCAACGCATCAGGCTCTCGCAGACGTTGGACAACACCGTGTTCTGCGGGTAGTCGAACGCCGCGATGTAGTCCAGGGTCAGCGGTTCGGCGTACAGCGCCCAGCGGAACGAGCCGATGTCGCCCTTGGCCGGCGGAGTGCCCGGGGACAGTTGGTAGTTCGCGGCCTGTCGGGCCGGGTCGTGCTTGGGCGGCCCGGAGCAGGCCGCGACCAGCGCGAGGGTCGCCGCGGCGGCTGCGGGCAGCGCGACTCGGCGCAGTCGCCGCGCTCTTCCGAGGGGATTGGATCCGGGTGTCTTCATCGGAGGATTCCTTCGGCGATCATCGGGTGTGCGTGGCGGGGACCTGCTGGGTGATGCAGTGCACGCCGCCGCCGCCGAACGCGACGGTGCGGGTCGGGACCCCGACGACCTTGCGGTCGGGGAAGGCGGCCTGGATCACGGCGAGCGCGTCCGCGTCCTGCGGGTGGTCGGCGACCGGCACGACCACGCCGCCGTTGGCGATGTAGAAGTTGAGGTAGCAGACCTCGATCCGCTGCCCGCCCCACTCGACGAACGCGGCCTGGGGGACGTCGACGATCTCGAACGGCCGCCCCTGGGCGTCCGTGGACGCCGCCAGCACCGCGTGGTTCGCACGCAGGCGCACGTAGTCGGGGTGCTCGGGGTCGGCGGGCAGGTGCACGATGACCTTGCCGGGTTCGGTGAACGCGCAGACACCGTCGACGTGCCCGTCGGTCTCGGTGTCGAGGAGCCCGCCGTAGGGCAGCCAGATGATCTTGGTGACGCCCAGGCGGGCCTTGAGTTCGGCCTCGATCTCGGCGCGGGTCATCCCGGGGTTGCGGTTGGGGTGCAGCAGGCACTGCTCGGTGGTGATGAGCGTGCCTTCGCCGTCGACGGTGATGGCGCCGCCTTCGAGAATCATCCGGGAGTCGATTCGCGGGTCGCCGAGCACGTCGATCAGGGCCGCGGCGATCCTGTCGTCGGCGTCCCACGGGTGGTGCTTGCCGCCCCACGCGTTGAACCGGAAGTCGACGCCGGACCGCGAACCGGCCTCGTCGAGCACGAATATCGGACCGGAGTCGCGGAACCACGAGTCGTCGATCGGGAGTTC
Source organism: Embleya sp. NPDC005971 (assembly GCF_040629175.1). Taxonomy (NCBI): domain Bacteria; kingdom Bacillati; phylum Actinomycetota; class Actinomycetes; order Kitasatosporales; family Streptomycetaceae; genus Embleya; species Embleya sp. NPDC005971. Next base: position 26,877 of record NZ_JBEXUX010000037.1, on the reverse strand, counting down.
GATGATCCGGATGTCGGCTCCGCAGAGTTCGCGAGCCTCCTGTGCGGCGCCGGGCACGGTGACCATGGTGACGGGCTCGAACTCGGCGATGGCGCGCGCGACGGCGGCGTGCTCGCGCTTGGCGTGGTCGAACATGTCGCCCCACAGGTCGGGCCGGGTGGGCCAGGCCATGAGGCAGGCGTCGTGGGGGGTCCACTCGGCGGGCATGCGGTAGGTCACGGGCTTCTCGTTTCGTCGGGTGTGGTGTGGTGTCGGGTGGGCCGCGCGGTGCGCCACGGCGCGGGCCGACGGGACTTCCGGGGATGCCGGAGGTTCAGAGGAAATACAGCCGGTTGAGCGGGACTTCGTCGGCGGCTTCGGAGTGCAGCGGGGCGCCGTCGAGGGTCACCAGGCCGGTCCGGGCGTCCACCTGCACGTGTCCGGTGCGGGCGTTGAGCATCATGTCGGCGGGGCCGATGCCGCGGGTGCCGCGGACGGCGACCCGGCGGCGGCGCGTGGTCATGCCGTCGTACGGCCGGTCGGGCGACCCGGCGTCCGCGGCGGCCCGACTGACGAAGGCCACGGACAGGTCGGCCGGGGTCGCGCCGTGTCCGCCGAACAGCGGCCCCATCACCAGCGGTTGACAGTTGTCGGTGGCGGCGTTCGGGTCGCCCGTGACGCCGTAGGCCGGAAACCCGGACTTGAGGACCATCTGCGGCTTCGCGCCGAAGGTCGCCGGGCGCCACAACACGATGTCGGCGAGCTTGCCGACCTCCAGCGACCCGACTTCGTGGGCGAGGCCGTGCGCGATGGCCGGGTTGATGGTGAGCTTGGCGATGTACCGGAGCACCCGCGCGTTGTCGTGGTCCGGCCCGTCCCCGTCCGCCGGGCCGAACTCGTTCTTCATCTTCCCGGCGAGCGCGAAGGTGCGGCGCACGGTCTCCCCCGCGCGGCCCATGCCCTGGGCGTCCGACGACGTGATGCCGATGACGCCCAGGTCGTGCAGGACGTCCTCGGCACCCATCGTCCCCGCCCGGATGCGGTCGCGTGCCATCGCGGCGTCGCCGGGCAGGTCCGTCTTGAGGCCGTGGACCGAGACGATCATGCCGTAGTGCTCGGCCACGGCGTCACGCCCGAACGGCAGCGTGGGATTGGTGGACGAGCCGATGACGTTGGCGACACCGGCCATCTTCAGGACGTTCGGGACGTGTCCGCCGCCGCAGCCTTCGATGTGGAAGGCGTGGATGGTGCGCCCGTCGAGCACCGAGAGCGTGTCCTCGACCGACAGGCACTCGTTCAACCCGTCGGTGTGCAAGGCCACTTGCACGTCGTGGTCCTCGGCCACCCGCAGCGCGGTGTCGAGCGCTCGGGCATGCGCCCCCATGTCCTCATGCACCTTGAACCCGCACGCCCCGCCTTCGGCGAGCGCTTCGACGAGCGGCGCCGGGTCCGAGGCCGAACCTCGGCCGAGGAAGCCGATGTTCACCGGCCACGCGTCGAACGAGTTGAACGCGTGCCGCAGCGCCCACGGCGAGTTGACCCCGACGCCCCACAGCGGCCCGAACTCCTGGCCGATGATCGTGGTCACGCCCGACGCGAGGGACGCCTCCATGATGCGGGGGCTGAGCAGGTGCACATGCGTGTCGATGGCACCCGCGGTGGCGATCAGGCCCTCGCCGGACACGATCGCGGTGCCGGTGCCCACGACGATGTCCACGCCGTCGAGGGTGTCCGGATTGCCGGCCCGCCCGATCGACGCGATGCGCCCTTCGCGGATGCCGATGGATACCTTGCGGATGCCCTGGACCGCGTCGATCACCACGACGTTGCTGATCACCACATCGCAGGTCTCGCGGACCGTCACGGCCTTGAGGTGCAGGCCGTCGCGGGCGGTCTTGCCGAATCCGGCCAGGAACTCGTCCCCGACGGCCTGTGCGTCGGACTCGACCCGGACCACGAGCCCGGAGTCGCCGAGCCGGATCCGGTCTCCTGCCGAAGGGCCGTGGACCGCCGCGTACTCGCCGGCGTCGAGGGTGTTGCCGCTCACGGGAGTTCCTTTCCGGGCATGGGATCCGGGTCGGCTTCGGCGCCGAGGTAGCCGCAGGCCGCCGCGCGGCGCAGCGCCTCGGCCCTGGCGCCCGGAGCGTCCAGCGCTCCGTCGACCAGGCCGGCGAAGCCGATCGCGACGCGCGCGCCGCCGATCGGCACGAGGCCGACCTCGACGTCGGCGCCGGGGTCGAACCGGGTCGACGCGCCCGCGGGAGCCGCGAGCCGCATGCCGTAGGCGGACCTCCGGTCGAAGTCCAGGCGCGGGTTGGCCTCGAAGAAGTGGAAGTGTGAGGTCACGCTGACCGGCACCGATGCGGTGTTGCGCACGGTGAGCCGCACCACGGGCCGGGGGCCGTCGACGGCCGCGATCGCCGGAATCACGGCACCCGGCGCGGCGTCGCCGTGACCGGGATGGCCGAACGGATCGGTCACCACGGCGAGCCGGGTGCCGTCCCGGAAGACGGCTTCGACGTAGACCTCGGTGACCAGGTCGAGGACGCCGGGCAGCACGTCGTCCGGGCCGAGTACGCACCGGCCGGCCTTGATGGCGTCCGCGAGCCGGTGCCCGGCGCGGGCCGCCTCGCATACGGTGTCGGCGATCAGCGCGGTCGCCTCGGGCATGTTCAGCAGCAACCCGGCGGCCTGCCGACGGCGCGCGAGTTCGGCTGCGTTGAACAACAGCAGCCGGTCGCGCTCGGTCGGGGTCAACTGCACGGTCTCTCCTGGTGGTTCGGGGCGTGCCGGGGCATGTCTCGGATCCCCCGGGCGCCGCGGTGCGAGCGCGGCGAGGGGGCCGCAGGGCGGACGCCGGGCGTCGCGGTGCCCGGTGGTGGATCGAGGACACGCCCCGGGCGGGGCAGGCCGATGGTGCTCCCCGGCCGCCTACTTGGGCGCGGGCGCGGCCGGTTGGTCGTGGGTGGCGCAGTGGATGCCGCCGCCGCCGGCGGCGATGGCGTCGATCGGGACCGGCACGATCTCGCGGCCGGGGAAGTGCTCGCGCAGGATCTGCTGCGCCCGGTCGTCCGCGCGCTTGTCGCCGAAGCGCGGCACGAACAGCGCGCCGTTGGCCACATAGAAGTTGGCGTAGCTGGAGACGAAGGCGTCGCCGCGGCCGGTGATCAGGTCCGGATCGGGTTGCGGGAGGTCGACGACCCGAAATCGTTTGCCCTGTGCGTCGACCTCGTTCTCGAGCACGGAACGGGCCTGGGCACCGGCCCGCGACCAGGAGTCCGCGGGGTTGTCGGGGAACGCGGTGTCCAGCAGGACCGCGCCGGACGCGGTGTACCGGACCAGGCAGTCGACGTGCGCGTCGGTGATGTCCTCGCCCCGGACACCCGCGAACCAGACGACGCGCGTGACGCCGAGCGTCTCCTTGAGTTCGTCCTCCACCTGCTGTCGGCTCTTGCCGCGGTTGCGGTTGTCGTTGACCACCGAGCTCTCGGTGACCAACAGCGTGCCGCGGCCGTCGGTCTCGAACGAGCCGCCTTCGGCGACCAGGGGGGCTTGCCGGCGGGAGATGCCGTAGTGCGTGAGGACGCCGCGCGCGACCCGGGCGTCGTTGCCGTGCCGTTGCTTGTTCCCCCAGCCGTTGAAGTTGAAGTCCACGCCGGTGACCGCGCCGCCGTCCTCGACGAACACCGGGACGATGTCCCGCGCCCACAGGTCGTCGACGGGGATGGCCAGGACCTCGGTGTCGCTACCGCAGGCGTTCTGCGCGGCGGCCTGTTGGTCTGCGCCGGCCAGGACCACGACCGGCTCGTACTCGGCGACCGCCCGGGCCAGCCGGGCGATGTCCTGGCGTACCGCGGGCAGGTCGGTGCCCCAGATTCCGGCGGAGGCGGGCCAGGCCATGAACGTGCGCTCGTGCCGGTCCCATTCGGCGCCGAATCGCCGTTTCGCGGGTGTGCCCGACCCGCCACCCGGAGTTTCGGCGCCGGTCCCCCGACCGGGTGGATCGGACGCGGCGTCCTCGGTACAGGCGGTGGCGCCGAGGGCGACGGCACCGGCGGCGAGCAGGCCGCGCAGGAGGGCACGACGGGAGGGGAGGGCAGCGGACACGGGGAACTCCGGGTGGGGGTGGTGCGGTTGGTGCCGGGGACGGCCGGCACCCGGGGCGGTGCGAAGGGGGTCGGTCAGGGCGCGGGCTCCTGCATCGTGGTGCAGTGGATGCCGCCGCCGCCTCCGCCGATCCGGTCGGTGTCGAGCTGCACCACCTGGCGGCCGGGGTACGCGGCGGCGACGACCCGGCGGGCCGCCTCGTCCTTGGTGCGGTCGCCGAACTGGGACATGACCACGCCGCCGTTGCACACGTGGAAGTTGACGTAGGAGTCGACGAAGTCGGGGTTCGACGAACGGATGGTGTCCGGGCCGTCGATGCGGACGACCTGGAGACGGCGGCCGCGGGCGTCCGTCGCGGCGGACAGGATCGCCAGTTGTCGGCGGGCGTCCTTCGCCCAGATGTCGGTGCGGCTCGCGGGCGGGACCTGCACCATGACGACGCCGGGGCCGATGAAGCGCGAGGTGGCGTCGATGTGGTCGTCGGTGATGTCCTGGCCCTTGATGCCGGGCACCCAGATCATCTTGCTCGCGCCGTAGGCGGCGAGGACGGCCTGCTCGACCTGTGCCTTGGTCATGCCGGGGTTGCGGTTGTTGTCGACCAGGCTGCTCTCGGTGGCCATGACGGTGCCGTCCCCGTCGGTTTCGATGGCGCCGCCTTCGCCGGTGAACCCGGCTCGGGTGAAGGCGAGTCGGTCGTACGCGGCGATGTTCGCGGCGACGCGGGCGTCCTTGGCGTGCGTCTGCTTGTTGCCCCAGCCGTTGAACCCGAGGCCGACCGCGTCGCGGCCGCCCTGGCCGTCGGTGCGAAAGACCGGCGCGGTGTCGCGGGCCCACAGGTCGTCGACGGGTATCGAGCTGATGACGGTGACCGTGGAGCCGCACTTGGCGCGCGCGGCGCTCGCACCGGCGGCGTCCGGCGCACACATGATCACCGGTTCGAACCGGGCGATCGTCCGGGCGATCAAGGCGATGTCGTTCTGCACGCCGCCGAGCTGACGGCCCCAGATGGAGGAGTTGGTCGGCCAGGCCATCCAGGTGCGGACGTGCGCGACGTCGTCGGCCGGGATCCGCAGGGCCGCCGCGGCGCGCGCGGCCGGGGCCAGGACCGCCTGACCGCCGACCGCCAGGCCGGTCGCTCCGAGCAGGACTCCGCCGAGCACTCGGCGGCGCGAGGGCCCTGCGTCGATCGCCCCGGAATCGGAGTGAGGGGTGTTGCTGCGCGCTCCATGCATGGCTGGCTCTCCCTGTCGGGTGATAGCTCCGCCGTTCGGCGGCACGGATGGACGAAGACCGGGGTGCGCGGGGTTGCCGACGGCACCGGGCGCACCAGACACCCGGCGTCCGTCGACGCCCCCGTGACCACCGGACCGGCCTGTGACGCCGCGCGCCACGGGTTGTGCGGCGGGCGGGTAGGCCGGTCCGGTGTGTCCACACTGTTCCACTGACTGAAAAATCAGTCAAGACTGCGGACCGGATTGGACCGCGGCGGATTCGAACGGGGTCACGGACGGGCAGCGCCACTACGGCGGCCGGGCGCACGCTGCGCCGCAGGGGTGTACAGACGGGGTCGGCGGATCGGCGGATCGGCGCGGTCTACCCGCCAATGAGCTTATGAAGCAAGGGAGTTGGCGCCATGCCTGCCGCGTGCGCAACCGCCCGGCGCGACCCCCGGGGCGACCCTGGGCGCAGCCCCCGGGCCGACACCTGGGAGGGTCCCTCAGGCGCGGCCGAGGCGGGAGAGTTCGGCGTCGATCGCGCCGAGTATCAGCGTGCGGGCCCGGTCGAGGGTCAGCCCCTCGCTCAGCCAGCGCCCGCTGAGCCCTTCGAGGAGCGCCGTGAGCCGCTGGGCGGCCTCCAGCGCCAGGCTCGCGGGCACCGCCGGCAGCACCGCCGCGATCAGGCCGGCGACCTCGCCGTCCCATACCCGGGTGGCCTCGGCGAGTTCGGCGCGCAACAGGGCGTCGAACATCGCGCTTGCCCGCAACTCGCCCCACGCGGTGCTGTTCTCGCGCACCTCCGCGGTGTCCTGGAACTCCAGGAGCAGCGTCTGCTCCAGCACCGCGCGCGGGTCCGTCAGGTGCTCCGCGGCGACGTGTTCGGCCGTGTACCGCTCGGCCCGATTGTTGATGAACTCCAGGGTCGCGCGCAGTACTCCGGCGCGGTCCTTGAAGTGGTAGTAGATCAACCCGTTCGACACACCGGCCTCGGCGGCCAGTTCCTCGATGCGCAGGCCCCGGACCCCACGGCGGGCGATGAGCCGCGCCGCGGCTTCCATGATTACGGTACGACGGTCGTGGGCCATGGCTCGCCACCTTACCCTTCGGCACCACCGGCACCACGCGCCCCGCCCGGCCGGGCTCGGTCCGACGGATCCCGGCGCGTCGGGCCGCGTCGACCGAGGCCGTGCCGGGGGGGGTGGCCGCATGGGGCTTTTCATTCGACCGTTTCTCCGGTGCGGCGAGGTGCGGTGCCGGGCTGCGCGGCGCCACCAGGGCAGGGCCCGGGTCGCGGCGGGGCCGTCACCCGGTCCGACGCGGCCCCGTGGCGGTTCGGGGGTCCGTTCCCGATTTGTGGGTATACGCCGCCGACCAGATCCCCCGGGGCGGCGGTGCCGCATCCGCCGAGCCCTGCCCGGAGCCGCCATGCCCGCCTCCCCGTCCCGCCGCGACGTGCTGAAGTCGCTCGCCGGGCTGGCCGTGCTCGGATCCGGCGCCGCCGCGTGCGGGGAGTCGGGCGGATCCGGTGCGGCGGAGCCGTCGACCGCGGCGCCGACCGGGCAGGCGTCCGGCACGCCGTTGCCGGGGTCCGTCGCGGCCGGCGGTCACGTGTTCGGTGCGGAGTGGGACCGCCACGAGCGCACGTTCATGTCGTGGCCCTCCTCCGCGGCGATCTGGGGCAGCGACCTGGGGCCGGTGCGGGCGGACATCGCCGGGATCGCCCGCGCCGTCGCCGAGTACGAGCCGGTCGTCATGATGGCTTCCCCCGGCCAGGAGGACGCGGCCCGCAGCGCCTGTGGGGGACGCGTCGAGGTGATCACCCTCGCCGTCGACGACCTGTGGGCGCGCGACACGGTCCCGGTGTTCGTCGAGGACGCCGGGAGGCTCACCGGCGTGGACTTCAACTTCAACGGCTGGGGGAACAAGCAGCCGCACGACAACGACGCGAAGGTCGGCCGGGAACTGCTCGCCCGCTACGGCATCCCGCGCGTGGTCGCCCCACTGGTCGCCGAGGGCGGTTCGTTCGAGACCGACGGCCGGGGAACCCTCCTGGTGACCGAGAGTTCGGTGGTCAACGACAACCGCAACCCCGGCAAGTCCCGGCAGCGGATCGAGGACGAGCTCGAACAGACCCTGGGCGTCACCCGGGTCGTCTGGTTCGCGGGTGTCCGGGGCGAGGACATCACCGACGCGCACGTCGACAGCCTGGTTCGCTTCACCACCCCCGGCACGGTCCTGCTCGACCGGGCGTTTCCCGGGACGCCGCCGGACTCGTGGTCCCGCGCGAGCGACCAGGCCCAGGCCGTCCTGGCAAATGCCGTCGACGCCCGCGGCAAGCCCCTCGACGTCGTGGAACTCCCGCAGCCCGACCCGGACTTGATCGCCGGACACGGCGACAGCTTCGTCTCCACGTACGCGAACTTCTACGTCGCCAACGGCGCGGTGTTCGTGCCGCGCTTCGGCGACGACAAGGCCGACGACCGCGCGCAGCAGATCCTGCGCGACCACTTCCCCGGCCGCACGGTGGTGCCGCTGTCCATCGACACGATCGCCTCGGGCGGCGGCGGCATCCACTGCGCCACGCACGACATGCCCGCCGTCCCGCCGGCCGGGCGATGACGGAACCCGATCCCCGCGAGCACCGCCGAGCAGGGACGGGCCCGACCGAGAACTCCGCGAAGCCGCGTCGCCGCCTGTGGGGCCCCGCTCTGGTGGCGGCCGGCGTGTGCGCCGCGGCCGGCCTGGGCCTGTGGCTGCAAATCGGTGAGCGGCTCGCCCTCGACGAGCGCCACGTGGTCGGGTCCGGCGCGCCCGACCAGGTCGACGTCGACGCGTCCGTACAACGCGTGGACGCCGCAAGTCGGGAGCTGACCCTGCGGGTCGCGGTCGTCCCGCGCGGACGCATGGCCGACCCGGACGGACTGTCCCCGGCCGGCGACCTGGTCGTCCGGACCTCGGCGGCGGTGCGCGGCGACCTGGCCCACCGTGCACACACCCGGATCGCGACGACGGACCTGCCGGTCGCGTTGGCCGGAGGAGCGGTCACCGACTACCCGTTCGACTCGTACGACACGGACCTGGAGTTCACCGCCCTGTACGACGGGCGGCCGGCTCCGGTGCGGATGACGCTCACCGACAACGACGCGCTGTTCAGCGCCCGCGTGCGGGCCGACGCCGGCGACGACGCCGCCGTGACGGTCGACCTGGCCCGCTCCAACAGTGTTCTGGTCTTCGCCGTCTTCATGATGGCGGCCATGTGGGCACTCGCCGTCGCGGTGGTCATCGGCACCCGGTACCTGGTCACCGGCCGCCGCGGGTTGGTGTGGCCGGCCCTCGGCTGGATGGCCGCGACGCTGTTCGCGCCGGCCGCGTTCCGCAACACCGCCCCCGGCAATCCGCCCATCGGCTCGATCCTGGACTACACGGCGTTCCTGTGGGCGGAGGCGATCGTCGCCGTCGCCGTCATCACGACCGTGGTCGCCGGCTACCGGGTCGAGACGCATGCGCGGGGACCGGAACGGTGATCGCCGGGGCCGGAACGGTGATCGCGGAACCACCCGCGCGCTATGATGACTGAATATTCAGTTAGTACAAGGGGCGGCCGGGCGCCACCCCGGTGGGGTGCCAACGTGTCGAGCCGTCAGTCATTGATCTTGGAAACGGCCGCCGGGCTCATCGCCAGGCGAGGGGTGCGCGGCCTGCGGGTGGAGGAGCTGGCCGCCGAGGCCGGTGTGTCCGTCGGGCTGGTCTACTACCACTTCGGCGACCGGGCCGGGCTCATGCAGCGCACCTGGGAGTTCATCAACGAGCGCGCCGAGCGCTACACGTGGTCCGACAGCGATCCGGATCTGGATCCGCGCGGTCGCCTGGAGGAGATGTTGTTGCTCGAACTCCAGGACGCCCCGGAGGTGATGGAGAACAGCACGGCCTGGGGAGAGTTCCGGGCGAGCGCCATCTTCGTGCCGGAACTCGGCCTACAGGTCCGCGAGGCGACCGCGCAGTGGGTACGGGACGCGGAGGCGCTGGTCCGCCGCGGGCAGGACAATGGTGACATCACCCCGACCGTGGTCGCGGCCGACGCGGCCGAGCGGCTCACCGCCCTGGTCGAGGGCCTGAGCGAACGCTGGCTGGCCGGCTCGCTCCCCCTGGATCGGGCCCGCTTCCTGCTCCGCGGCGCACTGGCCCTGGAACTGGGACCGCAGCCGCGCGACTGACCCACGCCGGACCCGCCGCCACGAGCCATCCGCGTGGAATGGCACCCCCGTCGGCCCACAACCCGCGCCGCGCGGACCGGGGCCCGGATCGGAGAACCGTATGCCCGAACAGCCCGCTCCCCACCGCGGCATCCTGCGGCGAGCCGCCGAATGGGGTGCCGCCGTCATGGGCGCCGGAACCACGTCCGCCGATCCGGCGCCGGCGTCCGCCGACGGTGCGCCGCGCCGGCACGTGCCTGCCGACCACGTCCCGCATGCGCGCACGTGGATGTCCTGGCCGGCCGACCGTTCCATCTGGGGCCGCCGACTGGCGGGCGTGCAGGCGGACATCGCGCTGATCGCCCGAACGGTCGCCGCGTTCGAGCCGGTGGTGATGTGCGCGATCGACGAGCGCGCCGCGGCCGAGGCGCGGGCGCGCTGCGGGCCCGGCGTCACCGTCACCGCCGAGATCCCCACCGACGACCTGTGGATGCGGGACACGTGCCCGGTGTTCCGCACCGACGGCGCGGGCGGACTCGACGCGCTCGGGCTCGGCTTCAACGGCTGGGGCCGCAAGCAGACCCACCGCAACGACGCCCGCGTCGCCGAATACGTCGCCGAGTACGAGCAGCTGCCCTTCGGCCGCGCGGACTTCGTCGGCGAAGGCGGCGCGATCGAGACCGACGGCGACGGCACGGTCATGGCCACCGAGAGCAGCCTGGTCAACGCAAACCGCAACCGGGGCCTGAGCAAGGCGCGGATCGAGGCCGCCGTACTGCGCGCGTACGGCGCCATCACCATGTTGTGGGTACCCGGCGTCAAGGGCCGGGACATCACCGATGATCACATCGACGTGACCGCGCGTTTCATCCGACCCGGCGTCGTCATGGTCCAGGTCCCCCCGGCCGACCGCACCGACATCTGGGCCCGGGACGCCCGCCGGCAGCTCGCCATCCTGTCCGCCGCGACCGATGCCCGGGGCCGCCGCCTCACCGTGACCACCGTCGAAGGCCCGGACGAACCCCGCAGCACCGAACGCGACTTCGTCGACTCCTACCTGAACTTCCACGTCGTCAACGGCGCCGTGATCACCGCGCAGTTCGGCGACCGCCCCAAGGACGAGGCGGCCCGCACCACCCTCGCCACCGCGTTCCCCGGACGCAGCATCGTGCAACTCGACGTCGACCGCCTGATGGCCGGCGGCGGCGGCATCCACTGCTCCACCATGCAACAACCCACCGGGTGACCCGACCACGCCACTTCCCCGGCACGGCCTCGGGCCCAACGCCACACCGTGCCGAGCAGCGTGTCGCAGGACGGCCCCATGGACGGCGGTTCGCGCATGCCGAGTTGCGCGAACTGCTCCTGGGCTCGCGCTCGCGCCTGCGTCTTCGCATTCGTCGACGGCCCGCACGACGGGGACGGCGCGCGACCGCACCCGGCCCTGGCCGAGGCAGTCGCCGGGGCGCCCGATCCCGACGACACCGAGGCCGTCGCGAAGGCCCTGCGGGAATTGGCGACGCAGTTGTTCCGCGACGACATGACGTCGCCCCACGCGACACCCGGTCCCTCGCGGCCGAGCGGACGCTCCTCGGGTCCGACGGCTCGGGCCCGCCATGGGTGCGCGGGGCCTCAGTCGTCGTAGCGGGCGCGGAGGAGGGTGCGGATTTGTTCGACCAGTTCGCGGTCCGAGGTGGTGGGGCCGTCGGGCTGGAGTGCGCCGAGGCGTTCGGCGGTACGGAAGTCGTATGCGCGCTCCTCGGCTTCGCCGGGGACGGCTTCGTACGGGTGGACGGCGCGGAAGCCGATCGTGACGTCGATGGCCTTGGCGATGATCCAGGTGAGGAGGAAGGAGAAGGCCGCCACGCTCGCGATGGCCACCAGTTGTTTGCCGAGCAGGGCGAGGCCGCCGCCGTAGAACAGGCCCTCGTGGCCGCTGATCCGGGCGGTCGCGAACAGGCCGACCATGATCAGGCCGATCAGGCCGCCGACCCCGTGCACGCCCACCACGTCCAGGGTGTCGTCCACGCCGACGCGATACTTCCAGGTGATCGCGAACGCGCAGACGAAACCGGTGACCAGGCCGGTGATCAAGGCGGCGAAGGGATCGATCTCACCGCACGCCGGAGTGATGGCGACCATGCCCGCGACCGCCGAGGACACCACGCCGACCGTGCTGACCCGCCCGGTGCGCCACTTCTCCACCAGCGGCCAGGTCACCATCGCACCGGCCGCACCCAATTGCGTGTTCAGGAACGCCGTCGCGGCCGTGCCCTGTGCGCCGAGGGCCGAACCGGCGTTGAAGCCGAACCAGCCGAACCACAACAGGCCCACGCCGATCACCACGAGCGGAATGTTGTTGGGACGCTCCTCCCGACGGGCGAGGTCGGCCGGGGTGCGCAAGGCCAACGCGACCGCCAGACCCGACACGCCGGAGTTGAGTTCGACCGGCAGGCCACCCGCGAAGTCCACCGCACCCAGATGCTCGACGATCCACCCGTCGGGGTCGAACACCCAGTGCGCGACGGGCACATACACGATCAGCAGCCAGGCGGCCACGAAGACGAGCCAACCCTTCATCGTGGCCCGGTCCGCGATCGACCCGCTGATCAGCGCGACGGTGACGATCGCGAAGCCCATCTGGAAGGTGCTGTACACATAGGTCGGGATTCGACCGGTGAGCGTGTTGAACTCGATCCCGCGCATGAACGAGTGGTCCAGATCGCCGATCAGCCCCGCACCGCCGACGTCCGGCCCGAACGCCAGGGAGTAGCCGACGGCGAACCACAGGATGCTGCCGAAGCACAGCGCGGCGAAGCTCATCTTCACCATCATCAGGACGTGCCTGGTGCGCACCATGCCGCCGTAGAAGAACGCCAGACCCGGCGTCATCAGCAGGACCATCGCGGTGGAGGCGAGCAACCACGCGGTGTCGCCGGAGTCGTAACCGGCCGGCATCGGAGCGAGGGCGGTGTCGATCGACATGGGAATCCTCTTGGTCAGGACTTGCGCAGGTCCGGCGCGGGTCCGCCGGTCAGGAGTCGTCGGGCCGCGTCCCAGGAGGCGAGTCGGGCCGCTTCGACGCGCATCGGGCAGTGGTCGAGCAGGCGCAGCCACGCGCCGCAGTCGTGCGGCAGAGTGCTGACGCCGAAACGCAGGTCTTGGCCGGCCAACGCGGTGTGCAGGGCGTCCGCGATGCGTTCGGGGGGCACCCGATCGGTGACCACGTGCAGCGTGTGGACGAGGTCGTGCCCGGCGAAGACCCCGGGGCCGAGCACACCGGCCGTACCGGGTTCCAGGCGCAGCGTGTCGACCACCAGCAATCGGCCGTCGGGGCGGCGCATCCGCAGATCGCCGGCGAGGGTGCGGTAGGCGTGCCGTTCGCCCCGGGCCAGCCGGCCGGCGGTGATCGTCTCGCTCAGGAGCACCGTGGCGCCCGGTTCGACGACGACGTCGGTGTGTTGGTAGAAGCGGCTGTCCGCGAAGGGGATGATCGGGTCGGGCAGATATTCGACGTAGGATCCGGCCCGCGCGGTGAGGTGCACGCGCTGGGTCGCGTAGTCGTGTTCCATCCGGTAGACCTTGGTCGCCGACTGGGTCGTCACATGCACCCTGGTGTCGGGTCCGCAGTCGAAGTCCATCCGGTAGCGGTCGGCCTGGGCCACGCCGCCGCCGGTGGACATCACGAACACGTAGGCCATGTCGGTCAGATGCGGGTCGAACCACATCGGTCGCATCAGTTGCAGCGGCGACTTCTGGTAGCGCTCGACCAGTTCGGTCCGCCCGGAGCGGACCGCGAAGCCCAGGTCGAGGATGCCGACCTTGGCGGGCGAGCCGACCGGCAGGGTGTCCGGAACCGACGCCAGTGCCGCGATCGGGCCCGGCACCCGGGGCGTCTCGTAGTACCGGGGCGCGAGTCGGTCGAGTGCCGTGCGCACGTCAGATCAGTACCTTGCGGCGCGCTTCCAGGAAGTCGGCGACGTCCTGCACGCCCCGACCGCCGAGACAGTCGGTGAGGATCACGGGGGCGCCGTCGCGGACCCGGATCGCATCGGACTCCATCACCGCGACGTCGGTGCGCACGTACTGTGCGATGTCCACCTTGTTGATCACCAGCAGGTCGGATTCGGTGATGCCGGGCCCGCGTTTGCGCGGCATCTTCTCCCCCTCGGCGGTGTCGAGGACGAAGACGAACAGGTCGGCGAGTGCCGGACTGAAGGTGAGGGTGAGGTTGTCGCCGCCGCTCTCGTACAGCAGCGTGTCGACGTCGGGGAATCGCTCCAGCATCTCGGCGCCGGCCGCGAGGTTCATCGTCGGGTCGTCGCGCACGGCGGTGTGCGGGCAGGCGCCGGTCTCGACCCCGACGATCCTGCCCGGTTCGAGGATGCCGTCCAGGGTGCGGCGCACGTGCTGGGCGTCCTCCTGGGTGTAGATGTCGTTGGTGATCACCGCGGGGTGGTTGCCGCGCGCGATCATCAGCGGGACCAGTGCCTCGATCAGCGCGGTCTTGCCCGAGCCGACCGGGCCGCCGATGCCGATCCGAAAGACGTTGTCGTCCATGTGGTGCCCTTCTCGCGATGGGATGGTGTGCTGCCGGGGGGCGCTGCTCAACTGGCGAACAGGCGTGCCTCGGCCCGTTCGTGCCGGCCGGACATGACGTCGCAGGCGAACACGCTCGCCCCGAGATCGGCCCGGTCGCGCCGCAGCGCCTGCTCGGTGGTCTCTTCGATCACCGGCGCGACGTGCCGCAACAGCGCCTGGGTGCTGCGGTGATCGGTCAGCCGCAGGCGCAGCGCCGCGCCCGCGAAGCTGACGCAGTACGCGAACAGGTCGGCGGCCACGGCTGCCCGCACCGCCACCCCGGTGGCGGCGTAGACGACACCGGTGACCACGGCCTGGGTTCCGATCGCCTCGCGGGCGGTGACCGCTCGGTGGTAGTCGGCGATCTGCGGTCGATCGAAGATCTCTTGTGCCAGGTCCAGGAGTTGGCGCCCGGTCCGGGTCGAGGCCAGGCGCATCTCGCGGCTGAGCTTGGTCGCGTACAGGTGCTCGTCGACGTCGATCACGTCCGCACGGTTCCCGGCCGCCGCGGCCCGGTGCGCGAGCGCGAGGGCGGTGGCGTCCGTGGGCCCGACGCCGTGTCGCAGCAGGTCCTCGAGCAGTGCCGGCAGCGAGTCCGGGTCCACGGCCTTGGCCTGCGCGAAGCCCTCCAGGCTGTGCGAGAGCGTGTAGAAGCCGCTCGGGAACGCGGAGTCGGTCAGTTGCAGGATCACCAACAGGGGATCGAGACCGCGGCCCGCGTGGCCGGGCGCCTCGGCGGGTGGGGCGCTTCCCTCCGCCGCGCCCTCCTGCTCCGTACACATCCGCTCTAGGCCAGGAAGAAGAGTTGATTCAACGGCAGTTCGGCCGCCGGCGCGATGGAGGCGACCTCGCCGTCGAGGGTGACCCGGTAGGTCTCGGGGTCCACCTCGATGTGTGGCAGGGCGTCGTTGCGGATCATGTTGTGCTTGCCGATGGTGCGGGTGCGGCACACCGGTTTGATCTGCCGCTTGAGGTCGAGCCGCTGCGGCACCTCGTTGTCGATGGCCGCGTTCGACATGAAGGTGACGTGGGTGGCCTGCAGGGCGCGACCGAGCCGGCCGAACATCGGCCGGTAGTACACCGGTTGCGGGGTCGGCAGGGACGCGTTGGGGTCGCCCATCCGGGCCCACGAGACGATGCCGCCCTTGATCACCATCTTGGGCTTGGCGCCGAAGGAGTGCATCGGCCACAGCACGATGTCGGCGAGTTTGCCCTTCTCGATCGACCCGACGTGATCGGAGATGCCGGTGGCGATGGCCGGGTTGATGGTGACCTTGGCCAGGTACCGCAACACGCGCCGGTTGTCGTTGCGCTCGCTGTCGCCCGCCAGTTTGCCGCGCTGGTCCTTGCAGTGGTGGGCGATCTGGAAGGCGCGGGTGACCGATTCGCCGACCCGGCCCATGGCCTGCGAGTCGGACGCGATGATGCTGATCACCCCAAGATCGTGCAGCACGGTCTCGGCCGCGATCGTCTCGGCCCGCACCCGGCTGTCGGCGAAGGCGACGTCCTCGGGGATCTCGTGGCTCAGGTGGTGGCAGACCATCACCATGTCCAGGAGTTCGTCCACCGAGTTGCGGGTGTACGGCAGCGTCGGGTTGGTCGACGCGGGCAGTACGTTCGACTCGCCGGCGACCCGGATGATGTCGGGGGCGTGGCCGCCGCCCGCGCCCTCGCTGTGGAAGGTGTGGATGGTGCGGCCGTCGATCGCCGAACGGGTGTCCTCGAAGAACCCACCCTCGTTGAGGGTGTCGGTGTGGATGGAGACCTGCACGTCGTAACGGTCGGCCACTTCAAGGGAGTTGCGCACGACGGCCGGGGTCGCGCCCCAGTCCTCGTGCACCTTCAGGCCGCACGCGCCCGCCTCGATCTGCTCGTTCAGTGCCTCGGGCAGGCTCCCGTTGCCCTTGCCGAGGATGCCGACGTTGACCGGCCAGTCCTCGACCGCCTGGAGGAAGCGGGAGATGTTGTACGGCCCCGGTGTGCACGTGGTGCCGTTGGTGCCGTCGGTGGGTCCGGTGCCGCCGCCGATCAGGGTGGTGATGCCGTTGCTCAGCGCGTTCTCCGCCTGCTGCGGCGCGATCAGGTGCACGTGGGTGTCGATCGCGCCGGGGGTGGCGATCAGGTGCTCGCCGGAGATGGCCTCGGTGCCCGGGCCGATCACCAGGTTCGGGTCGACCCGGTCCTGGGTCTGCGGATTGCCGGACTTGCCGATGCCGGCGATCATGCCGTTTCTGATGCCGATGTCGCACTTGACGATGCCCGCGATCGGGTCGATCAGCACGACGTTGGTGATCACCGTGTCCAGGGCGCCCTGGGCGGAGGTGGCCTGCGGGTCGGCGGACATGCCGTCGCGGAAGGACTTGCCACCGCCGTAGACGACTTCGTCGCCGTACTGGCCCTCGCTGAAGTCCTTTTCCACCTCGACCAGCAGATTGGTGTCCGCGAGGTGGAAGCGGTCGCCCACGGTCGGGCCGAACAGGTCCGCGTACTGTTTGCGCGTCAGGATGGGCATCGGTCAGGAACCCTTCTTCTTCTTGGCGGCGGGAGCCTTGCGGCCGGCCGCGGGAGCCTTGCGCCCGGCTCCGGGCTTCGCGGCACGGGTCTTCGCGGCAGCGGAGTCGACGGGGGCGGACTTCTTCGGGGACGCCACACCCTCGGCGCCTTCGAAGCCCAGCTCGATCGCCCTGCGCACCGCCTCCACCCGCACCGGGTGGGACGCGAGGCTGCCGTTGAGCAGTCCGCTGAAGCCGACGATGCGACCGGTGCCCGCGTACTCGCACAGTTCCACCTCGCGGGTGCCGCCGGGTTCGAGCCGAATCGACGTACCGGCGGCGATGTTCAGGTGCATGCCCAGGGTTTGGCCTCGGTCGAAGGACAGCGCCGAGTTGACCTCGAAGAAGTGGTAGTGCGAACCGATCTGCACGGCACGATCGCCGGTGTTGCGCACGGTGACCTTCAGCGTGCGACGACCGGCGTTGATCTCGATCGGGTCGTCGGCGTACAGGTATCTCGGGCGGGGTTTCATGCGGTACTCCTGGTGTCGGCGGGCAACGGGAACTCCGCGCCCGGTGGCGGGGACGGGGCGGCTCCGGCGACCGGCGCGGTCGGGTCCGGGTGGGGGTGGAAGTGGCGGTGGACGCGGTGGTCGTGCCCGTGAGCGGACGGGTGGTCGTGGTCACCGCCGCGACCGTCGGGCCCGGGCCCGGGCCGGTGGCTGTGCGCGAGGCCGTGGTCGTGATCGGCGAGCGGGGCGCCGGTCAGGCCCGCGTCGCCGGCGTCGTACCGGGCCCACGCGGTGGCCACGCGCGCCGCGAGCACCTCCGCCAGCGCGGCCGGCGAAAGCAGCGGACCCGTCGACACCGCGCGCGGGATCGCCGCGACGTCCGGCGCGGCGAAGGCGGCCGGCAGCACCGCCACCCGCTCGGCGCCCAGCAGACGACAGCGACGCAGCCCCTCGACCGGATCGGGATCACCGCCGACGAAGGAGACCTCGACGACGCGATACCCGCCGTGGCACCGGACCAGACTGGCCACGCGCGCCAACTCGGCGTCCTCGTACGGATCGCCGCCGGGCGCGGTGATCAACAGCGCCGCGTCCGCGGGGGCGCGCCGGGCCGCCGCCCGCAGCCACCCGACGAGGTGCACACAGGTCGCGAACGGCTCGGCCAACACGACGCGCGCACCGCGGCCGGGAGCGAGCGAGCGCAGCGTGCGCGCGGCGTCCGCGGCCAGGCCGGGTTGACGTCCGAGGGTCATCGGCACCACGCACACCCGCACGCCCTCGCGCACGAGTTCGCTCACGCGGCGATACAGCGCGCGCCCACCGGCCACCGCGTCCACGCCGGGCGGCAGGATCGCGCGCAACGCACGGCCGGCGTCGGCCTCGTGCCCGCACACCGCGACGACCCGGTCCGAGCCGGCCACCGGCTCAACCGCCGATGGGGTCGTGGCACGAGACCAGCTTGGTGCCGTCCACGAACGTGGCCTCGACCTGTAGAAGTGGGAGCATCTCGCGTACGCCCGGCATCGCGACGTTCTTGCCGACGATGTGCCGACCCAGTTCCATGCAGTCGGCCACGGTCTTGCCGTCGCGGGCGCCCTCCAGGATCGCCTCGGTGATCAGCGCGACGGACTCCGCGTAATTGAGCCGCAGTCCGCGCTCGCGTCGTTTGCGGGCGAGATCGGCGACGACGTAGACGAGCAGTTTGTCGATCTCGCGAGGGGCCAGATTCATCGCGGGTGCCTTTCCGGAAGGGGGGATGGGCCGGGGACGGCGACGGGATCGCCCGAAGGCGCGGGCGCACGCGCGGGCCGAAGCCGGGGAAGCCCGGGCACGGCCGCCATCAGCACCCACGTGGTGAGGATGAAGGGCCACGTGAAGGTGTGGCCGCCGAAGGTCTTGAACAGCGTGGTGAGCGCGGCGGTCAGGCCGGTGGCCGCGGCGGCGCCGAAGAGCGCGTACAGGCCGTTCGGGACGGTCCCGGCCAGCAGGACCGCACCCACCGCGATCGCGACCAGGACCGCGTTGTATCCGTAGATGCCCTGGGCGATCAGCGTGTTCGGCGCTCCCAGCGCCCATGCGGTGAGGATGCCGACCATGCTGCCGAGGGCCGCGAATCCCACCACCCGCAGACCCGCGAAGGTCAGTCCCAGCAGCATGATCAGGCCGACCTGCCACTCCTGGACCAGGAAGATCTGCGAGACGTTCGAAAAGAACGCCCGCCGGATGTCGCCCCAGGTCAGCATGTCGACGCGCGCCGTGGTGTCGGCGAGCGCGGCCGGCGAACCGTGCCAGATGCGATCGAAGGACGGTGCGCCGAGCACCATCACGCCGGACACGAGACAAAAGGGCGCGGTGAGCGGCGTCAGTCCGTACGGGCCGAGCAGCGTCGTCAGGGCCGCCCCGAGCAGCGGGCAGAGGATCGCGCCGAGTACGGCGAGGAGGTAGGTCGAGGGATGGTTGCCCAGGTAGGTCACCAGCGCGATGCCGGTCAGACAGCCCGAATAGCCGTGCAGGCCCTGGGCGATGGCGCCGCGATCGACGCCAAGGACCGCGGCGGTCGCGGTCGAGACGGCGGTGCCGATGACCGCGAACAGCCCTACCGTCCAGTCCGCGACCCACAGGGCGGCCAGGAACAGGACTCCGGTGGCGACGGCGGGTTGCAGGTCCACCTGCCCGAAGCCGCGAATGAACGCGAGGAGAGCCGTCGACGCGGGCCGCACCGGCGTGAGCGGGCTCGGATGCGTGGCGGTCGACGGCATGTGTGCGGCTCCACGCATCGGATGGGACGACGATTCACAACCACCCAATGCGGCCGGATGATCACATACTGTTACATATAGACCATGCCGCGAGTCCCTCATCGGATCGACGCGGCGAGTTGCTCCATCCACGTGTCGTGCCCCCGAACCCGGGTGGCGCGCGCCGATCGCGCCGGCGCGCCCTGCTGTCATGCGAGGCGTCGACGGCGCCACTTCACAGCCGACGTCAGCCTTCCGGACGGATCCCGTACTCGGCCAACCACCGGAGCAACTCGTCGCGGGAGGCTCGGACCAGGCGCCCGCCCGTGAAACGCACGTCGTGGGTGACCTCCGCCACGCATTCGCCGGGCGGCGCGAACGACCGCGCCTCCTCGTCGGTGCCGAACTCGGCTTCCGCGAGCACCAGGCCCCGAAGCCGGCCCTCGAAGACATCGACGCCCAAGGGGGGCACGGCGAAACGCGTCTTGCACAACACCGCGGCCGGCAGCGCGGCGAGCACGTCGTACTCGGCGGGCGACAGATACGTGTTCGTGATCAGGCCCTGGACGGCGCCGGGCCGACGGACGGGGACCTTCTGGGTGAGCTTGAACTCGCGGCGACCGTCCCCGAAGTGCACTCGCCGCAGCCGCAACCGAGTGCCGTGCACGTACCGGTCGGTGATGGCACGAATGGCGGTCACCGCCGACGGGTCCGGGGGGCCGGCCGCCAGGAACCGTCTCTCGCGCTCGACCCGCGAGTACTTGCCCGGGCGAACCGGCCTACCCTCGACCCCACTTGCCCCGTCCGTCATGACGGACAGCTTCCCAGTCGTCCCTTGCCTCTCCGCCGCCGCGGCGGGAGAGCGAACCGGCCGGGCCGTCCGCCGGTTCCGGCGCTACGCGCCCGACGCCTGCGGGGGTGGCGGCTCGCCGGGGAACGCGGACCCCGCCGACCCGGGTCAGCCGGTGCGGTGACCGTCCCGGACGATGGCTCCCCCCTGGACGACCAGGGGCATCTGCCGGGCGGGGTCGGCCAGTACGGCGAGATCCTGCAGCGGATCGGCGGCCAGGACGACGAGGTCGGCGCGGGCGCCGATCGCCAGGGTGCCGATCTCGCCCTCCCGGTCGAGCAACCGGGCGTGCTCGGTTCGTCGCGGGCGGCGGTGCGGACCGCGTCCACGCCGTCGGCGATGCGGGAGTCGGCGACGCAGCACGGGTGGTCGCGGAACGCGTCGAGCAGGGCGGCGAACTCCTCGGCGGGGGTGCGGTGGCCGGGCGTGGGGTGGTGGAGGCGTGCCGGTGTGCCGAGCGGGGCGGCCGGGGTTGTTCGGCGCGGGCGGCGTGGCGGGTGGGCGTGGGATCGGCCGATCGGATGATCTCGCCGTCCACCATTCGTCGCCGTCGGACCGGTCGGGGCGCCGACGCCGGGGCGGGGGTGGCGGCGCAGGATGGGGGTTGCCGTCCCGCCTCGTGAAGGAGATCGTGATGACCGACCGCCCCCTGACCCCGGCCGACCGGGCCCTGTCGGATGCCGTCGACCGCGGTGACCTCGACGCCGTGCGCGCGGCGTCGGCCGCCGGTGCCGACCTCGGGGCGCGGGACGCCGCCGGTCGCACTCCGCTGTTGCGCGCCGCCCTCGCCGACCGGGTCGCCGTCGCCGCGCTGCTGGTGGAGGCCGGGGCCGACGTCAACGCCCAGGACGCCCGGCTGGACAGTCCGTGGCTGGTCACCGGGGTCACCGGCAGCGTGCCGATGATGCGTGCCCTGCTGCCCGGCCGGCCGGACGTCGCCCTGCGCAACCGGTTCGGCGGGGTGTCCGTGATCCCGGCCGCCGAGCGCGGCCACGTCGAGTACGTCCGCGCCGTCCTCGCCGAGACCGACATCGACGTCGACCACGTCAACGACCTCGGCTGGACCGCCCTGCTGGAGGCCGTGATCCTCGGCGACGGCGGGCTCGCCCATCGCGAGGTGGTGGACGTCCTGCTCGCCCACGGGGCCGACCCCCTGCTGCCCGACGGCGACGACGTCACCGCCCGTGTCCACGCCGAACGCCGCGGCTTCCGGGAGATCGCCGCCGCCCTGCGGGCCGCCGAGGCCGTGCGGGCCGACGACTCCCGCCCGGACCGACCGTGAACGCCCGGGCCACGGCCGGCCGCGCCGGTGTGCTCGCCGCGCTCGCCGCCGTCCTGCTCGCCGGCTGCGCCGGGTCCCCGCCCGCACGCGCTCCGGCGCCGTCGCCCGCCCCGGCCGCGCCCTTCGCGGCCTCGGCTCCGGCCGTCGCGCCCGTGCCGGGTTCGCCGTCCACCACCCTGCTCGTCACCGACTTCGGCGCCGACACCGTCACCTTCGTCGACCCGTCCCGCCCCGGCCCCGCCGCCGCCCTCGGCTCGGTCCGCGTCGGCACCGCCCCCTACGGGCTCGCCGTCGCCCCCGACGGCACCGCGTGGGTGGCCACCGCCGAGGGCGTCGCCGTCGTCGACACCCGCACCCGTACCCGCACCGCGCTCATCCCGTACACCACCCGCACCGGCCGCGTCACCACCGGCGAGTACCGGGGCGGCGGCATGGGCATCGCCCTGTCCCCCGACGGCACCCGGGTCTACGTCGGCGTCAACGTGCCCGGCGGCAACGGCTTCCTGGAGGTCGTCGACACCGCCGGCCGTAAGGTCGCCCGGGTCGTCCCGGTCGGCCGCCGTCCCTTCGACGTGGACATCTCCGCCGACGGCCGCCACGTGTACGTCACCGACCACGACTCCTTCGACGTCACCACCGTCGCCACCGCCGACTGGGCCACCCGGCGGATCGAGGTCGCCCCGTACGGCACCCGCGGCGGCCTCGGCTCGTGGCTCAAGCCCCACTACACCGCCGTCCGCCCCGTCGACGGCGCCCTGCTGCTCCCCTTCGAGGGCGAGCGCCTCGCCGTCGTCGACCCGGCGACCGGCCGGGTCACCATCGAGCCGATGACCGCCAACGCCCACCAGCACGGCGTCACCGTCGCCCCGGACGGCACCCTCTACGTCGTCGCCACCGGCCCGATCGACTCCGACGTCGACGCCGGTCCATCGCTCACCATCCGCGCCCCCGACGGGAGCGAACGGGTCGTCCCGCTCGACGGCCCGCACGAGAGCGTCACCCTGTCCCGCGACGGCCGCATCGCGTACGTCTCCGGCGGCTTCACCCGCGACGGCGGCTGGGACGGCCTCACCCTGGTCGACACCGCCACCGGGGCCACCACCCGCCTGCCCGTCGGCCGACTCCCGCTGACGGTCGCCGTCCTGCCGTGAACCCGAGCGAACCGGGCGTGTCGGATTCCGGTTCGGCGCCGGGGTGGTGGTCACCCGCGCGGCCTCGGCCGGTCCGTCAGGCGTCCTCCCCCCGATCGCCACCGAGGCGATATCCCGCGCGGTACGACGACTCCTGGATGCCGTACAGCTCGGCGTACGGGCCGCCCCGGGCGAGCAGTTCCTCGTGTGTGCCGTGCTCGGCCACCCGGGTGCCGTCCAGGAGGGCCGTGCGCGGCAGTGCGTCCGCGCTCCGCTCGCCCGTGGTCAGTCGCCCGGCCTCGGCCATCTCCGTCTCCAATGCGAGCACCGCCGCCACCGAGTGCGCGGCCGGCGGCAACGCCCAGCTCAGACCGCCGAAAGCCAGCGCGCTCACACCCGCCGTGGCCTGGGCGAACAGGACCACTTCACCGATGCCGACACTGCCGGCGACCGCGTCGTGGGCCAACGACCACAGCAGCAGGCCATTGGCCGCCACCAGCACGAGGATCGTGCGGCCGAGCGGTCTATTTCGGGCGCACGAAAGAGACCTTCCGGTACAGGAGTTCGGGGGCCAGGGCATTGTCCACGACGACTCGCTCGACGGGGTCCACCGGGACTCGCCGGGATCCACCCGGATCCGACCCCCGAACGCCCGCACGGGGAGCCGGTGTTACCTCCAGAGTTGTTCGCCCAGGGTTCCGCCCGGGTTGATGCCCGGAAGCACGTAGGCCACCGCCGAGGCCCGGTGTTCGATGAAGGGGATCAGCGCGTCGCGGGTGGCCAGGCGGTTTTGTACACGGGTGAACAGGGCGGGGTCGCGCATGAACGCGCAGAACAGCAGCCCTCGGTCGTCCGGTCCGTCGTCGTAGTTGTAGCTGCGGCGGAGCATCCGGGCGCCTCCGTCGAGCCGGGGGCTGCTGAGCCGGACGTGGGCCGTCACGGGGATGATGTAGGCGCCGTCCGCGTGCTTGGCGTAGATGTCCGGATCATCGTGTTCGGCGGTGCCGGTGAGCGGGACGCCGTCCCCGATGCGGCGGCCGATCATCTTGTTCTGCCGGTCCTCGGGGATTGCCGCGAAACCGGCGACGTCCATGTGGATTCTGCGGTAGACCAGGATGGTTCCGTGCTCGTGGGCTCCCGGTGGGCCCCAGACCCAGCGCCCTGCGGCCGTGTCGTCGGGGTTGGCGGTGCCGTCCTTGAAGCCGAAGAGGTTTCGCGGCGTGACGCCGGGGGCGGTGTGGGGCAGGAAGCCGGATTGGGTCCAGCGCGGGACGGCGCCGGCGGACTGCGCGGCGGTGGCGGCCAGTTCGGCGACCACGGTCAGTGTCCAGCGGTCGGCGGCGCACAGTTGGAGCAGTAGGTCGCCGTTGCCGCGGGCCGCATCCAGGCGATCGTCGGGGAAGGCCGGCAGGTCGGCCAGTTCGGCGGGCACGTTCAGGGCGAGCCGGGACGCGAGCGCGGGGCCGACGCCGACGACGCACGCGAGTCGGGTCGTCTCTCCGGTGTGCAGACGCGGATCGGGCAGCGTGCCGGCGGCCGCGCCGGAGAGGGTGCCGGTCAGCGCGGCGAGGACGTTGCGCAGGGTCTCGCGGTCCGCGGCGACGGACCTCGGCGGAAGATCGAAGGACAACATCTGCGTGGCGGGCAACTGCGGCTCCGTCACCCCGGCTTGGCGCAGGCCGTGAAAGCGGATCGCCGCCGGCGAGGCGCCGGACCCGGTACCGCGGCCTTGCGGCCGAGCGTGGTTCGCCACCGGCTCCGCCGCCGCGCCGACCGCTGCGGCCAGCGCCGCTCCGGTCGCGAACAGGGCTCTGCGTCCCAATCCGGACGTGGCGGGTCGCGCCGGCTCCTGCGGGCTCTTCGGTTCGGTGTGCATGCGCGATATTGCAGACGATAGAACACCTGTCATGCAACTCTTGTCTCTTCCACGCCTGTTGCCCCGTCCGACGACTCGGCCCGCCGCCCTCCGGACGAGAACGCCGCGACGCCTGTCGCTGCTGCTGGTCGGTGTCGCGGTGGCGCTCGCGGGTTGCTCGTCGACGGATTCCCCGTCGTCCGACGACCGGCACCCGGCCGGGAACGTGGTTCGGGTACCGCAGGACTTCCGCACGGTACAGAAGGCGGTGGACGTCGCTCGCGAGGGCGACACGGTGCTGGTCGACCCCGGCGTGTACCGCGAGAGCGTGCGGGTCGCCACGCCGCGCGTGGTGCTGCGCGGCACCGACCGCAACACGGTGGTCTTCGACGGCGGTGTGCGGCTCGCCAATGGCATCACCGTCACCGGTGCCGGCTCGGTGGTGGAGAACCTCACCGTCCGCGGCTACCTCGCCAACGGCGTGCTGTTCACCGGCGTCACCGACGAGCGCCTGCAACAGCGCGGCGCCGGCGGCTCGGCCTACAATCCGCTGGACACCACCCGCTTCCCGATGGTGCAGGGGTTTCGGGCCACCAAGGTGACGGCGTACAACAACGGGCTCTACGGCATCTACGCGTTCGACGCGCGCGGCGGGATCATCGAGGACTCCTACGCTTCCGGACAGGCCGATTCCGGTATCTACGTCGGCCAGTGCAAGCCGTGCGACACGCTGGTGCGCGGCAACACGGTGGAGCGCAACGCGGTGGGCATCGAGATCACCAATGCCTCGGAGGGCCTGTCGGTACTCGGCAATCGTGTCGTCGGCAACCGCGTCGGAGTGACGGTGAACTCCAACGACCTGGAGGCGCTCGCGCCGCAACACGGCGCGGTGATCGCCGGCAACGTGGTCGCCGACAACAACGCCTCGGACTCGCCCGAACAGGCCGACGGAGGCTTCGGGATCGGCATCGGCATCGGTGGCGGCCAGGAGAATCGCATCGCGCGCAACCTCGTCCGGGGCAATCGCTCGGCCGGGGTCGTGGTCACCGACCCGGCCGGGCATCCGGCCGTCGGCAACCGCGTCGAAGGCAACCGCGTCACGGACAACGGCGTCGACCTGGTGACGGCCTCGACCGACCCCGGCAACTGCTTCACCGGCAACTCGCCCACGACACAGAGCCCGAACGGTCTGGAGGATCTCGCCGGGTGCGCCGTCACCCCGCGCCGGGCCGTCCCGGCGGGCCGGATCGTCCATGTCCAGCCGCCGCCCGGCGTCGCGTTCCACGCCGTGCCCGCCCCGCCCGCCCAACCCTCGATGCCCGACCCCATGGCACCCGGCCGGCCGGCGACGGACCTGCCCGGGACGGTCGACCCCGACCGCTACGCCCTGCCGACCGGCACCACCGCGATGCCGCAGCCACGCTGAGCGCGGCCGGCGTGCGCCGGGGCGGGTCGACCGGGCCGCTCGGCAGGCGGGTCGGGATGTCACGAAGCCCGATCGGCCGTCGGGGAGCCGCCCCGCCCTCGGCGCACGTCAGCCGGCGATCCACGGCGCCTCGGGCATCCGCGCCTTGTCGTCGCGCCCGGCGATCTCGACGGTCGTCGGGGTGCCCAGGCCCGGCATGCGCATCGTCGCGCGTCGCAGCGTGCCGTCGCCGTCGACCCAGTACGTCAGCGGCGAGAGTTTGCCGTCGGTCGCGTCCTGGGCGCGCGGACCGGAGAACCTGTCGTACTTCCGGTCCTGGATACGATCGTGACCCAGCCAGCGCGCCCCGGACTGCGCCAGCAGCAGCGGGTTGTCGGGCCGGTCGGCTCCGAGTTGGATCAGCAACCTGAGCCCGGAGTCCAGGGGGTCGGCGGTGTAGGCCCGCGACGACCAGCCCTGGCGGGGGATGTGCTCGGCCTGCTGCCACGCCGGACCGTCCACGCCTGCCGGCACCGGCGCCAGGCCCAGACCGGCGCCGTCCCAGACGATCAGGCCGCGGTCGAGTTGGCCGGCGGCTCCGGTGACCTGGTAGCCGCCCACGGCCCGGCGCGTGCGGTAGTCCACGACCGCCTCGACGCGGATCGTGACCCCGCCGCCCTCGGCCGCGGTGAGGGCCACCGCGACCGGACTGGCCTGATACAACGTCAGCCGCGACGCCGCCAGGCGGGACGCCTCGTCGACGGTCACCGCCCGGTCCGGGTCATCGCTGTCGGAGAGCGCCCGGTAGCCGACCAGGCCACCGACCGCGGCTCCGCACAACGCGACCGCCGCCAGGATCGAGAACCAGAGCCTGCGTCGCGGCACGCGGTCGCCGATCTTCTTCCGGACCATGCGGATGCCTTCCCTCACGTCGGTCAAAAACTCGGGCGGGTTCGCGGACCATCGGTCCGAAGAGCCGGAACCGGCCCGGCCTCGGCTCGGGCACCGGTGGATTCGCCGGTTTCGGCGGGATGCCG